>CAZYXZ010000057.1:0-21892 GCA_964651395.1 uncultured Frankiaceae bacterium
ACTCCTCCCCGGCCGTCCAGAGGTCACGGCGGTCGAAGTCGGGCCACAGCCGGTCGACGAAGCAGAGCTCGGCGTAGGCGCTCTGCCAGGGCAGGAAGTTGCTCGTGCGCATCTCCCCCGACGTCCGGATGAACAGGTCGACGTCGGGCATCTCGGGCTCGTCGAGATGGCGCGCGAACGACTTCTCGGTCACCTGGTCCGGGGTGAGCCCCCCGGCGACGGCCTCGGCCACGAGCGCGCGCGCCGCATCCACGATCTCCGCGCGACCGCCGTAGTTCACGCACATGACCAGGTGCATCGTCCGGTTGTCCCGGGTCAGCTCCTCCGCCTCTTCGAGGCGGCGGATGACGCGCTTGGGCAGCCGCTGCCGTCGCCCGGCCCAGTGCACCCGTACGCCGCGCGCATGCATCTCGTCGCGCCGGCGGATCAGGACCGACTCGTTGAACTCCATGAGGAAGCGGACCTCGTCGATCGGCCGGCGCCAGTTCTCGGTGGAGAACGCGTACGCCGACAGCCAGCCGATGCCGACCTCGAGCGCGCCGTCGACGCAGTCGAACAGCGCGACCTCGCCGGCCTCGTGGCCCGCGGTGCGCGGCAGCCCGCGGCTCTTCGCCCAGCGGCCGTTGCCGTCCATCACCAGCGCGACATGCCTCGGCACGAGCCGCTTGTCGATGTCCGGCGCGACCGCCCCGGACGGGTGGGGCGTCGGGGGTTGCAGCTGGCGGCGGGCCATCAGGTTGATCCTTCTACCGCTCGACCATCGCGAGGGCGCGCAGGCGGCGGTCGAGGTGGTGCTCCAGGTACGCCGCGACCAGACCGGAAGCCTCCCGGCGTACGCCGCGCTCGGTCGGGTCGGCGCCGGACCAGTTGCCGAGCGACAGGTCGGCCATGAGGGTCAGCGCACCGGGCGACGGGGACGCGGCCCCGGCCGGCCGGCAGGCCGCGCAGACGGCGCCGCCCGCGGCGACGTGGAACGCGCGGTGCGGTCCGGGGGCACCACAGCCGGCGCAGCGGGACAGGCCGGGCTCGTAGCCGGACAGAGCGAGCGCGCGCAGCAGGAACGAGTCGAGGACCAGGCCGGCGTCGTGCTCGCCCGCCTCCAGCGCGCGCAGCGCGCCGACCAGGAGCAGGTAGAGGCGCAGTGACGGCTCGTGCTCCTCGGTCAGCCGGTCGACCGTCTCGAGGATGGCGGTGCCACTCGTGTAGCGGTCGTAGTCGCTCATCGCCGACGGGAAGCTGTCGACGATCTCCGCCTGCGTGACGATGTCGAGCTCGCGGCCACGGTAGTTCTGCACGTCCACGTGGGTGAACGGCTCGACCCGCGCGCCGAACCGGCTCTTGGTACGCCGGACGCCCTTCGCCACCGCGCGCACCTTGCCGTTCCGGCGGGTGAGCATCGTGACGATGCGGTCCGCCTCGCCCAGCTTCTGCGTGCGCAGCACGACGGCGGTGTCCCGGTAGAGCGTCACCGCTCGATTCTCCCCCACCGCTGTGTCACGACGTCGCTTCTCGGTTGCCGGAAATCGGTGGCGCGAGAAAGCCCGGCCAAGGATGCTGTTGGCCTCGTGCGCACCCGGAAGCTCGACCCCAGCCTGGACGCCGACGTCGCTGCGTACGCCGGCGTCCTCGCCGTGGTCGAGAAGCACATGAATCCTGGTCTCCCGACCACCCCGGCGAGCTTCTACGCGCCTATGCTGCGACACACGCGCCGGCACCTACCGAAGGACTTCTTCGTCACCGAGGCGGCCGACGGCCGGCCGATCGCCGCCGGGGCCGTGGGCTGGTGGGGCGAGGAGCTGACGGAGAACCAGCACCGCCTCGACACCGAGCTCGACTACCGCTGGGACGTCGACGAAGCCGTCGCCGTCGACGCCCTGCGGACGTCGGTCCGCTACGCCGCCGAGGCCGGCGCGGAGCTGGGCAAGACACTGTTCGCCGTCGAGGGCCGGGACGACCCCGTCGTCCGCCGCGCGTACGGCGAGCTCGGGCTCAAGCTCGCGGAGTCGGACTACCGCAGCGTTCTCGACCTGACCTCGATCGACCGCGACGCGTACCAGAAGTGGGCCTCGAACGTCCCCGACGGCTACGAGCTCGTCTACTGGCGCAACCACTGCCCCGACGACCTGCTCGAGTCGTACGTCGCCGCGATCGGCGCGATGAACGACGCGCCGCGCGGGGAGATGGACTTCGAGGACATGACGTTCACACCGGAGCGCACTCGCGAGTCCGAGCGGGTGGTGCGGGCGCGCGAGCACGAGTTCCTCGTGGCCGCCGCCGTCGAGTCGGCCACGCGCACGGTCGCGGCGTTCACGGAGCTGATCGTGCCGCCCCTGCGCGTCTGGCACGTCGACCAGGAGGACACCGCGGTCGTCCCGGCACATCGCGGGCGCGGCCTCGGCCGGCTCGTGAAGACCGCCAACATCCTGGCGCTGCTCGACGCGTTCCCCGAAGCGCAGATGGTCGAGACGTGGAACTCGGTGACCAACGAGCACATGCTGCGCGTGAACGTCGAGATCGGCTTCCAGCGCCGCGAGACGTGGACGGAGTGGGAGGCTCCGCTCGCCTCGCTGCTCTAGAAGCCGAGGCGGCGGAGCTGTTTGGGGTCGCGCTGCCAGTCCTTGGCGACCTTGATGCGCAGGTCGAGGTAGACGGGAGAGCCGAGCAATGCCTCGATCTGCTTGCGCGCCGCGGTGCCGACCGCTTTCAGCCGGGCACCCTTGTGCCCGATGACGATCGACTTCTGGCTGTCCCGCTCGACGTAGAGGATGGCGTGGACGTCGATCAGGTCGCGGCCCTCACGCTTGCCCATCTCCTCGACCACCACCGCGAGAGAGTGCGGCAGCTCGTCGCGCACGCCCTCGAGCGCGGCCTCGCGAACCAGCTCGGCCACCATCACCGCCTCCGGCTCGTCGGTGAGCTCACCCTCCGGGTAGAGCACCGGACCCTCCGGGAGCCGGGCCACGAGCAGGTCGGTCACGACGTCGAGCTGCCAGTCCTTCACGGCCGAGCAGGGCACGACCTCGGCCCAGTCGCCGAGCTCGGAGACGGCCAGCAGCTGGCGGCCCATGGCGTCCGGGTCGACCGTGTCGCCCTTGGTGACGACGGCAACGACCGGCGTCTTCAGCTGCGCCAGTTCGCGGGCGACGAACTGGTCGCCGGTGCCGACCTTGTCGTTGGCCGAGACGCAGAAGGCGATGACGTCGACCGACGACCACGTCGTGCGCACGATGTCGTTGAGCCGCTGCCCGAGGAGCGTCCGCGGCTTGTGCAGGCCCGGCGTGTCCACGAGCACCAGCTGCGCGTCCGGCCGGTGCACGATGCCCCGCACGGCGTGGCGGGTCGTCTGCGGGCGGTTGGAGGCGATGGCCACCTTCGTGCCGACGAGCGCGTTGGTCAGGGTGGACTTGCCGGCGTTGGGCCGGCCGACCACGCACGCGAACCCGCTGCGGTGCGTGGTCATCCGTCCACGTGCACGACATGGACGACGGGGTCGCCGAGCGCAGCGACGACGGCCCGCGCGCGGTCCGTCGGTGCGCTCCCGTCGGCGTTGGCGTACGCCGCCGCCTCGAGCCGCGTCACACCGCTCGAGGCCGCCATCGCCGCGGCGAGCTCGAGCGCCGAGAGGTCCATCGGACCGAGCGACACCGCGGTGGCGGTGTACGTGCGTCCGATGTCATCGCGCACCGCCGCACCTTCGCGCGCCCCCTGGGACCGGAGCAGGCTCGACCGCGCGAGCGTGACCAGCTTCTCGTCCTCCGCGTCGAGGTCAGGCACGGCGCTCGCGATCCTTGGCCGCCTTGCCGTCGCGGTGCACCAGGACGGTGCCGATCTTGTTCCGCCGGCCCTTCGGGCTCTCCGCCGTCAGCGTGAGCCCCTGCACCTTCACCGAGGCGCCGTCGATCGGCACCTTGCCCAGGACGCTGGCCAGCAGGCCACCGACGGTGTCGACGTCGTCGGTGGGCAGGTCGACGTCGAAGAGCTCGTTGAGCTCGTCGACCGGCAGCCGCGACGTCACCCGCGCCGTGTTCGCGTCGACCCGCTCGATCGGTGGCACCTCGCGCGTGTCGTACTCGTCGGTGATCTCGCCCACGATCTCCTCGAGGATGTCCTCGATGGTCACGAGGCCGGCGGTGCCGCCGTACTCGTCGATGACGATCGCCATGTGCACCTGGTCACGCTGCATCTCGCGGAGCAGCTCGTCGACCGGCTTGGAGTCCGGCACGAAGAGCGGGGCGCGCATCACCTCGTCCACCTTCACGTCGCCCTTGCCGTCGATCACCTTGCGCACGATGTCCTTGAGATAGAGCACGCCGACGATGTCGTCCTCGTTCTCGCCGGTCACCGGGATGCGGGAGAAGCCGCTGCGCAGCGCCAGCGTGAGGGCCTGCTTGATCGTCTTGCCGCGCTCGATGTGCACGACCTCGGTGCGCGGCACCATGACCTCGCGGACCAGCGTGTCGCCCAGCTCGAAGACCGAGTGGATCATCGCCCGCTCGCCCTCTTCGATGACCTTGCGCTGCTCGGCCAGATCGACCAGGTCACGGAGCTCGGCCTCCGTGGCGAACGGCCCGCTGGGGAAGCCGCGGCCGGGGGTGAGGGCGTTGCCGATGAGGATGAGCAGCTTCGGCAGCGGCCCGAGGATGCGGGTCAGGGTGACCACGGCGCCGGCGCTGCGTAGCGCGATCGAGTCGGAGTGCTGGACGCCGATCGTCCGGGGGGCGACCCCGACGAGGACGTAGCTGACCAGGGTCATCACAGCGGCGGCGATGACGATCGCCCAGTTGCCGTCACCGATGTCGCGGACGATGAGCACCGTGACGATGCACGTGGCCCCCAGCTCGGCGGCGACGCGCAGCAGCAGGACGACGTTGAGGTAGCGCCGTGGGTCGGACGTGATCTGAGTGAGCCGCGGTGAGCCGTTGCGGCCCTCCCGCAGCAGCTTCTCGGCGCGGACGCGCGACATGCGCGAGATAGCCGAGTCGATGCAGGCGAACACGCCGGCGAGCAGCACCAGCAGGATCGCCAGCGAGGTGAGGGTGAGGTCGAAGCCGCTCACGCGTCGGCTTCCCGAGCGCTCCAGGACGCGAGGACGCGCTGCTGCTCCTTGCGCATCGCGGTCTCCTCGGCCGGCTCCGCGTGGTCGTAGCCGAGCAGGTGGAGCACCCCGTGCGTGCAGAGCAGGTGCAGCTCCTCCTCGGTGGTGTGGCCGACCTGCTTGGCCTGCGCCTCGGCGACCTCGGGGCAGAGCACCACGTCGCCGAGCAACGTCGGCGCGGGCTCGTCGTCGTCGCGGCCGCCGGACGTGGAGGCGCGCTCGTCCAGCTCGTCCATCGGGAAAGCCAGGACATCCGTGGGCCCGGCCTCGTCCATCCAGCGCACGTGCAGCCGCTCCATCGCGCCCAGGTCCACCAGCAGGATGGACAGCTCGGCCAGCGGGTCCACACCCATCTCGGCCAGCACGTGGCGGGCCAGCGCGACCAAAGCCGCTTCGTCGACCGGCCGGTCGCTCTCGTTCGCGACGAAGACGGCCATCTACTTCCGGCCTTCTTGTTTCCTGCTGCGTGACGCGGGGCCGGACGACCTCGGCGCGGCGCGCTCGGCGTCGTAGCGGCCGTAGGCGTCGACGATCTCGCCGACCAGCTTGTGGCGTACGACGTCCGCACTCGTCAGGTGCGAGAAGTGGATGTCCTCGATGCCGTCGAGGATCTCCTTCACCACGCGCAGCCCGCTCTGCGTCCCGGCCGGCAGGTCGACCTGCGTGACGTCGCCGGTGACGACGATCTTCGCGCCGAAGCCCAGTCGGGTGAGGAACATCTTCATCTGCTCGGGGGACGTGTTCTGCGCCTCGTCCAGGATGATGAAGGCGTCATTCAGGGTCCGGCCGCGCATGTAGGCCAGGGGCGCGACCTCGATGGTGCCGGCGGCCATCAGCCGCGGGATCGACTCGGGGTCGAGCATGTCGTGCAGCGCGTCGTAGAGCGGCCGCAGGTAGGGGTCGATCTTCTCGTAGAGCGTGCCGGGCAGGAACCCGAGGCGCTCGCCGGCCTCGACCGCGGGCCGGGTCAGGATGATCCGGTTCACCTGCTTGGCTTGCAGCGCCTGCACGGCCTTGGCCATCGCCAGGTAGGTCTTGCCGGTGCCGGCCGGGCCGATGCCGAAGACCACGGTGTGCTTGTCGATCGCGTCGACGTAGCGCTTCTGGTTCAAGGTCTTGGGCCGGATGGTGCGACCGCGGTTGGACAGCACGTTGAGGCTGAGCACCTCGGCAGGACTCTCCGACGGCCCGGTGTCGGAGGCGCCCTGCAGCATCGTGAGCGTGCGTCCGACCGTCTCCGCGGTGAGCTGATCCCCCTTGTCGAGCAGCGCGATGAGCTCCTCGAACAGCCGCACCACCGTGTCCACCTCAGGCGCGTCGCCGGTGACGGTGATCTCGTTGCCGCGGACGAGGATGTCGGCGCCGAAGGCCTTCTCCACGATGGCCAGCAGCTCGTCGCGCTGGCCCAGCAGACTCACCATCGAGTGCGCGCCTGGTACGACGATCTTCGTCCGGGTGCTCTCTGCCACGCGGGTGTCGGTGCCTGCTCTCCGGGACGGTGTCCAACGCTGTGCCCATGCAGGCGCTGTGCGCCTGTCCCGATCTTACCCGGGGGGCCAGCTCATCTGGCGGCCGCCGAGGACGTGCGCGTGCACGTGGTGGACGGTCTGACCGCCCTCGTCGCCGGTGTTGAAGACCAGCCGCCAGCCACTGCCGGCGACGCCCTCGGCTTCGGCCACCGCGGCCGCCTCGCTCAGCACCGCGGCGAGCAGCTGCGGACTGTCGGCCAGCGCCGCCAGGTGGGGCAGGTGCTCGCGCGGGATGACCAGCACGTGCGTCGGTGCCTGCGGGTTCACGTCGCGGAACGCGACCGTCGTGTCGGTCTCCCGGACGACCGTGGCCGGGATCTCGCCGGCGACGATGCGGCAGAACAGACAGTCGGCGCTCACGGCCGGGACGCCTCGCGCGGGTCGCGGGTGAGGACGAGGCCGATGAGACCGCCGATCCCCAGCAGCACCATCGCGCCGAGCACGGCGAGCAGCGCCGTCTTGGCCAGCGACCGACCCGGCGAGCCGCGCACCGCGACCGGCGAGGCCGAGGTCTCGCTGACCGGCTCCAGAGTGAGGACGACCGCCGCCGGCGTCTCGTCCGGCACCGTCACCTGCGCGCTCGGCGTCGGTGACGGTGACGGCGTCGGCGACGGCACCGCCGCGGGAGTCGCCGTCGCGGTCCGGGCCGGGCGGACGGTCTGCTGCGCGGTCCGGCGAGGTGTGGGCTTGCCCGAGGCCGACGGCTGGGCGGAGGCGGTGTACGCCGAGGGCGAGCTCGGCGCGAGCGTGGGTGGCGGGGTGTAGGGCTCCTGCGTCGGCTCGTCGCTCTGCGCGTGCGCGGCCGGCGCGAGGGCGAGCAGCGGAGCGGTGATCACGGCGGCCGACAGGCCGAGGGACAGCGCGAGAGCCGCGCACGTCGCGACGCGCACTGGACGCATGGTTTCAAGCCTAGGTCTGCTACGCGCCGAATCTGGGATGCGACGCGCTGGCGCCGGCCACGTCGTCGCGGCAGAACCTAGCAGCCGGGTCAACCTTCGGGGCCGCTGCGCGTCTGTAGGGGCATGATCGGGACCATGACGTGGGGGGACGCGAGCGCCGCGGTCCCGACGAGCGCCGACGAGGCGCTCACCGCGCTCTACACCGAGCACTACCGCGCACTGGTCCGGCTGGCCGCCCTGCTCCTCGACGACGTGGGCGCCAGCGAGGAGGTCGTCCAGGACGCCTACGTGAAGATGCACGGCGCCTGGCGGCGGATCCAGGACCCGGACAAGGCGGCGGCGTACCTCCGCTCGACGGTGCTCAACCTGGCCCGGTCGCGCATGCGCCGGCGGCTGGTCGCCCGCAAGCACGCGACGGCCCCTATGCCCGACGCGCCGAGCGCCGAGTACGACGCCCTCGCGCGCGCCGAGCGGCAGGACGTCGTCACGGCCATCAAGGCACTGCCCGCCCGCCAGCGCGAGGCCATCGTCCTTCGCTACTACGCCGAGCTGTCCGAGGCGCAGATCGCCGAGGCCATGGGCTGCACGCCCGGGGCCGTCAAGAGCCACATCCACCGCGGCAAGGCCGCGCTCGCAAACCACCTGGAGGCGTCGTCATGAGCAACGCCGACGACCAGCTCCGCGCGGCACTGCAGGCCGAGGCCAGCACGGTCGAGCCGTCCCCCGAGGGCTACACGCAGATCAAGCAGCGCATCGCCGCCCGGCGCCGGATCCGGTTCTGGCAGGGCGGGGCGCTGGCGGCGGCCACGGCCCTCTCGGTCGCGGCCGTCGCCGTCGTGGTCTACACCGGCGACGACGGCAAGACCCAGGTCGGCATCACCGACGTCACCCCCACACCGGACGAGAGCCTCTCCGAAGGACCCTCGAGCACCCCGTCAGCGTCGCCGACCGCAGTCGCCGTCCCGGCGAGCACACGTATCGAGGCGGTGTGGCCGTTCGCGACCCAGGGCGAGGCCGACCAGTGGGCGCGATCGGCGCTACCCGAGCTGGCCACGCCCGAGACCGCGGTCGACTCGTTCCGCAAGGTCTTCCTCGGCACCGGCACGTGGACCAAGAGCGCGACGCGTGCGGTCGAGCCCCGGGTCGTCGAGATCGACCTGCTCCGCACCCAGGAGCAGGGGGCCCGGCCGATCGTGGTCACTACCGTGACACTGCGCTCCTACGGCGAGAACGAGGCCGACGGCCCGTGGGTCGTCATGCATGCCCTGCAGCAGAACCTCGACGTGACGGAACCGTCCGTCCCGGCGTCGATCACGACGCCCGTGCAGGTCTCCGGCACGATCGTCGGCTACCACCACGCCATCCAGACCGAGGTCCGTGCGCTCGACGGCCAGTCGCTGGGCAGTGCGCACACCGAAGCCGGGCAGGACATGCCCTGGCGCGCCTCGATCGGGTTCAAGAAGCCGGCGTCGGTCGATGCCGGTTCCGTGACCGCGACGACGCGCAGCGACGCCGACGGCGGCATCACCTGGTTCGTCGCGCTGCCGGTACGCCTCACCACGGAGGAGACCACGTCAGGCGGCGACACGCCGACGAACTTCGTCGCGGTCAAGGACGCGAGGCTCGCGCTGTTCCGTGCCAGCGACGGCGCCATCACCCGCTACCTGACCGCCGAGCGGCCCGGCGGCGGCGCGGCAACCCCCGTGATGGGGCCGGACGGGACCACCGTGTACTTCGTGCGCGGCCAGGGAACCTGCGCCAGCGACGTGATGGCGATCTCCACCGCGCCGGGGGCCGCCGAGCGGACGGTCGTGGCGTCGCACTCCGGCACCCACGCAATCGGCAACATCACCGTGTCCGGTGACGGCCGCAAGCTCGCTTACGTCCGCGTCGCCTGCGCCGACCAGGGCGAGACCGTGGTCGTGCGCGACCTCGCCACGGGCAAGGAGCACGCGTGGTCCTCGTCGGCGTCCCCGCCGGAGCAGGGCTCGATCACGGACCTCGCGCTCGACCAGGACGGCTCGAAGCTCTACTACCTGCACAACCCGTGCTGCGGCGACGACGACCCGAACCTGCGCGTGCTCGACACGACCGGCCCGTACGAGGTGCTCGAGGACGACAGCACGACCTGGGCGTTCGCCCGGCAGGGCTGCGTGCTGCAGCGGATCGGCGTCAGCACCGCCTACCGCGACGTCGTGGCGTTCTGTGCCACCGCCACCCAGCTCGAAGCGCGCGCATACGCTGCGGCCGGATCGCACCAGACGCTCTTCCGGCTCCCCTACCTCGGTCGAGTGGAGTTCGCGTTCCACCACCCCGGCGCGCACATGGTGTTCAACGTGAACGACAGCGACAACCCCTCCGCGATCCAGCGCTGGCACCCGGGCTCGTCGCCGGTGACGACCACCGCCTTGGCGGCGCAGCCGGCCTGGTAGCGATCTGCACGGGATCTTCACATGTTCCCGGCCCGTGCGGCACACGTGCTTCCTAGACTCGGACCCATGCGGCGCATCGCGGTGGTGGAGGACGAACCGACCATCGCTGCCGCCGTCGCCGACCGGCTGCGCGCCGAGGGCTTCGAGGTCGCCGTCGCGCACGACGGCCACGCCGGCGTCGAGCTGGTCCACCGGTTCCGCCCGGACCTGGTCGTGCTCGACGTGATGCTGCCCGGCATCGACGGCATCGAGGTGTGCCGCCAGATCCAGCGCGAGCGCGCCGTCCCCGTCGTCATGCTGACGGCGCGCGACGCGGAGACCGACCTGCTGGTCGGTCTCGGGGTCGGCGCCGACGACTACCTGACCAAGCCGTTCAGCCCGCGCGAGCTGGTCGCCCGGATCCAGGCGGTCCTCCGGCGCACGCACCGGACCGAGCCGGAGACGGCACGCCTGCACCTCGGCGACGTGGTCGTCGACGGGGCGTCGCGGCGGGTCAGCAGAGGCGCAGACGACGTGCATCTCACGCCGACCGAGTTCGACCTGCTGGTCCGCATGGCCGCGAAGCCGGGTGTCGTGTTCACCCGCGAGCAGCTGCTCAACGACGTGTGGGGCTACGCCGACGGCAGCGGCGCGCGCACCGTCGACTCCCACGTCGCCGCCTTGCGCCGCAAGCTCGGCGCCGAGCTCGTGCGCACGATCCACGGCGTCGGGTACGCCGTCGAGGTGCCCGCGTGAGGCCGCTCGACCCGCTGCGCTCCATCAAGACGAAGCTGGGCGCGCTGATCGTCGCCGCGGTCGTCGTGACCATCGCGGTCAACGAGATCGGCGTCGTCCTGGAGATCCGGGCGATCGTCCGCTGGGTGGTCGCCGGCGCCCTCGGCCTGCTCATGGTGCAGCTGCTCGCCCGCGGCATGACCTCGCCGCTGCGCGAGATGGCCGACGCCGCCGCGCGCATGGCTGCGGGCGACTACTCGCAGCGCGTGCACGCGAGCAGCCGCGACGAGGTCGGCGACCTGGCCCGCGCGTTCAACCAGATGGCCGCCGACCTGGCCGAGGTCGACCGCATGCGCCGCGACCTGGTCGCCAACGTCAGCCACGAGCTGCGTACGCCGATCAGCGCCCTGCAGGCGGTCCTCGAGAACCTCGTGGACGGCGTCGGCGAGCCCGACCCGGACACGCTGCGGACGATGCTGCGCGAGACCGAGCGGCTCGGCCGTCTGGTCGCGCAGCTGCTCGACCTGTCGCGGCTGGAGTCCGGCGCGGTCCCGCTCGACCTGCAGACCTTCGCCGCGAAGCCGTTCCTGGAGCGGGCCAGCCGCGACGCCGCGGCCGCGCGCCGGCAGATCAGCGGTGGCGACGTCGTCGTCGACGTCCGGGTGCACCCGGACGGGCTGACGCTGCACGGCGACGAGGAGCGCGTGCACCAGGTGGTCACGAATCTCGTCGACAACGCCCTGCGCCACTCCCCTCCCGGCCAGGTGGTGCAGGTGACCGCCGACGTCGTCGACGACCACGTGCGGATCGCCGTGGCCGACCACGGCCCCGGCATCCCCGCGGAGGCAGCGCACCGGGTCTTCGAACGCTTCTACCGGCTCGACACCGCGCGCACCGCCGACAGCGGCGGCAGCGGGCTCGGCCTGGCCATCGCGCACTGGATCGTCGGGCTGCACGGCGGCGCGATCCGCGCCGAGCGCAACTCCCCCACCGGCTGCCGCATGGTGGTCGACCTCCCGAAGGTGGCGTGATGTTCACGATGGCCGTCCGCGACGACTTCTGGGCCGAGGCCGCGGAACGGCCGGCGCCGCCGGCCTGGTTCCCGCCCGCCGCCGCGGCCGCGGCCATCGTCCCGGCGATCGTCATGCTGGACGCGCTGCCGGGGCTCAACGTCACGCTCTCCGTCGCCGCCATCGGCGCGGCGCTGCTGCCGGCGGTCCGCCACCGGCTCGACGCCTGGCGCTGGACCTACGCCGGACTCATCGCTGTGCTGCTGCTGATGCCGCTCGTGCGCGCGGCGCCCTGGCTGATCACGCTCGACGTGCTGGCCGTCGCCACGCTCGGCTGCCTGACCCTGACCGGCTTCAGCACCTGGACCTCGTTCGTCATGAGCGGGGTGAGCGTCGCGCTGCGCTGCCTCAGCGCACCGGCGTTCCTCCTGCGACCCCTGTCCCGCCGGCTCGCCGGCCGCCCCGTGGGCAACCTGCAGCCCGCCCTCGTCGGCGGCGCGATCGCCGGCGTGCTGGTCATCGTCTTCGGGGCGCTGTTCGCCAGCGCGGACGAGGCCTTCGCCGAGCTGACCACCAACGTCCTGGTCCCCGACGTCGACTGGGGGACGCTGCCGCCGCGGCTGTTCGTCTTCGGCGCCGCGCTGCTGCTGACCGGAGCCGGCCTCTACGCGAGCCTGCGCCCGGTCGCCGCGCCGGCGACCCAGGGCGCCCGGCGACTGACCCGCACGGAGTGGCTCGTCCCTCTCGTCGTCCTCGACCTGCTGTTCTTCGTTTTCGTCCTGGTTCAGCTCGCGGTGCTCTTCGGCGGCAACGAGCACGTGCTCGAGACGAGCGGCCTCACGTACGCCGAGTACGCGCGCGAGGGGTTCTTCCAGCTGGTCGCGGTCGCGGTGCTGACCCTCGCCGTGATCGCGGCCGCGGTGCACACCGCCGACCTCTCCGACCCGGCCGACCGGCGGCTGGCCCGCGCCGCGCTCGCGGCGCTCTGCCTGTTCACCCTCGTCGTGCTGGCCAGCGCGCTGCGCCGGATCGGCCTCTACGAGTCGGCGTTCGGCCTCACCCGGCTGCGCATCAGCGTGCACGCGACGATCCTCTGGCTCGCGGTCGTCTTCGCGATGGTGCTCGTCGCCGGCGCGCTGTGGCGCGGCGACTGGCTGGCCCGTGCGGTCGTCGTCAGCGCCGCCGTCACGCTCGTCGTCCTCAACCTGGCCAACCCCGACGCCTTGATCGCCCGGCGCGCCGTCGAGCGCTTCCAGGCGTCGGCGACATTGGACGACTACTACCTCAGCTCGCTCAGCGCGGATGCCGTGCCGGAGCTGCTGCGGCTGCCCGGCGCCAGGGCCTGCGAGCTGCTCGACGCCCCACCTGCCGACGCCAGCTGGTCCGAGTACAACCGGTCGCGCTCTCGCGCGCGGGAGCTGCTCCTGGCGCGGGGCTGCTAGCTCCCCACTACCAGCGGCAGCGCGAGAGGACGACGCCGGCGGCCACCACCCCGGCCGTGCCGCTGCGCAGGACGCTCGGCCCCAGCCGGTACGCCGGAGCGCCGGCCGCGGCGAACGCGGCCAGCTCGTCGTCCGTGATCCCGCCCTCGGGCCCGACCACCAGCACGACGTCACCGGTCGCCGGCAGCGCCAGCTCAGCCAGGGAGGTCGCGGCCGACTCGTGCAGGACAGCCGCCGACGCCGCGGCCCCGACCAACGTGGCGACCGCCGCCGTGTCGGCCAGCCCGGCGACGACGGGGATGCGCGCGCGGCGCGACTGCTTCGCGGCCTCCCGCGCCGTGGCGTGCCAGCGCTCGCGCGAACGCTCCCCGCGCGGCCCCTGCCACTGCACGATCGACCGGGCCGCCGACCACGGCACGACCTCGTCCACGCCGACCTCGGTCATGGCCGCGACGGCTTCCTCGTCGCGCCCACCCTTCGCCAGGGCCTGCACCACCACGAGCCGCGGCTGCGGCACCGGCTCGGTACGCCGGCCGGTCACCTCGAGCGCCAGGAGCCCGTCGCCGACCCGGGCCACCCGGCACTCCGCCACCGCGCCCATGCCGTCGGCGACGTCGACGAGCTCCCCGACACGCACCCGGCGCACGACCGCCGCATGGCGCCCCTCGGCGCCGTCCAGCACGATCTCGTCGCCGGACACGGCTTGGGGCTCGGCGAAGAAAAGCGGGCGGGTCACTTCCCGGAGAACGCGTCGCGGAGCCGGCCGAACAGTCCCTGCCCACCGGCGCCCTTCGGGTCCTCGTCGCCGCGCAGCTTGGCCAGCTCGCGCAGCAGCCGCTCCTGCTCGTCGTCGAGGTGCGTCGGCGTACGGACCTCGACGTGCACGTGCAGGTCGCCGCGGCCGGTCCCCCGCAGATGAGGGATGCCGCGCGCGCGCATCGTGACGACGTGGCCGGACTGCGTGCCGGCGCGGATGGACACCTCCACCTCGCCGTCGAGCGTCTCCAGCGTGAGCGTCGTGCCGAGCGCGGCGGTGGTCATGGGGAGGGCGACGGAGCAGTGCAGGTCGTCACCGTCGCGCTCGAAGACGGGGTGGTCGGCGACCCGGCACTCGACGTAGAGGTCGCCGGCCGGGCCGCCACCGGGGCCCACCTCGCCCTCGCCGCTGAGCCGGATGCGCATGCCGTGGTCGATGCCGGCCGGCACCTGCACGGTCACGGTGCGCTGCTGCGACACGCGGCCCGGACCGCCGCAGTCGTGGCACGGGCTCGTGACCACGGAGCCCGTGCCGCTGCAGGCCGGGCACGGGCGGGAGGTCATCACCTGACCGAGGAAGCTCCGCGCGACCTGGCTCACCTCGCCGCGACCGCGGCACTGGCCGCAGGTCTCGGGATGCGTGCCGGCCGCGCAACCGGAGCCCGTGCAGGTCGGGCACACGACAGCCGTGTTGAAGGTGACGTCACGGCGTACACCGAACGCGGCCTCGGCCAGGTCCAGCTCGGTCACCACGAGGATGTCCGCACCCTGCTGCACGCGGGAACGCGGACCGCGTTGCGCGCCGCCGAAGCCGGCGCCGAAGAACGCCTCGAAGATGTCGCCGAGCCCGCCGAAGCCGAACGCCCCGCCGTCCATCCCGAGGTCGTAGCGCTGCCGCTTCTCGGGGTCGGACAGGATGTTGTACGCGGCCGTGATCTCCTTGAACTTCTCGCGGTGCTCGTCGTCCGGGTTGACGTCCGGGTGGTACTCGCGTGCCAGCTTCCGGTACGCCCGCTTGATGTCGTCGTCGCTGCACTCGCGGGAGAGCCCGAGCACGGCGTAGAGGTCCGCCGTCACCGTCACGCTCCGCCGCCGAGCAGGTCGCCGACGTAGCGCGCCACCGCGCGCACCGCGGAGATCGAGCCGGGGTAGTCCATGCGGGTCGGTCCCAGGATGCCGAGACTGGCGACGGCCGTGCCCGGGCCGTAGCCGATCGACACGACGCTGGTGGAGCGCAGGCCCTCGACGGTGTTCTCCTCGCCGATGCGCACGCGCACCGTCGTCGGGTCGTTGGCCTCGCCGAGCAGCTTGAGCAGGACGACCTGCTCCTCCAGCGCCTCGAGCACCGGGCGGATCAACGGGAAGTCGAGCGCGTGCTGCGTGAGGTTGGCCGTGCCGGCCAGGGCGACCCGCTCCTCGGCGCGCTCGACGAGCGTCTCGAGCAGGACGGTCATCAACGTGGTCATCACCGGGCGCAGGTCGGCGGGCGTGCCATCCGGTACGTCGGTCAGTGCGGCCGGCGCATCGGAAAGTCGCAGGTCGGCGAGCCGGCTGTTGAGCAGGTCTCGCAGCTGGGTGACCTGGTCGGCGCCGAGCCCGGTGGGCAGCTCGACGACGCGCTGCTCGACCCGGCCGGTGTCGGTGATCAGGACGACCAGCAGCCGGTTGGCGGTGAGGTGCACGAGCTCGACGTGGCGCACCGACGAGCGGGTCAGCGACGGGTACTGGACCACGGCAACCTGGCGCGTCAGCTGCGCGAGCAGACGCACGCTGCGGTTCACCACGTCGTCGAGGTCGACCGCGCCGCCGAGGAAGCTCTCGATCGCGCGCCGCTCCGCCCCGCTGAGCGGCTTGACCGCGGAGAGCTTGTCGACGAAGAGCCGGTAGCCCTTGTCGGTCGGCACGCGTCCGGCGCTGGTGTGCGGCTGTGCGATGTAGCCCTCGTCCTCGAGCGCGGACATGTCGTTGCGCACGGTGGCCGGGCTCACACCGAGGTTGTGCCGCTCGACGATGTGCTTGGACCCGACCGGCTCGCTGGTCGCGACGAAGTCCTCGACGATGGCGCGCAGCACCTCGAGCTTCCGCTCGTCGAGCATGCCCGCGTCACCTCCCATTGGCACTCTCCGTAGCCGAGTGCCAATGGTACTTCGTCCGGCCGGCTAGTTCCCCGGGTAGGAGATCCGCGGCGCGAACTTGGCCCGCCGGGCCGCGCCGGTCAGGCGGACGACGTAGAAGCCGCTGTTCGCGTCGGTGTACCAGATGTCGCCGCTGGCCTGGTCGTACGCCGGCGCCGACATCGCGAAGCCGCCGGCGCGTGCCTGCTGGCTCGGCGGTGCCTCGATCGGGGCCGTGGAGGCGCCCGGCACGCAGAACATCGCCGCCTGCGCGGCGCCCGACATCCCCTGGGCGAACGGCCCCTTGGGGATCGGCCGGTTGTGGTACGCGATCTCCTTCGGCCGGGCGACGTTGCTGATGTCGAAGACCCGCAGCCCGCTCAGGATGAAGCTGCACGCGACGATCTGCGGGTCGACCCGGCTGGGCAGCGAGCAGTAGTGCGCCTGGTAGCCCTGGAAGGGCTGCGCGTTGCCGGGGTCGTCCTGGATCTCGGGCTGGAGCTTCGCCTGGTTGACCGCGAGCCGGAGGTCGGAGACGACGAACGGCTTGGCGAGGTTGTGCACGTCGATGATCCGCGCGCCCCCGATCTTGTCGTCCTCGCCGAACTCATCCGTCTCGAGGACGTAGCGGCGTCCGCGGCTCGTGAACGGCGTCGCGTTCTGCGGCGTGCTGACCGTCGGCCATGTGAGCCGGCTGATGATGGGGACCTTCGGGTTGAGGACCCGCTTCTGCACCTCGCTGACGTCGAGGATGGTCAGCCCCTGGAAGTCGGTGCTGTCGTCGTAGGGCGCCTCGGCCATGAACAGCGTGTTGCCGTCGTCGCTGATCGACAGGCCGTGCGACTGGTAGTCGGTGGTGACCCACACCAGCTTCGGCGCCGTGAGGTCGCTGACGTCGATCGCCGCCACCGTGTGCCCGTACAGCGAGGCCGAGTAGAAGGTCATGCCGTCCGGAGCCCACCCGCTCTCGTGGCCGAGGATGCCGAACGGTGTGCTCGTCTTCAGCACCGGGTGCCGGCAGTCCTGGCTGATGTCGAAGATGTCGACGGTGCCGGGCGCGACGGCCGGCGTGGAGAAGACCGCCGCGATCAGCCCCCGGGCGGCGTTGACCCGGAGCGTCTCGTGCGGCGAGCTGAACGCCGGGGTCCGCAAGGTGTCGGTGTGGATCGGCTCCGCCGGGTTCGACATGTCCAGGACGTAGGTGCCCGGGCCGTCGGCGCCCTGGTCGGCCAGGTTCGTCCCGAACAGGGCCGTCGTGTCGTAGTACGCGCACTCGTGCCCGGCCTTGTCGACGTAGCGCTCGACCCGGAAACCGCCGCTCACGCCGGAGTGGCTGATCTCTCGCGCGTTGCAGGTGTAGCCCTTGAGCGCGCGGCCGCTGGCGAAGTCGGCCGCCGGCGCGCGGCCCTGCACCTTCTCGGGCAGGGACCCCTTGTCGCAGGCGATGCCCGGCGTGGGGGCGTCGACCGGCTTGGCCGGAGCGCCCGTGGCCAGGCCCCCACCGAGAGTGCCGGCAAGGAGTGCGCTGGCGGCGGCCAGGCGGACCCGGGTCGAGGACAGGCGCAAGGAGGGACCTCTTCGTCGAAGGAGATGCTGGGTCCCCTCTGTTTCGACGGCGTTGCGACGCTCCCCTGTCTCAGGCGACGAGGTCGCGCACGACCGCGTCGGCCAGCAGCCGCCCGCGCCGCGTGAGCACGAGACGCTCACCGCTGCGGACGGCCAGGCCGCCGGCGACGATGCGGTCGACCTCGCGCGGGTCCAGCCCCGTCGCCGGCAGGCCCTCGGCCAGGCGGATGCCGAGCAGGACCCGCTCGGCCGCCCGCTGCTCGTCGGTGAGCACCTCCCGCGCCTCCTCGGGTGACGCGGAGGCAGCCAGCCGCTCGGCGTACGTCCGCGGGTGCTTCACGTTCCACCAGCGCACTCCGGCGACGTGGCTGTGCGCGCCCGGCCCGACGCCCCACCAGTCGGCGCCCCGCCAGTAGCCCAGGTTGTGCCGGCACGCGCCGCCGGGCCGGGCCCAGTTGCTCACCTCGTACCACCCGTAGCCGGCGGCCGTCAGTGCCTCGTCCGCCTGCTCGTAGCGGTCCGCCTGGGTGTCCGGGTCGGTCGCGGCGAGCTCGCCGCGGGCCACCTGCGCGTGCATCCGCGTGCCCGGCTCCACGACGAGCGCGTACGCCGACACGTGGTCCGGCGCGGCGCCGACGGCCGCGTCGAGCGAGGCCTGCCAGTCGTCGCGGGTCTCCCCCGGCGTGCCGTAGATGAGGTCGAGGCTGACATGTTCGAAGCCGGCCGCCTTCGCCCAGGCCACGCATCGCTCCGGTCGGCCCGCACTGTGCCGGCGCTCGAGGGTCGCGAGGACGTGGGGCGCCGCGCTCTGCATGCCGAACGACAGGCGCGTGAAGCCGCCCTCGCGCAGCGCGGCGAGGTACTCGGCGTCGACCGACTCGGGGTTCGCCTCGGTCGTGACCTCCGCGCCGGGGGCCAGACCGAGCTGGTCGTCGACGGCTCGCAGCAGCGCGACCAGCTGTGCCGCCGGCAGCCGGGTCGGCGTACCGCCGCCGAAGAACACCGTGTCGACGCCTCGCTCGCCGACCTCACGCCGGGCCATCGCGATCTCGCGCAGCGCGGCCTCGACATAGCCCTGCTGGAGGTCGTCGAGGTCGGCGTAGGTGTTGAAGTCGCAGTAGCCGCACCGGTGGGCGCAGAACGGCACGTGGACGTAGAGGCCGAAGGTCACCCGGCAGGCTCGATCCGGCGTTCCCAGACGTCGATGGTGTTGGCGACGTGCATCCCGACCCGCTCGTAGAGCCGGGGCGCGCCGGTCAGGTTCTCGGTGTCGACGCCGAGCTGCGCGCCGGTCCACCCGCGGGCGTGGAAGCGCACGAACGACTCACGCAGCAGCGCCTCCCCCAGCCCCCGGCGGCGGTAGTCGGCGAGGACGCCGAGCTCGCGCACCTTGCCCGCCCCGGAGGGGTGCATCCAGCCCAGCACCGCGGCGGCCGGGACGCCGTCGACGGACGCGACGAGGAGCAGCTCGGGATCGAAGTCCCCGTGCTCGACATGGGACTGCCGCCACTCGTCCCACGGCTCCGTGCCCGTGCCCCAGTGGTCGCGGAAAGCCGCGAGCAGGACCCCGTGCGCGATGTGCGCACCCTCGGCCCCGACCGCCTCGACCGTCGTGCCGGGTGGCAGCGAGGGCGGGGCCGGCGGGCCGTCGAAGTCGATGGTCATGCGGTGGAACTTGCGCACGACCGCGAAGCCCTGCGCGGCGTACGTCTCGCCGCGGACCACGTTGACCGACATGTTGCCGGTGTGGATGTCGAGAGCCTTGCCGTCCGCGGCGGCGAACTCGGCCGACCGGGCGACCATGCGCTCGAGCAGCAGCGGCTCGACGACGGCCGCATGCTCCGGCAGCACGTACGAGTCGAGCATGACGAGCGTGCCCGGCACGGCGTGCCAGGCGGAGCCGTGTCCGACCGGGACGCCGTCCACCTCGGCCAGCCACGCGTCGGTGGCCAGGTCGAAGCGCGGGGACGCCCACTCGGAGCGCACGTCCTCCATCGTGTAGTCCGGCTCGCCGACGTCGACCGCGTCGACGGCGAGAACGATCTCCAGCCAGACGTCGATGTCCTCAGCCGTCGGCGCGCGCAGCGCGACGCTCACCTCAGGTTCCCTCCGGATGCTCCAGCCGCTCCTTCAGCTTGGTCATTGTGGTCGCCGCGCTCGGCTTCTTCACCGCATTAACGACGGCCAGGAAGAGCAGCCGCTGGCCGAGCTTCAACTTCGTCGGCGTGATGCTGCGCTGGACCAGCGTGCCGTCCGCCTCGGGGGTGAACGTGAAGACGTGGGCGTACTCGCCGGTCATGTCCTGCGTGGTGAACGCGAACCGCCGCGGCCGCTCCGCCTCGGTGACCTGGACCTGCGCCTCGATGGTCTTGCCCTTGGACGTCGCGGTCGAGGAGTAGCTCTGGCCCGGCACGATCTCCGTGACCTCCAGCGGGTCGGCCGACCAGTGGCCGTGCCGCTCGACGTGCGCTACCTCGTCGTACACGTCCTCGGGTGGACGGGCGATCCACACCTTGCTGCCGAAGTCCCCCATGGTGGCTCCCCCTACGTCGGGTTCGTGGACAGTGCTGCGATGAAGGCCTCCTGCGGGACCTCCACGCGACCGATGGTCTTCATCCGCTTCTTGCCCTCCTTCTGCTTCTCCAGCAGCTTGCGCTTGCGGGTGATGTCGCCGCCGTAGCACTTGGCGAGCACGTCCTTGCGGATCGCCCGGATGTTCTCGCGGGCGATGACGCGCGAACCGATCGCGGCCTGGATGGGCACCTCGAACTGCTGCCGCGGGATGAGCTCGCGCAGCTTCTGCGTCATCGCCACGCCGTACGAGTAGGCCTTCTCCTTGTGCAGGATCGCGCTGAACGCGTCGACCGGTTCGCCCTGCAGCAGGATGTCCACCTTCACCAGGTCGGCCACCTGCTCGCCGGCCGGCTCGTAGTCGAGCGAGGCGTAGCCGCGCGTACGGCTCTTCAGCGCGTCGAAGAAGTCGAAGATGATCTCGCCGAGCGGCAGCGTGTAGCGCAGCTCGACCCGGTCCTCGCTGAGGTACTCCATCGCCAGCTGCACACCGCGGCGCGACTGGCAGAGCTCCATGATCGTGCCGACGTACTCGGCCGGCGCGATGACCATGGCCTTGACCACGGGCTCGTAGATCTCGGCCACCTTGCCCTCGGGCATCTCCGACGGGTTCGTCACGACGACCTCGTCGCCGTTCTCCATGAGCACGCGGTAGATGACGTTGGGGGCGGTCGAGATCAGCGTCAGGTCGAACTCGCGCTCGAGCCGCTCGCGGACGATCTCCATGTGCAGCAGACCGAGGAAGCCGCAGCGGAAGCCGAAGCCGAGGGCGACCGAGGTCTCCGGGTCGTAGACGAGCGCGGCGTCGTTGAGCTGCAGCTTGTCGAGCGCGTCGCGCAGCGCGGGGTACTCGGAGCCGTCCATCGGGTACAGACCCGAGTAGACCATCGGCTTGGGGTCGCGGTAGCCGTGCAGCGGCACGTGCGCCTGCCGGCTCGCGGCGGTGATGGTGTCACCGACGCGCGCCTGCCGGACGTTCTTGACCCCCGGGATGACGTATCCGACCTCGCCGACGGACAGCGCCTCGGTCTTGTTCGGCTCCGGTGAGATCACCCCGACCTCGAGCGTCTCGTGGCTCGCGCCGGTCGACATCATGAGACAGCGTTCGCGCGTGGTGAGCGTGCCGTCGACGACGCGCACGTAGGTGATGACGCCGCGGTAGGCGTCGTACACCGAGTCGAAGATCATGGCGCGCAGCGGGCCGTCCGGGTTGCCGGTCGGCGCCGGCACCTGGCGCACGATCTCGTCGAGCAGGTGCTGAACGCCCTCGCCGGTCTTGGCACTGACCCGCAGGACGTCCTCCGGCCTACCTCCGATGATGCGGGCGAGCTCCGCGGCGTACTTGTCCGGTTGGGCCGCGGGCAGGTCGATCTTGTTCAGCACCGGGATGATGGTCAGGTCGTTCTCGATCGCCAGGTAGAGGTTGGCCAGGGTCTGCGCCTCGATCCCCTGCGCGGCGTCGACCAGCAGCACCGCGCCCTCGCAGGCCGCGAGCGACCGCGACACCTCGTACGTGAAGTCGACGTGGCCCGGCGTGTCGATGAGGTCGAGGACGTACTCGGTCCCCTCGACCTGCCACGGCAGGCGGACGTTCTGCGCCTTGATGGTGATGCCGCGCTCGCGCTCGATGTCCATCCGGTCGAGGTACTGCGCGCGCATGTTGCGCTTCTCGATCACCCCGGTCATCTCGAGCATGCGGTCGGCCAGCGTCGACTTGCCGTGGTCGATGTGCGCGATGATGCAGAAGTTCCGGATCAGGGTCGG
>CAZYXZ010000058.1:0-21751 GCA_964651395.1 uncultured Frankiaceae bacterium
CGGCCGACCGGCGAGGACCGTGCCCAGGAAGGACTTGCGCGACGCGCCCACCAGCACCGGCCGGCCGGCCGCCACGAGCTCGGGCAGCGCAGCCAACAGGGCGAGGTTGTGCTCGGCGGTCTTCGCGAAACCGATCCCCGGATCTACGACCACAAGCTCGGGCGCGACGCCGGCGTCGACCGCGGCGGCGACTCGCTCGTCCAGCTCGGCGAGGACGTCCTTCACGACGGCGGCGTACACCGCACGGTCGGCCATGTCGGCGCTGGGCCCACGGTTGTGCATCACGACGTACCGCACTCCCGCGGCAGCGACGACCTTGAGGATGCCGGGGTCGGCCGTCCCCCCGGAGACGTCGTTGACCATCTGGGCTCCCGCATCGAGAGCGGCGTCGGCGACGGAGGAGCGGGTCGTGTCGATGGACACCACCGCACCGGCCGCCGCCAGCTCGCGGACAACCGGCAGGACCCTGCGCAGCTCTTCGTCGGCCTCGATGCGCGGCGCCCCGGGGCGAGTGGACTCGCCACCCACGTCGACCAGGTCCGCGCCTTCGCTCACCAAGGCCAGGCCGTGCTCGATCGCCGCGGTCGCGTCGAGATAGTCGCCACCGTCGGAGAACGAGTCGGGTGTCACGTTCACGACACCCATCACCATGCAGCGCATGTCCTCAGCCTAGGGCGAGACGTGCACCACTAGTGGTGCAGGATCAGGCTCATCGCCTCGGCCCGCGTCGAGGTGCTGTCGCGGAACAGACCGCGGACGGCGGAGGTGACGGTGCTCGAGCCGGGCTTGCGGACCCCGCGGATGGACATGCACAGGTGCTCCGCCTCGATGACGACGATCACGCCGCGCGGCTTGAGCTGCTCCTCGAGCGCGTCGGCGATCTGCGTCGTGAGCCGCTCCTGCACCTGCGGTCGCCGGGCGTAGAGGTCGACCAGCCGGCCGAGCTTCGACAGCCCGGTGATCTGCCCCTCGTCGTTAGGGATGTACCCGACGTGCGCCTTGCCGACGAAGGGCACCAGGTGGTGCTCGCAGAGACTGGTCAGCTCCATGTCGCGCACGATGACCATCTCGTCGTGGCCCTCTTCGAAGACGGTCGTCAGCACCTCGGCCGGGTCGCGGTGCAACCCGGCGAAGATCTCGCGGTACATGCGGGCCACGCGCGCGGGCGTCTCGAGCAGACCCTCGCGGTCGGGGTCCTCGCCGACAGCGGCCAGCAGCTCGCGGACGGCGGCCTCCGCGCGCTCCTGGTCGAAGGTGTGGCTCACTGCTCCGCGGTGCGCGGCGTACGCCGGACCGGCTTGCGCGCCGCGCCGTTCGACTTGCTGCCCGCCGACTTGCCCGCGATGCGTCGGCGCGTCGTCGGGGCCGGGCTGGCGGCGATGAGCGCCTGCTCGGCCGGCGTCATGACCGGCGGCCGGTCGGACGGGACGCGCTTGGAGCCGTTGCCGCGCCAGACACCTCGGCTGGGCCGCTTGCGCACCGGCGCGCAGATCTCGAGGACCTCGTCCTTGGAGATGGTCTCCTTCTCCATGAGGCGCAGGACCATCTCGTCGAGAACGTCGCGGTACTCCACGAGGATCGCGAACGCCTCGTCGTGCGCCTCGTCGATGAACCGGCGCACCTCCTGGTCGATCTCGTAGGCGACGTCCTCGGAGTAGTCACGCGTGTGGCCCATGTCGCGGCCGAGGAAGACCTCGCCCTGCGCCTGACCGAACTTCAGCGCGCCGAGCTTCTCGCTCATGCCGTACTCGGTGACCATCGCGCGGGCGATCTGCGTGGCCTTCTCGATGTCGTTGCTCGCGCCGGTGGTCGGCTCGTGGAAGATCAGCTCCTCCGCGGTGCGGCCGCCGAGCAGCATGGCCAGCTGGTCGATCATCTCCGAGCGTGTGACGAGGAACTTGTCCTCGACCGGCAGCGTCATCGTGTAGCCGAGGGCGCGGCCCCGGGACAGGATCGTCACCTTGTGCACCGGGTCGCTGTTCGGCAGCGCCTGGGCCACGAGCGCGTGACCGCTCTCGTGGTAGGCGATGATCTTCTTCTCCTTCTCGGAGATGACCCGGCTGCGCCGCTCGGGGCCGGCCATGACGCGGTCGATCGACTCCTCGAGCGTCGCGTTGGTGATCAGCTTGCCGTTGTTGCGCGCGGTCAGCAGCGCGGCCTCGTTGATGACGTTCGCCAGGTCCGCGCCGGTGAAGCCCGGCGTACGGCGGGCGATGATGTCGAGGTCGACGTCCTTCGAGAACGGCTTGCCCTTCGCGTGCACCTTGAGGATGCCGCGGCGGCCCTCGAGGTCGGGCCGGTCGACGACGATCTGGCGGTCGAACCGGCCGGGACGCAGCAGCGCCGGATCGAGGATGTCCGGGCGGTTCGTGGCGGCGATGAGGATCACGCCGCCCTTCACGTCGAAGCCGTCCATCTCGACGAGCAGCTGGTTGAGGGTCTGCTCGCGCTCGTCGTGGCCGCCGCCGAGCCCGGCACCCCGGTGCCGGCCGACCGCGTCGATCTCGTCGACGAAGATGATCGCCGGCGCGTTGGCCTTGGCCTGCTCGAACAGGTCACGCACCCGGGAGGCGCCGACGCCGACGAACATCTCGACGAAGTCGGAGCCGGAGATCGAGTAGAACGGCACGCCGGCCTCGCCCGCGACGGCGCGCGCGAGCAGCGTCTTGCCGGTGCCCGGCGGGCCGAAGAGCAGGACGCCCTTCGGGATCTTCGCGCCCAGGGCCTGGAACTTGGCCGGGTTCTCCAGGAACTCCTTGATCTCCTGGAGCTCCTCGATCGCCTCGTCCACGCCGGCCACGTCGGCGAAGGTCGTCTTCGGGGTGTCCTTGCTGACCAGCTTCGCCTTCGACTTCCCGAAGTTCATGACCCGGGAACCGCCGCCCTGCATCTGGTTCATGAAGAAGAACAACAGCAGGACGACGATGGCGATCGGCAGCAGGTTGAAGATCAGCGTGAGGAAGATGTTGTCGCGGCTGACCTTGACGTCGTACTTCAGCCCGTCGGTGGCCTTCGCCTCGGTGTGCAGGAGCTGCTCGAAGTCCTTGCCCTGGCCGCTGGCGAAGCTGGCGGCGTACTTCTTGCCGTCCTTGGTCTCGACCTCGATCCGCTGCTCCTTGTCGAGGATCTTGGCCTTGACCACCTCGTGCGCGTCGATGCGCGCGCGCAGGGCCGACAGCGGCTCGTTCTTGGGCGCGCTCGCCCTGCTGAGCAGCTGCATGACGACGAGCACCAGAACCATGACGACCACGACGAAGGGGACGGGGCCGCGCAGGTAACGTCGAAAGTCCACGATGGTCGGACCGCTCGGTCGTGGTGACCGGCGCCCCATCCTCCTGCCAGTGTTGGAGCCCACCCCGGCGCGCCGCACGGGGCTTTCACGGTAACACCCGAACGCGGAGCTCAGCCGGGGTGTTCCGTCAGCCCCCGTAGACCTCGGACTTCAGGGTCGCGATGTAGGGCAGGTTCCGGAACCGCTCCCCGTAGTCCAGCCCGTAGCCGACGACGAAGATGCTGGGCAGGTCGAACCCGACGTACTTGACCGGGATGTCCACCTGGGCGGCCTCCGGCTTGCGCAGCAGGGCACACACCTCGATGGAGGACGGTCCGCGAAACCGCAGGTTCCGGAGCAGGTAGTTCAGCGTCAGCCCGGAGTCGATCACGTCCTCGACGATGAGCACGTCCTTGCCGACGATGTCGCGGTCCAGGTCCTTCAGGATCCGGACGACCCCGGAGGTCGACGTGGCGGAGCCGTACGACGAGACGGCCATGAAGTCCAGGGACACCGGCACCGTCAGCGCCCGGGCCAGGTCGGTCATGATCATGAAGGCGCCCTTGAGGACCCCCACCAGCAGGACCTCGCGGCCGGCGTAGTCGGCGTCGATCTCGCGGGCCAGCTCCTCGACCCGGTCCTGGATCTGCTGGCGCGAGAACAGCACGTCCTGGATGGCGTCGTCGCTCGCCCTCGTGCCCACCGTCACGCGCCACCGCCCTGCACGATCGCGAGCCTCGCACAGCTGCGGACCGCGACCAAACCCCCGGGCAGAGCGGCCGGCCCCTGGCCGTGCCAGTCGGTGATGAGGGCGTCCAGGGCCGCGACGTGGACCGCGCCCAGCGCGCCGGCCGGGCAGCCGGCGGCGAGCGCCATCCGGCGGAGCACGCGGCCGCGGAGAGCGGGGTGCAGTCCTTCGAGCGCGACGACGTGCGCGGCGGCCTTCTCGTCCGGCTCGCCGGGCAGCGCGCAGGTGACCGCGGCGGCGTCGGCCAGCTGGTCGAGCAGGTCCGCGTCGTCGCGCAGCAGGTCCGCCGTACGGGCGAGGGCGGCCGCGACGCCGGGGCCGAGCGCCGACTCGAGTGCCGGCAGCACCGTGTGCCGCACGCGGTTGCGCGCGTACGCCGGATCGTCGTTGGCCGGATCCGCCCAGACGGGCAGGTCGAGGGCGGCGCAGGCCCGCACGGTGGTGTCGCGGGTCAGGCCGAGCAGCGGCCGTCGGAACCGGCCGCGCGCGCGCGGCATCCCGGCCAGCGACCGGGCACCGGAGCCGCGCGCCAGCCCGAGCAGCACCGACTCGGCCTGGTCGTCGCGCGTGTGGCCGAGCAGCACGACCGCCGCGTCGTGGCTCCCGGCGGCCTCCTCGAGCGCGGCGTAGCGACGGTCCCGGGCGAGCGCCTCGGGACCGCCCACGGCGTCCCGGGGAGCGGGCGGCGCGACCACGGCGGCGACGACCTCGACGCCGAGCGCGTGCGCGGTCTCGGTCACCGCGCGGGCCTGGAGGGCGGAGCCCTCCGCGAGGCCGTGGTCGACGTGGACGCAGCCGCTGCGCAGCCCGGCCCTCTCGGCCACCCAGGCGAGACCGGCGAGCAGCGCGAGCGAGTCCGGACCACCCGAGCAGGCCACGAGGACGAGCTCCCCCGGCGTCAGGTCGTCGAGGTCGGCGCGGACCGCGGCGCGCACGGCGGCCACGGCGGGATCAGGTGGCACTGCCCACCGCGTCGCGAGGCGGGACGACGCGCGCGAGCCAGGCAGCCGGATCGCGGATCTCCGCCAGGTCGGGCAGGGTCTCGGGCGACGTCCAGACCGTGTTGAAGGCGGCCATGCCGACGGCCTCGGCGACGTGGCGGACGAACTTCTCCCCCTCGGCGTACTGCTGCATCTTCAGATCCATGCCGAACAGGCTGCGGATCAGCCGGTCGATGGGATTGGCGCCCTTGCGACGGTTGTCGAAACGTTCGCGGATCAGCTCCGCCGTCGGTACGACGGTCGGTCCGACACCGTCCATGACGTAGTCCCCGTGGCCCTCGAGCAGGCTCATCAGCGCCTGGACGCGGACCAGCACCTCGCGTTGCTGGGGTGACTGCAGCAGCTCGACGACCGACGGCCGCGGGCCGCCGGTGGCCGCTCCACGGACGGCGGAGGCGACGCCGCGGAGGCGCTCGACCAGCTGCGCGGGATCGAGCTCGGACGCGTCGATGAACTCGCGGACCAGACCCATGAAGTAGTCACGCAGCCACGGCACGGCGGTGAACTGCGTCTTGTGGGTCACCTCGTGCAGCGCGACCCAGAGCCGGAAGTCGTCGGGGTCGACACCGAGCCGGCGCTCCGCGTCGATGATGTTGGGCGCGACCAGCGTCAGCCGGCCCGCGTCCTCGCCCGGGGGCAGGAAGAGCTCGAACTGGCCGAGGACCCGCGCGCCCAGGTAGGCCATGAGCGTGCCGACCTGCACGCCCGTGACCTTGGCGCCGACGGCGCGCACGAGGCCGGTCGGCGCCGCACGCCGCGACGTCACCGCGTCCACAAGCGGCTGGACGACGAGCCGGAAGCCGTCGACGTTCGCCTGCACCCAGCCGATCCGGTCGACCACCTGCACGGGGATGTCGAGGTCCGGCAGCACCAGGCCGGTGAAGTCCTGGACGTGACGCTCCGCGATCGGCACGAGCTCGCGCAGCTGGAGCGTCACGGCACGCGCCTCGTCCGGCGACACCTCGGGGCCGGGTCGCATCACCATGCGCGCGGTCGAGACCGCGACGTCCCAGTCGATCAGGTCAGCGGGCACGTTGAGACTGCACTCCTTAGCCGGGGACTCCGTCCCCGCCGTACCCCCGATTGACCTACTTCGACCCGCCGCGGCGCTGGTTGGCGCCGAAGGCGCGGGCCTTCGCGATGTAGCCGATGGCGACGGCGACCGTGGTGAGGACCGCGAGGTAGAGCAGCGCCGTCATCATCTGGTAGCTCCACGGCTTGCCCGGCTCGAGCTCGTCACGGGTCGGCGGCGGGTCCACCAGCTGCGCCATCGCGGACGCCGGAGCCACGAGCAGCATCGTCGCGACGAGCGCCGTGACTGCGCGGTACGACGGTCGGGTGCGCATCGGGTGATACCTCCGCAGGGTCGAGCTATGGACGTCGCAGATCGTAGCGTTACCCGTCGCAGCCGCAGGCGCGCAGGGCGGCGACAGCACGGTCGAGCGCGGCCGCCGCCTTGCCGGTGCCTTTCGTCGGCAGCCGGTCCGCGGAGAGCGCGAAGGCCAGGACCCGGCCGCCACGGGTGAGGACCACGCCCGCCAGGGTCGTGACGTTGTCCAGGGTGCCGGTCTTCGCCCGGACCCAGCCGGCCGCGGTGCTGCCCTCGTCGCTCTCCCGGTACCGGTTGGCCAGCGTCCCGTCGAAGCCGCCCACAGCCAGGCCGGTCAGCACCGGCCGCAAGGCGGGATGGCCGGGGTCGGCGGCCAGCCGCAGCAGGGCCACCAGGCCGGCGGCCGTCGACCGGTCCCGGGTCGAGAGCCCGGAGCTGTCGTAGAGCACGCCCCCCTCGTCCGAGACACCGAGCTCGCGCAGCGCCCCGCGCGTGCCCTCGGCGGCACCGTCGAAGCTGCCGGCCAGGCCGCGTGCCTTCCCGACCAGCCGGCCGAGGCTCTCCGCGAGGTTGTTGTCGCTCAGGGAGAGCATCCGCTCGACCAGCGAGGTCATCGGAGGCGAACGCACCTCGGCCAGCTGGGTCGCCTGCGCGGGGGCGACCCCGCGGTCGACTCCGCCGTCCACGACGACACCGGCGGCGACCAGGAGGCTCTTGAGGAGCTGACCCACCGCGAGGTCGGGGTCGGCGAAGCGCTTGTCGTCGTCCGGCGTACGCCGACCGCTGTCAGCCATGACGGCGGTCACGGGAGCGACCGAGCCCTCGGAGACGTAGTTGGGCTTCCAACCCGGCGCGAGGGTCGGTCCGGAGAAGGCGGAGCCGTCGACCACGACCCGCCCGGTGATGCGCTTCACACCGGCCCGCTGCAGGGCGGTGACCAGATCACTCACGCGCGCCGACCTCGGGAACAGGTCCTCGGCCGCCGGGCTGGCCAGCGTGGAGTCACCCCCCCCGACCAGCACCAGGTCGCCGGAGAGCACGCCGCCGGCCGGCGCGGCCGCCGCGACGAGACGGGTGGCCAGGGTCGTGTCCGCGCCGAGGGTGGTCAGGGCGGCGACGGCCGTGGACAGCTTGGCGGTCGACGCGGGGAGCACCGGCACCGTGGCGTTGCGGGCGTAGAGGACCCGGCTGGTTGCCACATCGGTGACCGCTGCGGTCACCCGTGAGCCGAGGCTGGCGTCACCGAGGAGTCGGTCGAGCACTGCCGCCACGCCGGCGTTCGTCGCCGGCTGTCCCGCGCCCGGCCGGATGGCGAGCTCAGCCAGCGGCGGCGGTGGTACGCCGGTGGGCGAGCCCGTGGCGATCCGCGTCGGCGGCGAAGGGCGGGCTGCGACGCGACCGTCGTCGGCTCGCAGCGCCACCACCACGGTCCCGGCGGCCAGGAGCGAACCCGTGACGGCCGACACGAGCGCAGTGCGGACCAGACGTCCGCGACGAGTCAGCACTGCGCCTCAGCGCCTCGTTGTCGGTTGCATCAGCAGCGTGTGGACAGCGAGACGGCGAAGTCGCCGACCGGGTCGGTCCAGAGCTGCTCGACCTGCAGGCCGGCCGCGGCCAGCTCGGCCTCGATGCGCTCGCGGCGGAACTTCGCGCTGATCTCCGTGCGCATCTCCTCACCTGTCGCGAACGGCACGGTGAGACCGAGCTCCGCGACCGTGACCTGCTGGTCACGGGTGGACCGCAGGCGCATCTCGATCCACTCCTCCTCGGCGTCCCACCGTGCGACATGCTCGAAGGCGCCCGGATCGAAGTCCGCACCCAGCTCACGGTTGATGACCGACAGCACGTTGCGGTTGAACTCGGCGGTCACGCCCGCGGCGTCGTCGTAGGCCTCGACCAGCCGTTGCTCGGCCTTGACCAGGTCCGTGCCCAGCAGCAGGGCGTCGTCGGCGTCCATCGTGCGCGCGAGCGCGGCGAGGAACCTGGCCCGTTGCCCGGGCCGCAGGTTGCCGATCGTGCCGCCGAGGAAGACGACGAGTCGTCGGCCTTCGGTGGGCACGTCGCCGAGGTGCCGTTCGAAGTCACCGACGATGGCGTGCACGTCGACACCAGGGTGCTCGGCGGCGAGGCTCGCCGCCGACTCACGCAGTGTCTGCTCGGAGACGTCGAAGGGGACGATGCGCGCCAGCGTGCCGGCGGAGGTCAGCGCCGACAGCAGCAGACGCGTCTTCTCCGACGTGCCCGAACCGAGCTCGACCAAGGTGTCCGCCCCGGAGACCTTGGCGATCTCGTCCGCACGGTCGGCGAGGATCCATCGCTCGCGCGCGGTCGGGTAGTACTCGGGCAGCCGCGTGATCTCGTCGAAGAGCTCGGACCCCCGCGCGTCGTAGAACCACTTGGGCGGCAGCTCCTTGGGGCTGCTGGTCAGCCCCGCACGCACGTCGGCGGCCAGCGCCGCGTGCACCTCGGCCGGCGTGAGCAGGACGTCGACGCGGACGCTCATCGCGGCAGCTCGGGCAGCGGCGTCAGCACCGGAGTCGTGCCCGTCGAGAACTCGACGAGCGTGTTGTCCGGCACCGCCCGCCAGGCTGGGTCGTCGTCGTGCGGCTCGGACGCGACGAGCACGCCGCCACCCCGCTCGATGGTGAACAGGCTGTTGCCGGCGGCGGTCGCGGCGACGCGGTGCCCGTCGGTGAGCAGCAGGTTGAGCCGCCCGCGGCTCGACTCGCGGATGCGCGCCACGACGGTGGTCAGCGCCGCGCCCGGCGACGCGCCCTGGGCGAGCTCGCCCATGACCGCGCCGAAGACGAGGGCGGAGTCGACCGGCGCGATCGCCTCGGCGGGCAGCGGGTCCGGCTGCTGCTTGCGCAGCACCGTGGTGTCGCGGACGGAGCCGTTGTGGCTGAACAGCCACGGTCCGTCCGTGAAAGGCGCGGTGCAGCTCTCCTCGACCGGGTAGCCCGGCGTCGCCGCGCGAATCGCCGCGAGGATGGCGCCGGACCGCACCACGCCGGCCAGGCTGCGGAAGGACAGGTCCGTCCAGATCGGGATGCTTCGGCGATACCGGGCCGGCTCGGCGCGCTCTGCGTCGTACCAGCCGGCGCCGAAACCGTCGGCGTTGACCTTCTCCGTGCCGAGCCGGGAGTCCGACGCCTGGGTCACGAGGCTGCGCGGCGGCGCGAGCAACAGCTCGTGCAGCGACAGCGGCGGCCCGAGGTAGGCCAGGTGGCGGCACATGCCGGTAAGTCTCTCAGCCCCGGACTCCGAGGTCCGGCTCGGCGTCGCGGGCGCAGCGGAAGCCCGCGAAGATCTGCCGCCGGATCGGGTAGTCCCAGTTGCGGAACGAGCCCCGGATGGCCAGCGGCGACGTCGCCCATGAGCCGCCTCGCAGCACGAGGTACTCGGGGCCGAAGAAGACCTCGGAGTACTCGCGGTAGGGGAAGCTGCGGAAGCCCGGGTAGCCGGCGAACGTCGACGACGTCCACTCCCACACGTCACCGAGCAGCTGCTCGACGCCGTAGGCGCTGGCGCCGGGCGGGTAGGCGCCGATCTCGGCCGGGCGGAAGTGCGTGCCGCCGAGGTTGGCGTGCGCGGGCGTGGGGGGCTCGTCCCCCCAGGGATACCGACGGCTGCGTTCCGCGAACGGATCCCAGGCCGCGGCCTTCTCCCACTCGGCCTCGGTCGGCAGCCGCTTGCCGGCCCAGCGCGCGTACGCCGAGGCCTCGTCCCACGAGACGTGCTGCACCGGTTCCGCGGGCGGCACCTCCTCGACGTGGCCGAAGCGGGTCCGCAACCACCCGCCGGCCCCGTCGCTGCCCCAGCCCATCGGTGGCTCGGCGCCGGGCACCTCGGCGAGGAACGCGGCGTACTCGCCATTGGTCACCGGATAGCGGTCGATCCAGTACGCCGGCAGCTCGACCTGATGAGCGGGACGCTCGTTGTCGTAGGACCAGGTCGTCTCGTCGGTGCCCATCGTGAACGGCCCCGCGGGGATGAGGACCTCGGCACTCCCGCGGCTCGCGGCCGAGGACGCCGAGGGCGCAGGCGGCGGTGGGGCGAGCGGCAGGTAGCCGCGGTCCATCAGCTGCAGGGTGGCGAGCATGGTCTCGTCGTGCTGGTGCTCGTGCTGCACGACCATCCCGTAGACGAAGCCGTCCCGCACCAGCTCCCGCTCGTCCCACGGCACGGTGTCGAGGACGTCCAGCACGCGGTCGCGCACCGTGCCGAGGTAGCGGCGCGCCTCGGCCGGTCCGAGCAGCGGCAATGTCGGGCGCTCGCGTCGCGGGTGCTGGAACGCGTCGTAGAGGTCGTCGATCTCCGGATGCATGGGCGTCGCACCGGCCACCTCGCGCAGCAGCCAGAGCTCCTCGTAGTTGCCAACGTGCGCGAGGTCCCAGACCAGCGGCGACATGATCGGCGAGTGCTGGCGCACGAGGGCGTCCTCGTCGAGCGGTTCGAGCAGCGCGAGGGAACGGCGCCGGGCGGCGTCGAGCTCGCGCGCGAACAGCTCGCGGTCGGTCACCGGCGGTCCGGCTGCGCCGGGACAGCCGACCGAACGTCGTCGGCGGGGCAGCGTCCGCGGTTGACCCACTGGTCGGCGTACGCGCCGACCAGGTCGACCAGGGCACCGGGTGCGCCCAGCCGGGGCAGCGCCCGCATCGCCTCGGCGAACACCAGCTGCGCCGCGGCAGCCAGCTCGGGCCGGGCGAGGCCGAGGCGCGCCGCGGCCGGGGCCTGCCCACTGTCCTCCAGGGCGATGAGCGCCGTCGTCACGCGCTCGTTGGCGAGCCGGTCGTCGAAGACGGCCACGGTCACCGCCATCGGCACCGCCCACCACGGGTCGGGCAGGGCGTCGGGCACGCGCAGCTCGAGCCAGCCGCGGGGGCGGACCGGCGGGAACAGCGTCGTGAGGTGGACGTCGAGATCGGCGGCCGAGGGCAGGTCGTCGAAGCCACCGGCCAGCCACTCTCCGAAGGTGCGCGCGTCCGGCATCGCTCGGCCAGTGCCGTCCTCGCTCGCCCGCAGGATCACCGGTGCGGCCAGGACGTAGTCCATCCAGCCGTCGACCGGGTCAAGGGTCAGCTCGGGTGCCGTCGTCCTCCGGGGGTCGATGCCGGCCCAGGTCAGCAGTCGTGAGGAGACCCAGCCGGTGGGCGCGCCGTACTGCACGGGGGAGTTGGCGCCGGTGGCGGCCAGCACGGGCGAGAGCAGGTGCGCGAGCCGCCAGCGGGCAGCCGCCTCGGCGCCACGGCCGAGCGGCAGGTTGACCTGGATCGACGCGGTCGCGCGCATCATCGTGCGGCCGCAGACACCCTCGCCGTCGAAGTACGCCTCCATCGCGTCGTAACGCGCGGAGTGCACGACGCGCTCGGGGAGGTTGCCGGGGTCCAGGCCCACCCCGATCAGCCGCGCACCCACGTGACCGACGGCGGCATGGAGCGTGGTGGAGTCGATGAGCGCCGCCGTGACCGCCGAGCCGAGGCTGTCGGCGGGCGCGGTGCTGAGCTCCACCTGCCCGCCGGGCTCGAGGGTGATCCGGCCGCCGGCCGGCAGGCGCGCAGGCAGGGCTTCCACGACGGTCGCGTGGTCAGCCGCGCGAGCCAGATCGGCGACGCGGCGCGGCAGCCACTCGAGCTCGATGCCGTAGCGCGCCGGACCCTCGGACGTGAAGCAGTGGGCCGCCAGGTGCGCGCGCACGTCGCGCACGGTCAAGGGGCGGTGCACGTCGGTCACCACGACTCCTCTTCCGGTCCCCCGGCGCTCTGGACCCTAGCAAGGCAGACTGACAACTCCGGTGATTCGTTACGGAGGCCCCATGCGGTTCGACGCCACGATCGAGATACCCAAGGGGACGCGGAACAAGTACGAGATGGACCACACGACCGGTCGGATCCACCTGGACCGGATGCTGTTCACGGCGACCCGCTACCCCGCCGACTACGGCTTCGTCGAGGACACGCTCGGCGAGGACGGCGACCCGCTCGACGTGCTGGTGCTGCTGGACGAGCCCACGTTCCCCGGCTGCCTGATCCGGTGCCGGCCGGTAGGGATGTTCCGCATGAAGGACGAGAAGGGCGGCGACGACAAGGTTCTCGCGGTCCCGGCGGACGACCCGCGACAGGACGCGATCACCGACCTGTCCGACCTGCCCCCACACCTGTTGCTCGAGATCCAGCACTTCTTCGAGACCTACAAAGACCTCGAGGCGGGCAAGTCTGTCGAGGGCGCCACATGGGTGGGCCGCGAGGCCGCGGAGGCCGAGATCCTCGCCAGCCGCAAGCGCCTCGCCGACCAAGGCGGCCACCTGTAGACGCGAGACACTAGACTCCCGCCCCGTTGCCTCTCGCGGGGCAATGCCGCCGCCTTAGCTCAGTCGGCAGAGCATCTCACTCGTAATGAGAAGGTCGTCGGTTCGATTCCGACAGGCGGCTCTAGAGTTGACCGATGGCATCGGTCAAGCAGGTCCAGGTCACCTTCGACTGCGCAGAACCGGAGCGCGTCGCTCGCTTCTGGTGCGAGGTGCTCGGCTACGTCGTGCCGCCGCCACCGGAGGGCTTTGCCAGCTGGGACGACTTCGATCGCTCGTTGCCGCCCGAGCATCAGGGTTCGGCGTTCGCCTGCGTGGATCCCTCCGGAGTCGGCCCCCGGCTGTTCTTCCAGCGGGTTCCCGAGGGGAAGGTCGTCAAGAACCGGGTGCATCTCGACGTGCGGGTCGGCACCGGGCTCGAGGGCGACGAGCGCCTGGCCGCGCTCGAGGCAGAGTGCGCACGGCTGGTGCCGCTCGGCGCGACACGCGTGCGACTGCTGCGTGCCGATGGCGTCGACGAGTCGTGCATCGTGATGCAGGACGTCGAGGGCAACGAGTTCTGCCTGGACTAGGACCCCACTGTCAATCCCTCGTCGGGTATGCGCTGTCATACGCCGTGCGGCTGCCGCAGACGCTGGCCACCGAACAGGCGCAGCGCCGGCCGGTCTCGGTCACCCGGACGACCACGGTCTCGCTGGGCACGTTGTAGCCGACGACCGTCCCGGGGCCTTCCGGCGACTCGACGGTGCTGCCCATCGCCGGCGCTTCGGCCTTGAACTCCTGGTAGAGCGGGTGCTCGTACTTCAGGCAGCACATCAGGCGACCGCAGGCGCCGGAGATCTTCAGCGGGTTCAGCGGCAGGTCCTGGTCCTTGGCCATGCGGATCGAGACCGGCTCGAAGTCCTTGAGGAAGGTCGCGCAGCACAGGTCGCGGCCGCACGGTCCGATGCCGCCCTGCACGCGCGCCTCGTCGCGCGCACCGACCTGGCGCAGCTCGACGCGCGCGCCGAGCGTCCGCGCCAGGTCGCGCACCAGCAGCCGGAAGTCGATGCGCCCTTCGGCTGAGAAGTACGCCGTGAAGCGGTTCGCGCTGTCGACGTAGTCGATGCCCACGATCTTCATCGGCAGGCCGTGCTCGCGGACCAGCCGGCGTACGGCGACACCCGCCTCCGCCCGGCGCGCACGGTTCTTCTCGTCCCTCGCCAGGTCGGCGTCGCTCGCGATCCCGCCCAGCGCGGGCAGTCCGCCGACGTCGTCCACCTCCTGCGGGGCCCAGATGCACTCGGCCACCTCGTGGCCGTCGTCGGTCGGGACCAGCACCTTGTCGCCGGCGCGTGGTTCGTGCGCGCCGGGGTCGAGGTAGTACAGCCGCCCGTAGCGCTCGAACGACACGGCGCAGATCCGGCCCATCAGGTGACTCTAGGTCAGCCGGCACGCAGCGTGAGGGCGAGGGCCTCGACCGCGAGCAGCGGGTCGACGTTGGCGGCGATCGCCTCGCGGCAGGTCAGTACCGCGTCGACACGACGCACGGTTGCCTCCGGCGGACCGGCGACGGCCACCCGCTCTACCGCCGGGGCCTGGTCCGGGTGCACCAGCTCCACGTCCGACCCCAGCTGTACGGCGAGCACGTCGCGGTAGAACGCGACGACGTCCACGAGCGCGCGGTCCAGCAGGTCCCGGCGTGCGCGCGTCTCCCGGGAGCGGGCCCGCTTCGCGGCGTCCGCCGCTGCGCCCTTCGCCCCGCGCCGGCCGCCGGTCAGCTCCGCCTGCTCGTCCGCCTCGATCTGCGCGCGCGCCTTGCTGTCGCGCTCAGCCGCCTCCTTGGCGCTGTCCACCAGGTCGGCTGCCGCCGCGAGGCACTCGCCCCCGGTGGACAGCCGCATCGGCAGGCGCAGCGCCTCGGTCCGCTGCCGGCGTACGTCCTCGTCGCGAGCCAGGGCCCGCGCCCGGCCGACGTGGCCCTGTGCGGCGCGGGCCGCCCAGCCGGCCATCGCCTCCGGGATGCCCTCCGCCTCCAGCACCGCGGCCACGTCGTCGGCGCGCGGCAGGCGCAGCGCGACGTGTCGGCAGCGCGAGCGGATCGTCGGCGGCAGGTCCTCCGGGCTCGGGGTGCAGAGCAGGAAGACCCCGCGGCCGGTCGGCTCCTCGATCGCCTTGAGCCAGACGTTCGCGGCCCGCTCCGTGAGCCGGTCGGCGTCCTCGATGAGGACGACCCGCCAGGAGTCGCCGGTCGCGGCGAGCGCCGCCCGATGCACGACGTCGCGCGCCTCGTCGACGGAGATCGACAGTCCGGCGGGCGTCACCACGACCAGGTTCTGGTGGGTCCCCGCGCGGACCTGGCTGCAGCTGGGGCAGCGCCCGCAGCCGCCCTCCGCGCACAGCAACGCTGCGGCGAAAGCGCGCGCGGCCACCGACCTTCCCGATCCCGGCGGACCGGTGAACAGCCACGCGTGCGTCATCCCGTCACCCGCCGCCGCCCGACCCAGGGTCGCGACCACCTCGTCCTGGCCGATCAGCGAGGCGAAGACCTCGGCGCTCACCGGACACCCTCGCGGCGGTGCACCAGCCGGTTCACGCGCTCGAGCACCTGCTTGTGCACCGCCTCCGGCGACTCGGTCGCGTCGACGACGAGGTAGCGGTACGGCGCGCGCGTCGCGAGGGCGCGGAACGCCTCCCGCACGCGAACGTGGAACTCCATCGACTCCGACTCGAGCCGGTCGGCCTCGGCGGTGATCCGGCCGAGGCCGACCTCGGGGGGCACGTCCAGGACCACGGTGAGGTCGGGCGTCAGGTTGCCGGTCGCCCAGCCGGAGAGCCGAGCAACCTCGTCGACCGAGAGGTCGCGGCCGCCGCCCTGATAGGCGAGCGAGGAGTCGACGTAACGATCGGTCACGACGACCGCGCCGCGCTCCAGTGCCGGACGCACGACCTCGGCCACGTGCTGGGCGCGGTCGGCGGCGTAGAGCAGCGCCTCGGCCAGCGGCGCCAGACCCTGGCTGGACTTGGCCAGGAGCAGGGCGCGGATCTGCTTGCCGAGCGCCGTGGCTCCCGGCTCGAGGCTGGTCACGACGTCGTGGCCGTCCTCGCTGAGCGCAGCGGCCAGCTGCTGCACCTGCGTCGACTTGCCCGCGCCCTCTCCGCCTTCGAAGGCGATGAGGATGCCGGGCAGCTTCGGGCGCGACATCCGGTTGACCGAGGCCACGAGCTCGCGCCAGAGCGGCTCACGGCCGTCGTCCATCTGCCGGTAGGACAGGAAGCCGACGGCGGTCGCGAGCAGCCCGGCGCCGAACAGCGTGAGCGTCACCCCGTCCATGCGGATCTGCGCGCGACCGACCCCGATGCTGTTTGTGCTGATCGCACCCGCGATGACCGGCGCAGCGGCCAGCACCACGAGCAGATCGATGCGGACCAGCGACTGCACGACGGCGAACGTCCGCCCACGCACCTCGTTCTCCACCTCGGCGCCGAGCAGGGTGTAGCCGGTGATCCACGCGATACCGGCGAACGCGCCGATGAACACCGTCGCGAACAGCGCGAGGATCAGGTTCGGCAGCAACGACATGACGGCCAGTGAGCTGCCCGCGCCCATGATGGACAGGCCGAACATCCGCCGCCGGGAGAAGTCGCCGAGCATCCGCGGCCCGAGCCCCATGCCGACCGCGAGGCCGGTGAAGACCGCGCCGAACAGCATCCCGTAGGCCGCCTCGCCGCCGCCGAGCACGCTGACGAAGATGCGGCCGGTCGCGATGACCGTGCCCCCTGCGGCGAACGCGCCGAGGATGCCGACCACGAGACCGCGCACCAGCGGCGTCTGGCCGACGAACTTCCAGCCGGACGTGAGATCGGCGAGGAACCCGCCCTCGACGGAGTGGCGGGCCGCCCGGTTGGGGCTGCCCAGGTCGCCGAGCCGCATCACGGTGATCGCCGAGAACAGGAAGGTGCCGGCGTCGAAGTAGAGCGCGAGGTTCGTGGGGTTGGACTTGAAGAACGGGATCCCCGCGCCGAGCGCGTCGGAGAGCTTCGCCAGGCCCGCGAACACCGCGGCCGCGACCGGCGCACTGCCGTACGTCGTGATCAGGCTGAGCTGGTTGGCCACCTCCAGCTTGTGCCGGGGCAGCAGGTTGGGGACCGACGCCTCCTTGGCGGGGATCCAGAAAAGGCTGATCGCCTCGGCCATGAACGAGGCCGCGAGGAGATAGCCCAGCGAATGCACGAACGGGATCGACAGGAAGACGCCGAAACGCAGGATGTCGCAGACGACCATCGTCGTACGCCGCTCGAAACGGTCCGCGAACACACCCGCGAGTGGGCCTAGGACGACAGCGGGGAGCAGCCGGAAGAACAGCACGGCGCCGATGGCGAAGGACGCCCCGCTGAAGGAGTCCTTGCGCAGGCTCGCCGCGAGCGAGGTCGTCGCGAGCAGCCCGAGCCAGTCACCGAGGCTGGACAGCGACAGCGCGAACCAGAGCCGGCGGAACTTGGGGTACTGGAGCACACCGCGCAGCTCGTCCGACGCGGCCGGGGCAGCGGCCAGATCGGGAAGCCCCGCGCTGACCGGTTCCTGGTCGATCGCTCACTCCGGTGGTCGGCGGCGGCAACTACCGGACCACTGTAACGACGGGCCTACTCGGCCTGCTTCGCCGGCTTGGCCGCCTTCTTGGCCGACTTGGCCGCCTTCTTGGCCGGCTTCTTGGCTGTGGCCCGGCGCTTCGGCGTGGCGGGACCGCGCGCGCGACGGTCGGCGAGCAGCTCCGCCGCACGCTCCGTTGTCACCTCTTCGACAGTGTCTTCCTTGCGCAGGGAGGCGTTGGTCTCGCCGTCGGTGACATAGGGACCGAACCGCCCCTCCTTCACCACGATCGGCTTGCCCGAGACCGGGTCCGCGCCCAGCTCGCGCAGCGGCGGTGCAGCGGCGCCCCGGCCCCGGCGCTCCTTCGGCTGCGCGAACAGGGCGAGCGCCTCGTCGAGCGTGACGGTGAGCAGCTGCTCCTCTGTGGCGAGGCTGCGGCTGTCCGACCCCTTCGCCAGGTAGGGGCCGTACCGACCGTTCTGGGCCACCACCTCGGCCCCGTCCGACGGGTCCACGCCGACGACACGAGGGATCTGGAGCAGGCGCAGCGCGCCATCGAGGTCGAGCGTGTCCAGGGACATGGTCGAAAACAGCGACGCCGTCCTCGGCTTCGTCGTGCCGTTGCCCTCACCGAGCTGCACGTACGGCCCGTAGCGCCCGGCCCTGGCGACCACGGGCAGCCCCGACTCCGGGTCGGTGCCCAGCTCTCGGTCGCCGCTCGGGGCGGCGAGCAGCTCCGCTGCGCGCTCGATGGTCAGCTCGTCGGGCGCCAGGTCCTCGGGCACCGAGGCGCGGTCCTCGCCGCGCTGGAGGTACGGCCCATAGCGACCGACGCGGACGACGTACTCGCGCCCCTCACCGTCCCGGCCGATGGGGATGGAGTTGACCTCGCGGGCGTCGATCTCGCCGAGCTGCTCGGAGACCATCCGGTGCAGGCCGTCGGTGGCGCCGTCACCGCCCCCGAAGTAGAAGCGCGCCAGCCACGGGATGGCCTCCTCAGTCCCGCCGGCGATGTCGTCGAGGTCGTCCTCCATGCTCGCCGTGAACTGGTAGTCGACGAGCTTCGCGAAGTACTGCTCGAGCAGGCCGATGACGGCGAAAGCGACGAACGACGGAACGAGTGCCGTGCCCTTCTTCCACACGTAACCGCGGTCCTGGATGGTCCCGATGATGGACGCGTACGTCGACGGGCGGCCGACGCCGAGCTCCTCGAGCGCTTTGACCAGCGTCGCCTCGGTGAAGCGCGCGGGGGGCTGGGTGGCGTGGCCCTTGGGCTCCAGCGCGGTCGCCCTCAGCGCGTCGCCGACGACCAGCGGTGGCAGGTGCACCTCCTGGTCCTCCAGCTCGGCCTCCGGGTCGTCCGACCCCTCGACATACGCACGCAGGAAGCCCGGGAACTCGATGACCTTGCCGCTGGCCGAGAACTCGACGTCCTCGCCCGTGCTGGACGTACCGCCGATACGCAGCTGCGCGCTCTGACCGCGCGCGTCCGCCATCTGCGACGCGACCGTGCGCTTCCACACCAGGTCGTACAGGCGCAGCTCGTCCGCACCGATCTCGCGGGCGACCTGGTCGGGCGTCCGGAAGGTGTCGCCGGCCGGACGGATCGCCTCGTGCGCCTCCTGCGCGTTCTTGACCTTCTTCTCGTAGCGCCGGGGCGTGGCCGGGACGTAGTCGGGGCCGTAGAGCTCACGCGCCTGGTCGCGCGCGGCGGTGAGGGCCGTCTCGGACAGCGTGGTGCTGTCCGTGCGCATGTACGTGATGTAGCCGTTCTCGTAGAGGCGCTGCGCGATCTGCATCGTCCGCTGGGAGGAGAATCGCAGCTTGCGGCTCGCCTCCTGCTGCAGCGTCGAGGTCATGAACGGCGGCGAGGGCGTGCGCTTGTAGGGCTTCTCCTCGACCGACCGGACGGCGTACGCCGAGTCGGCCAGCCGGGACGCAAGCCCCCGCGCCGCGTCCTCGTCGAGCAGGACCACGTCCGGCCGGGTCTGCTCGCCGGTCTCGCTGAAGTCCTTGCCCGACGCCAGGCGCTTCCCGTCCAGCGTCACGAGGGTCGCGTTCACGGTCACGCCAGCCGTCGTAGTCGATCCCGTCACAGCGAAAGTGCCGTCGATGTCCCAGTAGCCGGCGGTGCGGAAACGCATCCGCGCGCGCTCGCGCTCCACGAGGATGCGCGTCGCGACGCTCTGGACGCGGCCGGCCGAGAGCTTCGGCATGACCTTCTTCCAGAGCACCGGCGAGACCTCGTAGCCGTAGAGCCGGTCGAGGATGCGCCGCGCCTCCTGCGCGTCGACCAGCCGCCGGTCGAGCTCGCGCCACTCGTCCACCGCGCGCTCGATCGCCGCGCGGGTGATCTCGTGGAAGACCATGCGCTTGACCGGCACGCGCGGGGAGAGCACCTCGAGCAGGTGCCACGCGATCGACTCGCCCTCGCGGTCCTCGTCCGTCGCGAGGAAGAGCTCGCTGGCCGACTTCAGCAGGCTCTTGAGCTTGGCGACCTGCTGCTTCTTCTCCGGTGAGACGACGTAGAGCGGCTTGAAGTCGTTGTCGACATCGACGCCCAGGCGCGCCCACGACTCGCCCTTGTGCTGGGCCGGCACGTCGGCCGCGTTGCGCGGCAGGTCGCGGATGTGACCGATGGAGGACTCCACGACGAAGCCCGGGCCGAGAATGCCCGCGATGGTCTTCGCCTTCGCCGGCGACTCCACGATGACGAGACGACGGCCGGCGGGCGCGTCACTCGATTCATCGTCGGCGGGCATGCTGCTCCACGGTCTCAGAGGTGGGGGTGACGGTCGTCCGGAGTCGGTCGCCGGGCCGGAGTGTGGGCACGACGGTTCCGGCCAGTCAACTCCTGTCGCTGTGCGCGGCTGCCGTGTCGGGGTCCGGCCACGCCCCGTCCGGCGCCTCCGCCGGGGGGTCGCCGACGAGCTCGAGGAGGCGCGCGATCCGGCGCTGACCGGTCACCCGGTACGCCGGTCCGTCGGCCCGCGGCCCGAGAAGGGTCGCGCGCAGCCCGGCCCGCGCCAGTGCGGCACCCACGCCGCTCCACGCCTCGTCGTCCTGCGGTCCGAGGCCCAGCACGTAGCCCTGGGCGTCGGCCCGTCCGGCCGCGATGGCCCACCAGCGCAGGCGCGGCCCGTCGAGCTCCAGATCGGGTGGCGTGCGCTTCGTGGAGCCCGAGCCCCACCGCGTGCCCAGCTCGCCCAGCCGCGCGTCGAAGGCGGTGCGCACCGAGACGGCGCCCCCGGGTGCGGGGCCCTGCTCCGGCGCCAGGTCGAGCTCGTCCAGCGCACGGGCGAGCGCCTCGACCCGCCAGCCGGCCGCAACCACGACGGAGACGCGCGCGCCGGCGTCGCGGCGTACGACCTGGCCGGGGCCGCAGAGCAGCCCGTCGAGGTCGTCCGGAGCGACCGGCCGCGTCCCTGCGGAGAAGAAGGACAGCTGGCTCACAGGAGGCACAGTAACCCCGCAACGCCGAAGGCCCGCCCGGGTAAGGGGCGGGCCTCGACGATTCGTGCTTACTTCGCGGCTGCGGCTGCCATCTGCACGTCGGTGGCCGACGCAACCGTGCGACGCTTCGAGTACACGACGGCTCCGGCGATGATCGCGGCCGCCACCAGGGCGATCGTGATCCGGATGCCGTTGTTCTTGTCCGCCCCGATGCCGTACTTGACGACGGTCGGCGCGATGAGCACGGCGACGAGGTTCATCACCTTGATGAGCGGGTTGAGCGCAGGGCCGGCGGTGTCCTTGAACGGGTCGCCGACCGTGTCGCCGATGACCGTCGCCGTGTGCGCGTCGGACCCCTTGCCGCCGAAGTTGCCTTCCTCGACCAGCTTCTTGGCGTTGTCCCACGCGCCACCGGCGTTGGACAGGAAGACCGCCATGAGCTGGCCCGCCGCGATGGCGCCGGCCAGGTACGCGCCGAGCGGTGCGTAGCCGAGACCGAAGCCCACGGCGATCGGCGCGAGGATGGCCAGCAGGCCGGGCGTCATCAGCTCCCGCAGGGAGTCGCGGGTGCAGATGTCGACCACGGCGCCGTAGTCCGGCTTCTCCGTGTAGTCCATGATCCCGGGGTGCAGGCGGAACTGCTCGCGCACCTCGAAGACGACGCGACCCGCCGCCCGGGACACCGCGCTGATCGCGAGGCCCGAGAACAGGAACGTCACGGACGCGCCGATCACCAGACCCACGAGCACCTCGGGCTTGTCGATCGACAGGCTGAACGACTCAGCCGCCTCGCCGGCCTTGATCAGCGCCTCTTCGACCGCCTCACGGAACGAGCCGAACAGCGAGGTCGCCGCGAGCACAGCCGTGGCGATGGCCATGCCCTTCGTGATCGCCTTCGTGGTGTTACCCACGGCGTCGAGGCCCGCCATGATCTCGTCGGCCTCCTCGCCCAGCCCGCCGGACATCTCGGCGATGCCGTGCGCGTTGTCGGAGACCGGGCCGTAGGTGTCCATCGAGACGATGACGCCGACGGTCGTGAGCATGCCCATGCCGGTGAGCGCGATGGCATAC
>CAZYXZ010000059.1:0-21744 GCA_964651395.1 uncultured Frankiaceae bacterium
CGCTCGCCGCGGACCTCGCGCTGCCGATCGAGGAGATGGACCTCACCGTCCGCTCGTACAACTGCCTCAAGCGCGAGGGCATCCACACCGTGGGCGAGCTCATCACGCGCAGCGAGGCGGACCTGCTCGACATCCGCAACTTCGGCGCGAAGTCCATCGACGAGGTCAAGGCCAAGCTGCACAGCATGGGCCTCGCTCTCAAGGACTCCCCGCCAGGCTTCGACCCGAGCAACGTCGTCGACACCTACGGCACCGACGAGTTCGACGAGGGTTTCACCACCGAGGACGAGGCCTAGGCCCTCCGGCCTTCTTCAGAGGAGAGAGCGATGCCCACCCCCACCAAGGGGCCCCGTCTCGGGGGCAGCCCCCAGCACCAGCGGCTGATCCTGGCCAACCTGGCGACGGCGCTGTTCGAGCACGGGCGCATCACGACCACGCTGTCCCGCGCCAAGGCACTGCGCCCGCACGCGGAGAAGCTGGTCACCTTCGCAAAGCGCGGGGACCTGCACGCACGGCGCCGGGTGCTGACGATCATCCGCGACAAGTCCGTGGTGCACACGCTCTTCGCCGAGATCGGCCCGCGGTACGCCGAGCGGGCCGGCGGCTACACGCGCATCACGAAGCTCGGTCCGCGCAAGGGCGACAACGCCCCCATGGCGGTCATCGAGCTGGTCGAGGGCCAGACCGCGTCGCAGATCGCCGTCGGCGAGGCCGAGCGGGCCCGTGGCACGCGCTTCGCCCGCCGCAAGGGCAAGAACGAGACGCAGGCCCCCAGCGCGGCGCTGACCGTCGACGAGCCAGATGTGGCTGAGTCTGTCGAGGTCGCCGACGAGGCACCCGAGGCTGTGGTCGACGAGGCGCTCGAGGCCGACCAGGCCGTCGGTACCGACGAAGGCTCCGGGGAGCTCGAGACCCCGGAGCCGGAGGCGGTCGTCGAGAAGGCACCCGAGGCTGCGGCCGAGGAGGCACCTGAGGCAGCCGGAGACGTTGCCCCGGTGGAGCAGCAGGCGGACGCGGCGGACGAGACCTCGCAGGCCGAAGGTGCCGCGGACGCGGTGCCCGATGACACAGGCGAGGCGGACAAGCCGGCCGAGTGACGACGCGACTTCGGCTCGACGTCGCGTACGACGGCGGGCCGTTCTCCGGCTGGGCGGTACAACCGAACAGGACCACCGTGCAGGGCGTCCTCACCGACGCCCTGTCGCGCGTCCTGGACCAGGACGTGAAGCTGCTGGTCGCCGGGCGCACCGACGCCGGCGTGCACGCCACCGGTCAGGTCTGCCACACCGACGTCGAGCATCCACCGGCGCCGCAGGCCCTGGCGCACCGCGTGAACTCGATGCTCGACAAGGCGGTGCGCGTGCTCGACGTGAGCGTCGCGCCGCCCGGCTTCGACGCCCGCTACTCGGCGCTGAGCCGCACCTACCGCTACCGGGTCTCCGACGCGTCGTACGGCGCGATGCCGTTGAGCCGCTTCGACACGGTCGTCCATCCTCGGCCGCTCTCGCTGACCCGGCTGCGCGCGGAGGCCAAGCCGCTCACCGGTCTGCACGACTTCGCGGCCTTCTGCCGCAAGCGCGAGGGCGCGACGACGATCCGCACCCTGCGCAGGCTGAGCTGGGTGCGCGAGCCGGACGGCGTGCTCGTCGCGACGTTGGAGGCGGACGCGTTCTGCCACCAGATGGTCCGTTCGTTGATCGGGTCGCTGCTGCTCGCGGGGGACGGCCGGCGACCGCGCGGCTTCGTGCAGGAGTACCTCGCCGGCCGCGACCGCACCCACGGCTCCGTGGTCGCGCCGGCACACGGGCTGACGTTGGTTGCGGTCCGCTACCCGCACCCGAGCCGGCTGGCCCGGCAGTCGGAGATCACGCGGGCGCGGCGGCAGCTTCCTTCGGTGGAAGCAGCAGGCTGACCAGCGAGCCGAGTGCGTCGAGGTCGACCGTCCGCGCGGCCAGCACGTCGGCGTAGACGAACGACTCCGACAGGCGCACGACGGCGTACGCCAGCTGGTCGACCGGCATCACCAGCGCCAGGTCGTCGCTGTGCTCGTGCAGCAGCTTCTCCAGGCGCGCCACCACCCACGGCTGCACGCCACGCCGGTGGTCGGTGCACAGCGCCAGCGTGAGACCGGGGTCCTTCTCGACCGCGCGGTGCAGCGCGGGGTCCTCAGCGGTGAGCCGGGTGTACTCGGCGATGAGACCGAGGCAGCGCGCGCGGCCGCGGCGCCGGCGTACGGCGTGCTCCGCCCGCGCCCAGCCGATCTCGGCCATCCAGAGCAGCAGCATCTCGCGCAGCCCCTCGCGGTCGCCGCAGACGCGGTAGAGCGTCGAGCGGCCGATGCCCGCACGCGTCGCGACGTCGCCCATCTCGAGGACGCCGTTCTCGACCAGCTCGGCGTAGGCGGCGAGCAGGATCCGCTCTCGGGTGCTGGTCATCTCATCCGTGACAGCGGGATGCGTCGGAAGACGTTGTCGGCGTAGCTCTCGGTCATCTGGTCCCACGCGACAAGCAGGCTGTCCGCCGTCGCGGCCACGCCGATGAACTCCGACGGCATGATCAGGCCGCCGCGCTGCAGCGTCGTCGACGGCTGCGGGCCGGTCGTCAGCTCGACCTTCGGCCGGCCGACGATGCGTGCCCAGAGCTGGAACGGCGAGTCCCAGGTGCCGCCGCTCGCGCGCCGGTCGCGCCAGACCACGACCAGCTCGCCCTGCGGCGTGTAGGTCAGCGTCGGGTGGTCGTGCTGGTCGTTCCAGTGTTCCGGGTCGCTCACGGTCTGGCGCGGGCTCCAGGTGCGGCCGCCGTCCCGGCTGGTGCGCAGGACGACCCGGCTGCGGTCCCGGCTGCCGGCCTCGGGCCACGCCACCGCGAGGTGTCCCGGCCGCCGCGGGTCGGCGGCCATGGTCGAGATGGTCTCCGTGTAGAACGGCAGCGCCTCGTCCGGCGACTGGACGCGGTGCACGTCGTCGTCGACGACGTGGCGCGTGAAGGTCTTCCCGCCGTCGGTGGAGCGCGCGACGACGAAGGAGATCGGCTCGAGCTGGGGGAGCGGCAGCACGGTCGAGGTCAGCCCCGCGACGTCGTACACGACGTAGAGCGCGCCGTCGGCGCCGACCACGGGGAACTCGCGCGGGTTCATCTGGGTCGTGTAGAGGCCGGTGTCGACGCGGGTGCTGGGCGACCAGGTCTTGCCGCCGTCGCGGCTGCTCGTGACGTAGACCTCGCCGGGCATCCCGAACGCGAACGGCCCGGTCGAGACGGTCAGGTAGATCGTGCCGTCGTAGCGGCCGCCGCTGCGGTCGACCGCCAGCCAGGGGCGATCGAGCATCGGCACCGTGTCCGGGTACGACGAGTCCGGCGGCGCCTTGTTCGCCTGGCCTGAGTAGGCGATGACGGGCTCGTCGAAGGTCCGGCCGCCGTCGCGCGAGCGCCACACCATCGCGCGCTGGTCGCCCTCGACGCCGATCCCACCGAGGAAGCCGGCCTGATACCAGAGATTGCCGTGCCGGTCCCACGCCGAGTGCTGGTCGGTGCTCAGCACATTGCCGATGTTGCGGTAGCGCGCCGGGCCGAGGCCGGTCGGGTTGTCGATGTGGCCGGCGCCGCCGAGCGTCTCGAGGCCGGTCGCGCGCCAGGTGCAGCCGCCGTCCTGCGAGACCCACGATGCGGCCTCCATGAGCCCGCTCATGCTGACCGGCAGCCCGTCGGCGGCCGGGTGGAACTGGTTGGAGCCGACCAGGATCTGTCGCGGGTTGCGCGGGTTGACCGACAGCGACTCCTCGCCCTCGCCCATGTCCGGCGTACGGCTGACGTTGACCACGCCGGAGTCGGCGCGCGCGCACAGGGGAGCCGCCCCGGCGCGGGCCGCGAGCAGCGGCGCGGCCAGGAGCAGGGTGAGCCCGGCCACCCGGAGGCGTCGCTCAGACCTCATGCGTGGGACAATATGCCGATTTTGTCCCACTGGGAAGGGTCCGGGCGCACGTCCCGGGCCGGCCCCTGCAATTGACCCTCTCGGAGCGCGCTGGGTATCCTGCTGGGTCGTTGTGTGCGGCGTTCCGTGCTGCGCGCAGGCCCCTGAACGAGAGCAGACAGGTTCTTCACGTGCGCACGTACTCGCCGAAGGCCGCCGACGTCACGCGTCAGTGGTTCGTCATCGATGCCTCCGACGTCGTGCTGGGCCGGCTGGCCAGCCAGACCGCCAAGCTGCTGCGCGGCAAGCACAAGCCGATCTTCGCGCCGCACGTGGACACCGGCGACTTCGTCATCATCATCAACGCGTCGAAGGTCGCTCTCACGGGCAGCAAGCGCGACCAGAAGATGTACACCCGCCACTCCGGCTACCCCGGCGGCCTGCGCCAGACGCCGTACAGCGAGCTGCTCACCAGCCGCCCGTCGTTCGCGGTCGAGCGCGCGGTGAAGGGGATGCTGCCGCACAACACCCTGGGCCGGAAGATGCTCTCCAAGCTCAAGGTGTACGACGGCCCGACGCACCCGCACGGCGCGCAGATGCCGGTCCCGTACGAGCTCAACCAGGTCGCGCAGTAGCGCTGCCTTAAGACCAAGAGAAGCTAGAGGAGTTCATCAAGTGCCCGAGCCCGCAGGTCTGGTCCGCGCGACCGGTCGCCGCAAGGAGGCCATCGTCCGCGTCCGGCTCGTCCCCGGCACCGGTCAGTGGAAGCTCAACGGCCGCACGCTCGACGACTACTTCCCGAGCAAGGTGCACCAGCAGCTGGTCGCCGACCCGTTCCGCTCGCTGGAGAAGGTCGACCAGTACGACGTGTTCGCCAGCCTCAAGGGCGGCGGCGTCTCCGGCCAGGCCGGCGCGCTGCGCCTCGGCATCGCCCGCGCGCTGATCGAGATCGAGGCCGAGGACCGTCCCGTCCTCAAGAAGGCCGGCTTCCTCACCCGCGACGCTCGGGTCAAGGAGCGCAAGAAGTACGGCCTGAAGAAGGCCCGCAAGGCGCCCCAGTACTCCAAGCGCTAATAGCGGCTTGGCTACTCGCCTCTTCGGCACCGACGGCGTTCGCGGCCTGGCGAACGCCGACCTCTCCCCGGAGCTCGCGCTCTCGTTGTCGGTCGCGGCTGCCCACGTCCTGGCGGAGTCGCATCTGGGTCACCGTCCGGTGGCTGTCGTCGGGCGTGACCCGCGTGCCTCCGGCGAGATGCTCGAGGCGGCGGTCGTCGCCGGGCTCACCTCCGCGGGCGCGAACGTGCTGCGGGCCGGCGTACTGCCGACGCCCGCTGTGGCTCACTTGACTCACGATGCGCACGCCGACCTCGGCGTGATGCTCTCGGCCAGCCACAACCCGATGCCGGACAACGGCATCAAGCTCTTCGACCGCTTCGGCGCGAAGCTGCCCGACGACGTCGAGGACGCGATCGAGAAGCGCATGGGCGAGGCGTGGACCCGCCCGACCGGAGCGGGCGTCGGCCGGGTCAGCGACCTCTACGACGGCCGCGAACGCTACATCGAGCACCTCCTCGGTTCGCTGCCGCACCCGCTCGACGGGCTCACCCTCGTCGTCGACTGCGCGAACGGCGCGGCGTCCGACGTCGCCCCGGAGGCCTACCGGCGCGCCGGCGCGACCGTCATCGCGATCAACGCGTCCCCCGACGGCGAGAACATCAACGAGGCCTGCGGGTCGACGCACCTCGAGCCGCTACGGGCGGCGGTGCTGCAGCACAAGGCGGACGTGGGCATCGCGCACGACGGCGACGCGGACCGCTGCCTCGCGGTTGCCGCGGACGGCACCGACATCGATGGCGACGCGATCCTGGCCGTCCTCGCCGTCGCGCGGCAGGAGCTCGGTGTCGCCGGCGCCGACCGGGTCGTCACGACCGTCATGACCAACCTCGGCTTCAAGCTGGCCATGGCCGCCCGCGGCATTTCCGTGGTCGAGACGGCCGTCGGTGACCGCTACGTCCTCGACGCCATGCGCGCCGAAGGCATCGCCCTCGGCGGGGAGCAGTCTGGGCACGTCATCTTCACCGACCACGCGACGACCGGTGACGGCACGCTGACCGCACTCCACCTGCTCGCGCGCGTGGCGGCGACCGGCACGCCGCTGGCCGAGCTGGCCGGCGTCATGCAGCGGCTGCCGCAGGTGCTGCTCAACGTGAAGGCCAAGAAGTCGCGCGCGAAGGCGGCCGACGTACTGGCCGCCGTGGCCGAGGTCGAGAAGGAGCTCGGCGACAGCGGCCGGGTGCTGCTCCGCCCCTCCGGCACCGAGCCCGTCGTTCGCGTCATGGTCGAGGCCCCGACTCACGACGCCGCGCAGTCCCTCGCCGACCGCCTAGCCAAGGTCGTCGCCGGCTAGCCCCACGGCCAGAATCCTCCACAGTGGAGGCTGCTGGCCACGATTGCCCTTGCGGGTCTCCACTGTGGAGGATCTTGGGCGGGCTAGGCCTGCGTGGCGTTGGCGATCTCGATGGCGAACTGCTCGCACCACACGAGCACGGTGAAGCCCTTCGTCGCGAAGCCCGCGGGCAGCGCGTAGTTGAAGGAGCCCTTCTCGGCCTTCAGGTGACCGAGGTGGATGCCGCCGGACGTCTTCGTCTTGTCAGCGCCCGGGACGACCCAGACCTCCGGGTCGGGCGTGCCGCCGATGTCGACGTCCTGGAAGCGAATCGAGTGCGAGCCGTCGGCCAGCCGGTACGTCGACACGGTGCCCTTGGCCTCGTGCCCCGCGAGCCCGCGCAGCGAGCCGGTGGCGACCCGCGTGATCAGCGGCGTCGACACGGCCGCCGGAGTCGTCGGCGCCGCGACCGGGGTCTGCAGCGCGGCAGCGGACGGAGTGGCACTGGGAGAGGTCACGGCCGGCGTCGTGGCTGCCGGAGTGGTCGGCGCCGCCGTCGGGAAGGCCTCGTTGAGCTCGCGGGTGTTCAGGTGCGGCCGTACGACCACGAGCGCCGTGGCGACGATGCCGGGCAGCAGGCCCAGCGCGATGGCGGTACGCGGCCCCGTGCGACGGTAGGCGAGCCAGCCGACCCCGAGGCACACGGCACCCAGCCCCGCGCTCAGGGCGAGTGCACGCGGGCTGCGCAGCCCGATGATGAGGTTGGGCTCCACGAGCCACGTCACGACGAGCGCGAGCACGCCCACGACTGCCAGCAGCACCACCTGCGAGCGCTTCACCGACCCAGTGTCTACCCTCAGACACATGTGCGGCATCGTCGGGTACGTCGGGGAGCAGCAGGCTCTCGAGGTGGTTCTCGACGGCCTGCGCCGCCTGGAGTACCGCGGCTACGACAGCGCCGGCGTCGCGATCCACGACGGCAGCGAGCTGCACGTGAGCCGCAAGGCCGGGAAGCTGGCCAACCTGGAGAAGGAGCTCGACGGCGTCGAGCTGCCGGGCGTCACGGGCATGGGGCACACCCGCTGGGCCACCCACGGCGCGCCGACCGACCGCAACGCGCACCCGCACCGCGACTGCTCCGGCGCGGTCGCCGTCGTGCACAACGGGATCATCGAGAACTTCGCCGAGCTGCGCAGCGGCCTCGAGGAGCGCGGGCACGAGCTGCTCAGCGAGACCGACACCGAGGTCGTCGCGCACCTCGTCGAGGAGCGCTTCACCGGTGACCTGGCCGAGGCGGTGCGCTCGGTCTGCCTCGATCTCGTCGGCTCGTTCGCACTCGTCGTCGTGCACTCCGGAGTACCCGGCCTCGTCGTCGGCGCCCGCCGCAACCTGCCGCTCGTCCTCGGCCTCGGTGACGGCGAGCAGTTCCTCGCCTCCGACGTGACGGCGTTCATCGCGCACACCCGCGAGGCGAAGGAGCTGCGCGACGACCAGGTGGTCGAGCTCCGCGCGGACGGTGTGGTCATCACCGACCTGCAGGGGACCGTCGTCACGGACAACCCGCAGTTCCACGTCGACTGGGACGCCGCGGCCGCGGAGAAGGGCGGCCACCAGTACTTCATGCTCAAGGAGATCCTCGAGCAGCCGAGCGCGGTGCGCGAGACCTTGCGCGGGCGGCTCGGGGAGGACGGGCGGATCCACCTCGACGAGCTGCGGCTGCACGACCAGGAGCTGCGCGAGGTCGACAAGGTGTTCATCGTCGCGTGCGGCTCGGCGTACCACGCGGGGATGATCGCGAAGTACGCCATCGAGCACTGGACCCGGCTGCCGGTCGAGGTCGAGATGGCCAGTGAGTTCCGCTACCGCGACCCGGTGCTCGACCGCGCGACACTCGTCATCGCCATCAGCCAGTCCGGCGAGACCGCCGACACGATCGAGTCGGTGCGGCACGCGCGGGAGCAGAACGCGCGCGTCCTCGCCATCACCAACACCGTCGGCTCGACCATCCCGCGCGAGTCCGACGCGGTGCTCTACACGCGCGCCGGCCCCGAGGTCGGCGTCGCCGCGACGAAGACGTTCCTCACCCAGGTGACGGCCACGTACCTGGTCGCGCTCTACCTCGCGAGCGTGCGCGGGACGAAGTTCCCCGACGAGGTGCGCCACGTCGTCGACCAGCTGGCGACGGTCCCGGCGCTCGTCGAGGAGACGCTGGCCGGCATCGAGCCGGTGCGGCTGCTGGCACGCGACCTCGCCGACACCGGGCAGGTGCTCTTCATCGGCCGCCACGTCGGCTACCCGGTCGCGCTCGAGGGCGCGCTCAAGCTCAAGGAGCTGTCCTACCTGCACGCCGAGGGCTTCCCGGCCGGCGAGCTCAAGCACGGCCCGATCGCGCTCATCGAGGAGGGCACGCCCGTCGTCGTCGTCGCCCCAGCGGGGCCGCTGCAGCCCAAGCTGGTCAGCAACATCCAGGAGATCCGCGCCCGCGGCGCCCGCACGATCGTCATCGCGACCGCCGGCGACGACACGATCCGCCCGTACGCCGACCACGTGATCGAGGTTCCGCGCACTCCGACGCTATTGTCCCCGCTCGTGACCACCATTCCGATGCAGGTGCTCGCGTGCGAGATCGCGCTGGCTCGTGGCCTCGACGTCGACCAGCCCCGCAACCTCGCCAAGTCAGTGACGGTGGAATAACAGCCATGGCCGTCGTGGGGGTGGGGGTCGACATCGTGGACGTCTCGCGGATGGCCACGGCGCTGGAGCGCACGCCCTCGCTGCTGCACCGCGTGTTCCTCGACGCGGAACGCGCGGGTGGCGAGAAGCCGGAGCGGCTGGCGGTGCGCTTCGCCGCGAAGGAGGCGGCTCGCAAGGCGCTCGGCGCCACGAACGCGGTGCGCTGGCAGGAGATCGAGGTGATCTCCGGACCGGGCGGTCGCCCGCAGCTGCGCATGCTCGGCGAGACCAGCCGCGTGGCCACCGAGGCGGGCATCCGGCTCTGGCACGTCTCGCTGTCGCACGACGGCGGCATGGCCATGGCCGTCGTCATCGCCGAGAGCTAGCCCGATGAGGTCGGTCCGGTCCGTCGCGGAGGTCCGCGCGGCCGAGGCTGCCGCCATCAAGGATGTCGGCGAAGCCGTCCTCATCGACCGCGCCGCGGCGGCCGTCGCGCGGCGCGCGGTGCAGCTGCTCGGTTCCGTCTACGGCAGCCACGTCGTCGTCCTCGCCGGCAAGGGGCACAACGGCGCCGACGCGCTGCATGCCGGCTGGTTGCTGCGTCAGCGCGGCGCCCGCGTGGACGTGCAGCTGGCGGACGAGCCGGCCGACGACCACGGCGCTGCTCCCTTGCGGCGGCTACTTGCCAGCGGTGCGCGCCGCCTCGAAGCGGCTCCCGATGACACAGACTTGGTCATCGACGGGCTGCTCGGCATCGGCGCGACCGGCGCCCCGCGCGGCGCGCTGGCCGACCTGGTCACGGCGTACGCCGGACATCCCGCCGTGCTCGCCGTCGACATCCCGTCCGGCGTCGACGCGGACACCGGCGCGGTGGCCGGGCCGGTGCTCAGCGCCGCGGCCACGGTCACGTTCGGCTGGCTCAAACCGGGGCTCGTCGCCGGACCGGGCGCGCGGGCGGCCGGGCTGGTCGAGGTCGCGGACATCGGCCTGCGCGACGACAGCGCGGCGCGGTGCGCGATCCTCGACGCCGAGGACGTCGCGGCGCTGCTCCCCGTCGTCGAGGGCGAGACCTCGAAGTACAAGCGCGGTGTCGTCGGGCTGGTCGCCGGCAGCGCGCAGTACGGCGGGGCGGCGGTTCTTGCCGCCGGTGGCGCGTTGCGGGCCGGCGCCGGCAACGTGCGGCTCTACGCCACCGCGGAGGTCGGCGACCTCGTGCGGGCCTCCTGGCCGGAGGTCGTCGTCGTCGACCTGGCCCAGCTCGCGAAGGGCGACCCGAAGGTGACCGCCTGGGTGGTGGGTCCCGGCATGGGCACCGACGACACCGCGCGTTCGACGCTGCACGCGGTGCTCAGCACGGACCGGCCGGTGCTGGCCGACGCGGACGCGCTCACGTTGCTCGCCGCGGAGCCCGACCTGCTCGGCGGCCGCACGAGCCCGACGGTGCTGACGCCGCACGCCGGCGAGTTCGAGCGGCTCACCGGTGTGAAGGCGGCGTCGCTCGACGACGACCGGATCGGCGTCACCCGTGCCGCCGCGGCCGAGCTCGGCGCGGTCGTGCTGCTCAAGGGCCTGCACACCCTCGTCGCCGCGCCGGACGGCACGGTGCGGGCCAATCCGACCGGCACACCGTGGCTCGCCACTGCCGGCTCCGGCGACGTGCTCTCCGGCGCCGTCGGCGCATACCTGAGCGCGGGCCTCTCCGCGCTCGACGCCGCAGCCGTCGGGGCGTGGCTGCACGGTCTCGCCGCACGCCTGGCCGCGGGCGACGGCCACGCTGAGGCCTCGATCACGGCCACGGACGTAACACACCACTGGCCGGACGCGGTGCGCCTGATCCGCCGGTAGCCTTCTCGTCGTGCCCACCACCGTGACGCCCCTCGCCCTGCGCGCGGAGGCCGTGGTCGACCTCGACGCGATCCGTACGTCGGTCGCGACGCTGACGCGGCACGCCGGCTCGGCCGCGGTGATGGCCGTCGTCAAGGCCGACGGCTACGGGCACGGCATGGTCCCGGCGGCGCGCGCCGCGCTCGAGGCCGGCGCCACGTGGCTCGGCGTAGTCCTCGTCGAGGAAGCGATCGCGCTCCGCGACGCGGGCATCACCGCGCCGGTACTCGTGCTGATGGAGCCGCCACCGGGCGCCGCCGACCTCGCGGTGCCGCGCGACATCGACCTCGGCACCGGCACCCTCGCCGGCCTGCACGCGGCCGCTGAGGCGGGCTCGCGCGCCGGCCGCGCCGCGCGCCTGCACGTCAAGGTCGACACCGGTCTCTCCCGCGGCGGCGCGACGGACGACGACTGGCCGGCGCTCATGGCCGAGGCGGCGCGGCTCGGCCTCGACGGCCTGGTCGAGGTCGTCGGGATCTGGAGCCACTTCGTCCTCGCCGACGACCCGGGTCACCCGACGACCCACGCGCAGGTCGCGCGCTTCCGCGAGGCGCTCGACGTCGCCGACGCGTTCGGCGTACGGCCGACGCTGCGGCACCTCGCCAACTCGGCCGCGACGCTGACGTTGCCCGAGGCGCACTTCGACCTGGTCCGCCCCGGCATCGCGGTCTACGGGCTGAGCCCGGTGCCCGCGACGGCGGCCGCCGCGTTCGACCTGGCCCCGGCCATGACCCTGCGCGCGCGGGTCGCGCTCACCAAGCGCGTGGGCGCCGGCACCGGCGTCTCCTACGGCCACCGCTACACGACGACGGGCGACGCGACGTTGGCGCTCGTCCCCCTGGGGTACGGGGACGGTGTGCCCCGCGCCGCGACCAACACCGCCGACGTGCTGCTCGCCGGCAAGCGGCGGCGCATCTCGGGCACGGTGTGCATGGACCAGTTCGTGGTCGACGTGGGCGACGACGCGGTGAGCGCGGGCGACGAGGTGGTGCTGTTCGGCCCCGGCACGTCGGGCGAGCCGACCGCGCAGGACTGGGCGCAGGCCCTCGGCACGATCTCCTACGAGATCGTCACGCGGGTCGGCTCCCGCGTGCCGAGGACGTACGTCGGAGGGGGAGCGCAGTGAGCGCGAAGCGACGCGGTCTCGTGGTCGGCGGTGTGCTCGGCGCGGTCGCGGCCGGCGTCGCGGCGGGTGTGGCCGCGGAGCGGCTGGCCATCGGCCGCAAGCGGCTGCGGCCGGACCCCGAGGCGCGCGAGGCGTTCGGCCGGCTCTCCGGCGAGGAGCGCACGGTGCTCACCGAGGACGGTGTCGCGCTGCACGTGGAGGTCAGCGGCTCCGGTCCGCTGACCGTCGTCTTCGTGCACGGCTGGGCCATCTCGTCGGGGGAGTGGCACTACCAGCAGCGCGACCTCGCCGACGTCGCCCGGCTGGTCACCTACGACCACCGCGACCACGGCGAGTCCGCGCGCAGCGAGGCGGACCGGCACACGATCTCGCAGCTCGGCCACGACCTCGGGGTCGTGCTCGACGCGGTCGCCCCCGAGGGCCCAGTCGTCCTCGTGGGCCACTCCATGGGCGGCATGACCATCATGGCGCTGGCCCGCCACCGGCCCGACCTGTTCGGCGAGCGGGTCGTCGGCGTCGTCCTGATCGGCACGTCGGCCGGGCGCGTGATCGAGGTGCTGCTGCGGCTGCCGGTCCGCGCGACCGGCCTGCTCAGCGGTTCCGTGCTGCCGCGCGTCCACGGCCTGCTCACGAAGAACCGTGCCGCGGTCGAGCGCTCGCGCCGGGTCGGCAGCGACCTCGCGTACCTGATCACGCGGCTGTTCGTCTTCGGCGACAACGCGAGCCCGGCGCAGGTGGAGTTCACCGAGCGCATGACCGCCGCGGTGCCGCTCGACGTCATGACGTCGTACAGCCACACGTTCTTCGAGCACAAGGAGTACGACTCGCTCGCGACGCTCGGCCGCGTGCCGGTGCTGGTCATCGTCGGCAGCCACGACAAGGTGACGCCGCTGCAGCACTCCAAGGACATCGTCGACCGCATCCCCGGTGCGGAGCTGGTCGTCCTCGAGGGCGCCGGACACATGGTCAACTTCGAGCGCGCTCCGCTGGTCAACCTGCACCTGCGCGCGTTCCTGCGCCGGATCGTCCGGGGCTCGCGCTCCGCGCGCGGAGCTTGAGTCCAGACGACGTCCGCGCGCAGGCGGAGGCCGCCGCGGACTGGGCAGCGCTGCGAGAGCGCGCACTTGTCTGCACCGCGTGCGCACTGTCGGAGACGCGCACGCAGGTCGTGTTCGCCTCGGGTGACGCGCCGTGCGACGTCATGTTCGTCGGCGAGGCGCCGGGCTTCTACGAGGACCAGCAGGGCGTGCCCTTCGTCGGCAAGTCGGGCCAGCTGCTCGACCAGCTGCTGGCCGAGGAGGGCATCGGCCGCGAGACGGTCGTCGTCGCGAACGTCCTGAAGTGCCGGCCGCCGGCCAACCGCGACCCGCTGCCCGCCGAGATCGACACCTGCAAGCCGTGGCTGCGCCGGCAGGTGCACCTCGCGGACGCTGCCGTCATCTGCACGCTCGGCAACTTCGCGACGCGCTGGGCGCTCGGCCCGACGGTGTCCATCACCGGGGTGCGTGGCAGGCGGTTCACGGTCTCCGGGCGGACCGTCGTACCGACGTTCCATCCGTCGGCGGCGCTGCGCTCCGGGCCGCAGGGCGCGCAGATGCAGGCGCTGCGCGCCGACATCGCGACGCTCGCCACCATCGTGCGCGAGCGCCGAGCGGCGCTATGAGGCAGGCGCTCCCCGTGCCGGTGGCCACGCCGGCCGCGATGCGTGCCCTGGGCGCCCAGCTGGCGGAGCGACTGAAGCCCGGGGATCTCGTGCTGCTGGTGGGCGAGCTGGGCGCGGGCAAGACGGTGCTGGCGCAGGGCATAGGCGCGGGCCTCGGCGTGGCCGAGCGGGTCACGTCGCCGACGTTCGTGCTCGCGCACGTGCACCGCGACGGCCGGATCCCGTTCGTGCACGTCGATGCCTACCGGCTCGGGTCGCTGGCCGAGATCGACGACCTGGATCTCGACACCGACCTGCCGGCGTCGGTCACCGTCGTCGAGTGGGGCGAGGGGCGGGCCGAGGCGCTGTCGGCGGACCGGCTCGTGGTGCGCATCGACCGGGCCGACGACGACGTCCGCACGGTGACCTTCTCGGGAGAGGGTCCGCGCTGGGCCAGGGTGAGCCTGGACAGCCTGCGCGGCGAGTAGTCCCCGCCGTAACATCCCCCCACGATCAAGGGGAGGCCCCACATGAAGATGTCGCTCGCGAGCATCCTCGCGGAGAGCTCGAAGAAGCATCACGACCGGACGGCGATCGTCATCGGCGATCTGCGGATCAATTACAAGGACCTCTGGGCCGGTGCCCGGCAGTACGCCGCGGTGCTTCGCGACAAGGGGATAGGCGAGGGCGACAAGGTCGCGCTGCTGCTGCCCAACACGCCGCACTTCCCGCTGGCCTACTTCGGCGTCCTGGCCCTCGGCGGTGTGGCCGTGCCGGTGCATGCGCTGCTCAAGGCCGAGGAGATCGCCTTCGTCCTCGAGGACTCCGGCGCGAAGCTGCTGGTCTGCGCCGCCCCACTCCTGGGCGAGGGCGCGAAGGGCGCCGAGCTGGCCGGCGTACCCGTGATGTCGGTGCTCGACGGCGGCGACGCCACGATCGAGCGGATCGACACCGCCGCGTCCACCGCGAAGCCGGTCGACGGTCTCGTGCTGCGCGACCCGCTCGACACGGCGGTCGTGCTCTACACGTCCGGCACGACCGGCAAGCCCAAGGGCGCAATGCTCACGCACCTCAACGTGATCATGAACGTCGACGTGTCCGTCATCGACACGATCGGCCTGACCAAGGACGACGTCGTCCTCGGCTGCCTGCCCCTCTTCCACACCTTCGGCCAGACCGTCGCGATGAACTGCTGCTTCCGCGTGGGCGCGACGATGGTGCTGATGCCGAAGTTCGACGGCGCCGACGCGCTGAACCTCCTCGACACGCAGAAGTGCACGGTGTTCATGGGCGTGCCGACGATGTACATCGGCCTGCTCGAGGCGGCGAAGACCGACGACCGCCGGCCGCAGCTGCGCAAGGCGGTGTCCGGCGGCGCCTCCCTGCCGCTGACCGTGCTGGAGAAGTTCAAGGAGGTCTTCGGCTCGGACATCTACGAGGGCTACGGCCTCACGGAGACCTCACCGGTGGCGACGTTCAACCAGGCGGAGATCGGGCGCAAGCCCGGCACGGTGGGCACCTCGATCTGGGGCGTCGACACCGAGATCGCGAAGGCGGAGCTCGAGGACCGGATCGAGCTGCTGCCCACCGGCGAGCTCGGCGAGGTGGTCATGCGCGGCCACAACATCTTCGCGGGCTACCTCAACAACCCGGACGCCACGGCGTCCGCGATCGTGGACGGCTGGTTCCGTTCCGGCGACCTCGGCACGAAGGACGAGGACGGCTTCGTCAGCATCGTCGACCGCAAGAAGGACATGGTCATCCGCGGCGGCTACAACGTGTACCCGCGCGAGGTCGAGGAAGTACTGCTGCGCCACCCGGCGATCGCGCAGGTCGCGGTGATCGCCGTACCCGACGACACGTACGGCGAGGAGGTCTGCGCGGTGGTCGTGCGCGCGGAGGGCGCCGACGCCGACGACGAGGCGCTGGCCAACGACATCCGCGAGTGGTCGAAGGGCCAGATCGCGGCGCACAAGTACCCGCGGGTCATCCACTTCGTCGACGCCTTCCCGCTCGGCCCGTCCGGCAAGGTGCTCAAGCGCGAGCTGGTCGTCCGCTTCGGCTGACCCGCAGGGGCGCGTCTACGCTTCGTCGGTGCTGGTACTCGCTCTCGACACGTCGACCGACCGCGCCTCCGTGGCGCTGTTCGACGGCTCGGCGTGGGCCGCGCGCGAGGGCGAGGGCGTCAACCGGCACGGGGAGCAGCTCGCGCCGCTGATCGCCGAGCTGCTCGCCGAAGCCGGGGCCTCGGCGGCGCAGCTGGACCGCGTGGCGGTCGGCGTCGGGCCGGCGCCGTTCACCGGGCTCCGCGTGGGGATGATGACCGCGGTCGCGCTCGGCCACGCGCTGTCCATCCCGGTCGACGGCGTGGTCTCGCTCGACGCGCTCGCCGCGCAGTCCGGCCCGGGACCGCTCGTCGTGGTCACGGACGCGCGGCGCAAGGAGGTCTACTGGGCGGGCTACGACGCGGCCGGCGTACGCACGGAAGGCCCGGATGTCGCCAAGCCCGCCGACCTGGCGCCGCGCATCGACAGTCGTCGCATCGTCGGGCCGGGCGCGGCCCTCTACCCCGACCTGCTCCCCGCCGCGAAGCTCGACGCCGGGCAGCGGCCCTGCGCCGACTGGGTCGGGGCGCTCGCGCTGGCCGGCCGCACCGTTCCGGTGACCCCGCTCTACCTGCGCCGGCCGGACGCGGTCGAGCCGGGCCCGCCGAAGCCCGCGCTGCGATGAACGTCCAGTTCCGGCTCATGACCGAGGCCGACGTCGACGCGGTGCTGCCGCTGGAGGACGAGCTGTTCGGCGACCCGTGGACGGCGGCGATCTTCGCCTCCGAGCTCAAGCACCGGGACAGTCGCTACTTCGTCGTGGCCGAGGACGGGGATCAGATCGTCGGCTACGGCGGCCTGGCCGAGCTCCCCGACGACGGCTCCGTCCAGAGCATCGGCGTCGCGCGCGCATACCAGCGGCAGGGCATCGGCACGCGACTGCTGCTCGCACTGATGCGCGAGGCGCACGCGCGCGGCATCACGCGCGTCAGCCTCGAGGTGCGCGCCGACAACACGGACGCGCAGACGCTCTACAGCCGCTTCGGCTTCGCGCCGGTCGGCGTGCGCCCGCGCTACTACCCGCCGGACGGCATGGACGCGCTCGTGATGTTCGCCGAGGACACCGACACCGTGACGTACGCCGACCGCCTCGACCGGATCGAGGCAGCGCTCCCGGTGCCGCATGAGTGAGGCTCTCGTGCTGGGAATCGAGACGTCGTGCGACGAGACCGGCGTCGGCATCGTCCGCGGCAGCACGCTGCTGGCCGACGAGGTCGCCTCCTCGGTCGAGGAGCACGCGCGCTTCGGCGGGGTCGTGCCGGAGGTGGCCAGCCGCGCGCACCTCGAGGCGCTCGTGCCGACGGTCGAGCGGGCGCTCGCCACGGCGAAGGTGCAGCTCAAGGATCTCGACGCGATCGCCGTCACCCACGGTCCCGGGCTGGCCGGCGCGCTGCTGGTCGGGGTTGCGTCGGCGAAGGCCTACGCGACCGCGCTCGGCGTACCGCTGATCGCGGTGAACCACCTCGCCGCGCACGTCGCGGTCGACGTCCTCGAGCACGGCGACCTGCCGCAGCCGTGCATCGCGATGCTGGTCTCCGGCGGGCACAGCTCGCTGCTGCTGGTCCGCGACGTGACCGACACGGAGTCCCTGGGGGCGACGCTCGACGATGCCGCGGGGGAGGCCTTCGACAAGGTGGCGCGGCTGCTCGGCCTGCCCTTCCCGGGCGGCCCGCACATCGACCGCGTGGCGCGCGAGGGCGACGCCGCGGCCGTGGCCTTCCCCCGCGGGCTCCAGGACGGCTCGCTCGACGTGTCCTTCTCCGGCCTCAAGACGGCGGTGGCCCGGTGGGTCGAGGCGAAGCGCCGCGCCGGCGAGGAGGTCCCGGTGGCCGACGTGGCGGCCAGCTTCCAGGAGGCCGTGGTCGACGTCCTCGTCGACAAGGCGCTCGAGGCCTGCCGGCGGGAGGGCGTCGAGGACCTGCTGATCGCGGGCGGGGTGGCCGCCAACAGCCGCCTGCGGGCGGTGGCGGCCGAGCGGGCCGAGCGGGCCGGCGTACGGCTGCGCGTGCCCAGGCCGGGCCTGTGCACCGACAACGGGGCCATGGTGGCCGCGCTGGGCGCCCAGCTGGCCGCCCGGGGCGTCAGCAGCCCCCTCGACGTCCCCGCTGACCCCGGGCTGCGCCTCGGGTCCCGCTCGGGTTGACTCCCGGGGTCACACCGACCTAACCTGAGTTGGCACTCGGCACCGTCGAGTGCTAAAACTGGCACTCAGGCAGCTGACCCCCGCGACGGCAGCCGCCTCATGCCGCACACACGTGGAAACGAAACGAAGGAGTAGGCCGACGATGTCGAAGGCCAAGGTCGCAATCAAGCCGCTCGAGGACCGCATCGTGGTCCTGCCGTCCGAGGCTGAGGAGAAGACGGCCTCCGGGCTGGTCATCCCCGACACCGCCAAGGAGAAGCCCCAGGAGGGCACGGTCGTTGCCGTGGGCCCCGGTCGCTTCGAGGACGGCGCGCGCGTACCGCTGGACGTGAAGGTCGGTGACACCGTGATCTACAGCAAGTACGGCGGCACCGAGGTCAAGTACAACCTCGAGGAGTACCTCGTGCTCTCCGCACGGGACGTCCTCGCCGTCATCGAGAAGTAGTCACCGACCGCGCCGCCCCGGCCCCGCCTGAGTGAGGCGGTACGTCGGGGCGTCGCGGTCTTTGGAGAGGGACACATGCCCAAGATCATCGAGTTCAACGAGGACGCGCGGCGTTCTCTGGAGCGCGGCGTCGACGCGCTGGCCAACGCGGTCAAGGTGACGCTCGGCCCGAAGGGCCGCAACGTCGTCATCGACAAGAAGTGGGGCGCGCCGACCATCACCAACGACGGCGTGACCATCGCCCGTGAGGTCGAGCTGGACGACCCGTACGAGAACATGGGCGCCCAGCTGGCCAAGGAAGTCGCGACGAAGACCAACGACGTCGCCGGCGACGGCACCACCACCGCCACCGTCCTGGCCCAGGCCATGGTCCACGAGGGCCTGCGCAACGTCGCGGCCGGCGCTCAGCCGATGGCGCTGAAGAAGGGCATCGAGTCCGCGGTCACCGCGGTCTCCGAGGCGCTGCTGAAGATGGCGCGCGAGATCGAGACCCAGGACGACATCGCGCACGTCGCGGCGATCTCGGCCCAGGACCCGGCGATCGGCACGCTCATCGCCGAGGCGATGGACAAGGTCGGCAAGGACGGCGTCATCACCGTCGAAGAGTCGAACACGATGGGCCTCGAGCTGGAGTTCACCGAGGGCATGCAGTTCGACAAGGGCTACATCTCGCCGTACTTCGTCACGGACACCGAGCGGATGGAGGCGTCGTTCGACGACCCGTACATCCTCATCGCGAACCAGAAGATCTCCGCGATCCACGAGTTGCTGCCGCTGCTGGAGAAGGTGCTCCAGGCCGGCAAGCCGCTCCTGATCATCGCGGAGGACGTCGAGGGCGAGGCGCTGTCCACGCTCGTCGTGAACAAGATCCGCGGCACGTTCACCGCCGCCGCCGTGAAGGCGCCGGGCTTCGGTGACCGCCGCAAGGCCATGCTCCAGGACATCGCCACCCTCACGGGCGGCCAGGTGATCAGCGCCGAGGTCGGGCTCAAGCTCGACACGGTCGACACCGACCTGCTGGGCAAGGCCCGCAAGGTGACCATCACCAAGGACACGACCACGATCGTCGACGGCGCGGGCAAGGCCGAGGACATCAGCGGCCGGATCAACCAGATCAAGGCCGAGATCGAGGCCGCGGACAGCGACTGGGACCGCGAGAAGCTCCAGGAGCGCCTGGCCAAGCTGGCCGGGGGCGTCGGCGTCATCCGCGTGGGTGCCGCGACCGAGGTCGAGCTCAAGGAGAAGAAGCACCGGCTCGAGGACGCCATCTCGGCGACCCGCGCCGCGGTCGAGGAGGGCATCGTCGCCGGTGGCGGCGCCGCACTCGTCGTCGCGTCAGCGGCGCTCGAGGGCAACCTCAACCTGACCGGTGACGAGGCCACCGGCGTCAGCATCGTCCGCAAGGCCTTGGACGAGCCGCTGCGCTGGATCGCCGAGAACGCTGGCCACGAGGGCTACGTCGTCGTGGCGAAGGTCCGCGAGCTGCCCGAGGGCCATGGCCTCAACGCCGCCACGGGTGAGTACGTCGACCTGATCGCCGCGGGCATCGTCGACCCGGTCAAGGTGACCCGCTCCGCCGTACAGAACGCCGCCTCCATCGCGGCGATGCTGCTCACGACGGAGACCCTGGTCGCCGAGAAGCCGGCCGAGGAAGAGGCCCCCGCGGGCGGTGGCCACGGCCACTCCCACGGCCACGGCCACTCGCACTAGTAGACACCAGAGAGGGCCCGGGGGCTGACGCCTCCGGGCCCTCTCTGATTTGCGAGTTCGTTAGGACAGCCGAGTGCCATCGGCGAGGGCTAGGCGTTGACGTTGCTCCATCCCGGTCCAGTCACCGGCAAGAAGAAGCACCTCGTCACATGTGGTGCCCTCGATGGTCCAGCCGGCAAAGTCGCCGTCCTGGCGCCAGGCAAGCGTGCAGTCCTCCTGAAAGCATGCGAGTGTCGACTCGGTCAGAAGAAGCGCGCCAAGACCGAGGAGCAGCCGCACCTCCGCCATGCGGAGCCCATGGTCGGCATATCGCCTAATGGCCAGTGGTGGGTAAATCGGGGTGCCTTCTCTGAGACCGTATGCAACGACGAATTCACCCGCGTACGGCAGGATCAGGAGTCGACCAAGATCCTCATTCAGCAACAGAATACCGCCGGTGATATCAGCGGCTACGGCCTCGGGAAGGTCCACGTCGTCTGCCCACACAAGCCGCAACACGGCAGATCTGGCTCCGGGTAGTTCGAGTCTTCCCCAAGCACCCAACCGCGCGATGCCGCTTGAGATTGGAGCAATGCTGAGCGTCACCGCCGTTAAGCTCCCGGGGCGATCAAGCGACCATCGCCCCGCAGCTTGAGCACTGCACTCACAAGATCACGGTCGCCAGTAATAAGTGGCATCCCGTGTTCCAGGGCCGTGGCTCCGATAACGACGTCGTTCGTGAACCCTTGCAGTTCGGCATTGAAGCCTCTCAGCTGCGCGGCAACTTGAGCACGCAGAACTGCCGACGTGCCGTCCGCGATGACGGGCAGACCCTCGGCGTAGAACCCCTGCTCGGCAGCCTCCCGTTGGACGGTGACCGAGATCACGGCACATTCGCCCGGTTTCATGAGCCTCCTCGCCGCCGCCTGCGCCTTGACGGCTGATGTGTCTAGCAGGACGTCCAGAGAACAGTCGGCCGTCGGCATCGGGTCTGGTACCGGAGGAGGCCTTGGGCTCGGCTTCGGATCGGTTTCCTCACCCCTATCACTTTCGCATCTGGATGATGGGATGCAGCGGAGGACGTTGCCGAGCTCATCGAGCACATAGGTCGCTCCTGCGTAGACGACGATGCCCCCGCCGACGCCGGCTGCCGCGGCGGCGAAGCAGCCATGGCCGGAACCGGCGCTCGTCGCTCGGGGCCCGCCCAGGGTCGCGAGCCGGAGGCAGAGATTCTCACCGACCAGGACTGCCGGGCCGGCCAAGAGCCCGGCCTGGTTCAGCTCGTCATCGGTGACCGAGGTGCTCAGGCCGCTGGGGTCTTGGTGGTTGATGGGGTCGTTGTCGGCGTAGGGGTAGGGGTTGGCGACGGTGGGGGTGCCGGGGGTGCCGTCGAGGGGGTCGGTGCTGGTGAAGCTGGCGGTGACCGGGTCGAGGGTGCGGGCGCGTAGGTGGATCTGGCTGTGGGTGTGCAGTTCGCCGCGGTAGCCCAAGGCGGGCAGCGGTTCGCTGGGCTGCAGTGGTGGGAGCGGGCCGATCCCCGTGCTGGTGCCCTGCGGGCGGCCCCACGGCTCGTAGCCGCTGCCCGGGGTGACCAGGTCGGTGTTGGCGCTGGTCGCGGTGAGGTTGCCGCGCACATCGTGCGGCAGCGCGATGAGCGTCGCGCCGCGCCCCGCGTACACCCAGTCCCCTGGGGTGCCGACCAGGTCGCTGTGCACGCCGTCGCGGTCGAGGCCGAGGAGCTGGT
>CAZYXZ010000060.1:0-21714 GCA_964651395.1 uncultured Frankiaceae bacterium
AAGCCCTCACGGCCGACCAGGTCGGACTGGTTGCCGCGGACGTGGTCGAACTGGCCGAACCAGGCGCGCTTCGGGCCCTTGAGGTTCTTGTAGACGTCGAGGAAGTTGTCCGGCTTCGTGTTCGCGTCGAGGAACCCGTGCGACCACAGCACCGGCACCATGCTCTCCGACGCGGCCGCGACGATGTCGCGCTGGCGCCAGTACTCGATGGTGCGGTCCGGGTTCGGCGTCGAGGCCTCGTTGGTCAGCACGCAGTCCGGGCGCGTGAAGTACGTCGCCCAGTTGACGAACTCCTCGGGCGGCGAGTTCAGCGCCGGCGGGAGGATGTCGTAGCCGGCGTACAGGCTCGGGGTCGCGTACCAGCCGGCGTCGTAGTGGATGCCGTTCATGAACAGGGTGCGGTAGCCCTCGATGATCGGCGCCTGGATGATCGCCGCCGCCAGGCCCTTGGGCTTCTGCGACAGGCCCATGACCTGGGTCCAGGCGTCGTAGCTCTTGCCCCACATGCCGACCTTGCCGGTCGACCAGGGCTGGCTCGCGGCCCACTCGACCGCGGCCTTGACGTCCATCTGCTCACCCGGGCCGCCGAAGTCGGCGCAGCCCGCGCTGCTGCCGTAGCCGCGCAGGTCCACCTGGAGGTAGGTGTAGCCGCGTTCCATGATGTGCGCGTCGTCGAAGAGCTCCTGGAAGCGCGCGACCGGGCCGGTGTTGAGCGGGTCGGGCGAGTCCGGGGAGCCGGCGCTGCCGAAGTACGGGCCGATGGAGAGGATGACCGGCGTCTTCTTATCGCCGGCGTTCTCGGGCCGGAAGATGTCGGTGTGCAGGATCGTCCCGTCACCCGACGGGAAGAAGGCCTCGGTCCAGACCGCACCCTCGGGCACGGGCTCGGCGGAGACGGTGGGCAGCACGGCGGGCAGCGCGAGGCTCCCGGCGAGCACGGCAAACAGAGTCAGTCGCCGCAGCCTGCGCCGCCTCTTCTACGCCGGAGGGCCGTCCCCTCCCTTTGAGGTGGGAGTTTCAGCGGCCCTTGGGGCGCTGAAACTCCCACCTCAAAGGTCTTGGCCTACCATTCGGCCATGACGCGGGGTGGGCGTTTGGTCGCGGTCGCTGCGCTCGTCGGGCTGCTCGGCCCGGCCGCACCGGCAGCGCGTGCGCAGTCGGTCGTGGAGTTCCGCGGCGTGATCACCAAGGTCAACGAGCTCGCCTCGGTGGACGACCAGGGCATACCGCTGGGCCGGAACGAGGTCCGTCTCTACCTGTCCCCCAGCGGGATGACCGGACAGATGGTCGTCGACGTGGACTCGGCACACGACCCAGAGGCGACTTCGCCGAACTGCGTCAAGCTCGACGCCGACATTCCCAAGCCCATCGGGTCGTACGACGCCTCGAGCCCCGCTCGGCAGCAGATCACCGGGCAGATCGCCGTCGTCACCTCGTTCGCGCAAGTGCCCTGCAAGGACATGAGTCCCCAGAACACCAATGCCCGGACGGACGTGGCCACGCTCGTCGCTCAGGTGGACCAGACGTCCATCCTCGCGCACGTCAGGGTCGCCGAGGAGCAGAGCTTCGACTTCATCGCCTCCCGGGTCGGCGGGCCGAGGAGCCCGACCGGTTACTTCTCATCGTCGCCGTCGCCATCGCCGACGGCGTCCGGGTTGTTCACCGACGACAGCCCGCTGATCGCGCTGCTCGACCCCACGGCGATCGCGGTGGGGCCGATCAACGACATCATGATTGCGGCCGGCTGCCCTGACCGCGGAACCAACGAGCGGACCGAGCGGTGCCGCAACGTCAACAAGCAGGTCAACGAGTTCATCGCCCTCAACTCGCCCCAGTTCACCAACCATCCGCAGGTGATCAAGGACCTCGCGGTGGCCGTCGGCCTCGCAGGGCTGAGGAACGAGGACGGGACCTGGGCGGCGCCCGCGCTCCGCGCCTTCCTCCCGTCACTCGCGCTGCTCGCCGCTTCCGCCAATTTCGACAACAACGAGGACTCCGCCGTCGCGCTGACGCGGGCGGTCAACCTGCTGGCGACGCTGAGAGGAAAGAACAAGTCCTCCACCGCGATCCCGCCGCCACCGGCACCCGGCTGATGTTCAGCGCGACGCACACCGTCGGCGAGCGGCCGCTCGAAGCGCGCAGCGAGCCCGATGCCGGCCTGCCCGCCGCAATCACCCTGGAGCCGCGGCTGCCGGTCGCCGTGACCGAGCAGCGTGGCCCTTGGTCGCACGTCACGTGCGAGAACGGCGTGGCCGGCTGGGTCGACGGCGCCCAGCTGGTTGCCCAGGCGCCCCCGGGCGCATCTGGTGCGCCAGTTGCCACGCCATGGACGACGCAACGCAAGAGAACGGTCGCCGTTGTCGCCGCGATTGCTGCCATCGGCGGCTACTTCGTCCTGCAGAACGACTCGACGTCGACAGCCGCCGTGCGGCCGACGCTCACTGCGCCGGCCGGGTGGGCGACCTCCGCCGACGGGCGCACCGTGGCGGAAACGGCCACGGACCTGGGCACCAGCACGCCGACGGGTGCCCGGGTCAGCATCGCGACGGGCGACGAGGACCCGAATGCTCAGGCGATGCTCGACGCCGCCCGGGCCGACACCGCGCCGCTGTCCGTCCGGGAACCGCGGATGCTCACGATCGACGGCGTCGACGTCATGGGCATGACCTACGCGAAGGGCACCCGGACCGTCGGCATCCTCGTCGCCGACCTGGCCGACGGCACGGCGGTGCGGATCGTGATCGACGCGCCCACCGACCGCTACGAGCAGCTGCGGTCGACCCTCGACGCCATCCCCGGCTTCGTACCCGCGTGACCCCGTCGCTGACCACTCCGGCCATGACACGGGGTGGCCGCCTGGTCGTGGTCGCTGCGCTCGTCGGGCTGCTCGGTCCGGCGGCGCCCGCAGCCCTGGCGCAGTCGGTTCTGAAGTTCGAAGGCAAGGTGCTCACATACAACGGTCACGTCGTGATCGATCCCGAGACCGATCCGAAGAGGGGTCGCAACGCTGTCCAGCTCTACCTGGCCGACAGCGGAATGACGGGACAAGTGGTCCTCGATCTCGACTCGCAGGACGACCCGAACGCGTCCTCCCCGAACTGCATCAAGCTCGACGCCAACATCCCGGACCCCATCGGCGGGTACGACGTGAGAAGTCGCGAACGCCAGGAGTTCACGGGAAAGATCACCGTCGTCACGTCATTCGCCGGCGTGCCCTGCAAGGACATGAGCCCGGAGAACACCAACGCGCGCAGTGACACCGCTTCGATGCACGTCATCCTGAGCAACCAGAGCCTTCGCGCCCGGGTCACCGTCGCCGAGGAGCAGTACTTCGAGTTCGCGGCGGACCGGGTCGACGTGGACACAGCAACCCGCACCGCCTCGCCGTCGCCGTCTTCGCCGTCACCTTCCGGTCCGATCAAGGAGGACAACCTGATCGAACTGCTCGACCCCACCAGGATCGCGCCGGGGCCGATCGTGGACATCCTGTTCGGGGCCGACTGCGAAGACCCGCGGACCAATGACCTGCGGGATCGGTGCGCAGCAGTCAAGAAGCAGGCCACCGACTTCATCGACCGCAACTCACCGCAGTTCGCCAACCATCCCCAAGTGCTCAAGGACCTGTCCGTGGCCGTCGCCCTCGCGGGTCTGAAGAAGCCGGATGGGAAGTGGGCGGCGCCGGCCCTGCGTGCCTTCCTGCCCTCGCTCGTTTTGCTCGCCGCGTCGGCGAATGACGACAACAACCCGCAGTCCGCCATCGCGCTGACCCGCGCCATCAACCTGCTGGCGACGCTGTCGCTCAAGCAGCTGCCTACTACCTAGACCAGGGCGGACAGCGCCTTGGCCAGGGGCGCGACGACCTTCGCGTCGTACGGCGGGTAGAGGTAGACGACCGCGAGGTCGATGCCCATCTCCTGGAACGCCGCAGCCCGCTCGACGATCGTGCCGACGTCGTTGCCCGGCCAGTCCATGACGTGCACGGAGGTCAGGATCTCGGCCGGGTCGCGGCCGATGTCGGCGCAGTGCCGGTGCAGCACGTCGCGCTTGTGCGCGACCTCCTCGGCTGTGCCGCCGGGGCAGTTCCAGTGGTCGGCCCAGCGCGCGGCCGTCTTGAGGGTGCGCTTCTCTCCCCCGCCGCCGATGCAGATCGGCGGGTGCGGCTGTTGGATCGGCTTGGGCAGGCAGCGCGCGTTCGTCAGCTGGTAGTACGTGCCGTCGTACGTCGTGGAGTCGTTCTCGAGCAGCGACGTGATGACCTCGCACGCCTCGTCGAAGCGGTCGAAGCGCTCGGTGATCGAGCCGAGCGGGATGCCGTAGGCGTTGGCCTCGACCTCGTTCCAGCCGGCGCCGAGGCCGAGCTCGAGCCGGCCGCCGCTCAGGACGTCGACCGTGCAGGCCATGTTCGCGAGGACGGCCGGGTGCCGGTAGGGCACGCCGGTGACCAGGCAGCCGACGCGGATCCGCGTGGTGGCCTGGGCCATCGCGGCGAGCATCGTCCAGCCCTCGAAGCAGGGCTCCGGCTCGGTCGTGAAGATCGGGTAGAAGTGGTCGAACGTCCAGGCCGACTCGAAGATGTCGTGCTGGTCGGCCTCCTGCCAGACCGCCAGCAGCGGCGCCCACTCACCGCGCTCCGGCATCGTCTTGATCGCGAAGCGCATTGTGGACAGTCCCTCCTCCCCCTTCGCCGAGTGGAGATTCACCGCCAGAAATGGCGGTAGAACTCCACTCGCGGGGGTGGGTTAGCCGGTGTAGCCCATCGGCATGAGGATCGACTTGGTCTCGCAGAAGTCGTCGAGGCCTTCGGGCCCGTCCTCGCGGCCGATGCCGGAGCACTTGTAGCCGCCGAACGGCGAGCCCATGTCGAAGGCGTACCAGTTGATGCCCAGCGTGCCGGTGCGGACCTGGCGCGCGACCTCGAGGCCGTGCTCGGCGTCGGCGGTCCAGACCGAGCCGCCGAGCCCGTAGTCGGAGTCGTTGGCGATGCTGATGGCGTCGGCCTCGCCGTCGTACGGAATGACGGAAAGAACTGGTCCGAAGATCTCTTCGCGGGCGATCGTCATGTTGTTGTCCACGTCGGCGAAGACGGTCGGCTCGACGTACCAGCCGACCGGCAGGTCCGCGGGACGTCCGCCGCCGGTGACCAGCTTCGCGCCTTCGTCCTTGCCCTTGGCGATGTAGCCCTCGACCCGGTCCCGCTGGCGCTCGGCGACCAGCGGTCCGAGGACCGTGTCCGGCGCCGACGGGTCGCCGACCTTCATGAAGCTCGCGGTGGTCGCGACGGCTTCGACGATCTCGTCGTAGCGGGAGCGCGGGGCGAGGATGCGGGTCTGCGCGGCGCACGCCTGGCCGCTGTTCATCATTCCGCTGAAGACCAGCATCGGCGCGGCGGACGCGAGGTCGACGTCCTCGAGGACGATCGCGGCCGACTTGCCGCCGAGCTCGAGCGAGCAGCGCTTGAGCTGCTCGGCCGCGAGTGCGCCGACGCGGCGGCCGGCGGCGGTCGAGCCGGTGAACGAGATCTTGTCGACGCCGGGGTGCTTGACGAGGTACTCGCCGACCTCGCGGCCGGCCGGGATGACCGACAGCACGCCCTCGGGGAGGCCGGCCTCCATGAACATCTCGCCCAGCATGATCGCGTCGATCGGGGTCTCCGGCGCGGGCTTGAGTACGACGGAGCAGCCGGCCAGCAGCGCCGGCGCGAGCTTGTTCATCGCGATGAACAGCGGGACGTTCCACGGGATGATGCAGGCCGCGACACCGGCCGGCTCCTTGCGGACTCGGGTCTGGCCGAACAGGCCGGTGCGCGTCTCCTCCCACGGGAACTCCGCGGCGTGGCCGGTGTAGAAGCCGAGCACCGCCTGCGCGGGGGTGTTCTGCATCATCTGCACGGTGGTCGGCGGCGCGCCCATCTCGTCGGAGATGACGGCGTTGATCTCGGGAGTGCGCTCCGTGAGGATCTCGGAGAGCCGGGCCAGGACCTTCGCCCGGTCTGCGGGGTTGGTGTTGGCCCAGACCCCGGAGTCGAAGCTCTCGCGCGCGGCGCCGACCGCGGCGTCGACGTCGGCCTCGACCGCGTCGGGTGTGTGCCCCACGACCTCGAGCGTGGCGGGCGAACGGACCTCGATCGTCCGGTCACCCTTCGAGGGGACCAGCCGGCCGCCGATGAGGAGCTTGTCGTAGGACTTCATGCGGGTCTCCCTGCTCGCGCCGCCCCCGGAACCCGCATATAACACCACGTCAGAAACTCTGCCGTCACCCGGGAGCGTGGCCCATGCGCGGATTGAGCGGGAAGGTCGCGGTCGTGGCGGGCGGGGCGAGCGGGATCGGCCGCGCGACCGTCCTCCGCCTGGGCGAGGAGGGCGCGCACGTCGTGGTCGGCGACCTCAACCACCTGGGCGCAGTGGAGACGGCAGCCGAGGCGGGCGAGGCGATCGCGGTCGAGTTCGACATCTCTGTTGAAGCGTCGGTGGCCGGGCTGTTCACCGCCGCGGTCGAGGAGTACGGCGGAGTCGACCTGCTCTTCAACGTCGCCGCCGACCTCTCCGCCGCCACGCTGCGCCGCGACACCGACGCGGTCGACATCGACCTCGAGGTCTGGGACCGCACCTTCGCCGTGAACCTGCGCGGCTTCCTGCTGACCACCCGGGTCGCCGTGCCGCTGCTGCTGGAGCGCGGCGGCGGCGTGATCGTCAACACGATGTCGGCCGCCGCGTTCATGGGCGAGCCGCAGCGGCCGGCGTACGCCGCGTCGAAGGCGGGCGTCGGCGCGCTCACCCGCCATGTCGCGTCGCGGTGGGGCAAGGACGGCATCCGTTGCAACGCCGTCGCCCCGGGTCTGGTGCTGACCGAGGCGGTGCGCTCAGGCCCGCACTTCGCGGAGATGGAGAAGACCGTCCTGAAGGGCGTCCGGTCGCCCCGCCTCGGCGAACCCGAGGACATCGCCGCCATGGTCGCCTACCTGATGTCCGACGACGCCGCCTGGATCAACGGCCAAGTCTTCGGCGTAGACGGCGGCACCCTGCTGCGCTGAACCCGTTGAGGTGGGAGTTTCAGCCGTTGGCTGAAACTCCCACCTCAACGGTCTTAGGTCTTGGTGAGGGTCATTTCCACGGCTTGGTAGTCGGCGCCGGGGACGACGTTGTCCATGGCCAGCTTCAGTACGCCGTCGCCGGGCTTGAGGTGGTTGCGCCAGCGGGCGTCCTCGGCGTACGAGCCCTCGACGCTGAGGCCACCAGGGTGCTGGCGGCCGGTCATGTCCATCCACTGCGGGCTCTGGTGCCAGGAGTCGCCCCAGATCGCGACGATCGCGTTCTGCGCGTCGGCGTCGCCGATGACGAGGAACCCGTCCTGCTTGCCGTCGGTCGCGTGCACCCACGTGTAGGTGACGGTGACGAAGCGGCCGCGGCCGGCCAGCGAGATCGACACGGTGGCCGGCGTGTCGACGTACGGCTCCTCCGGCGTCATGCGCAGCCGGTTGGTGCCGGTCCAGTCGCCGACCGAGCTCTTCAGGTAGTCCCCGACACGCACCGCCGCGCCTCCTCCATGATGTCCGGCATGGCAGAGGACATCATCCGCGACTTTTCCGTCGACATCCCGGAGGCTGAGCTCGACGACCTCCGGGCGCGCCTCGCGGCGACCCGCTACCCGGACCAGCTGCCGGGCACGAGCTGGGAGCGCGGGACCGACCTGGCCTGGCTCCAGGACCTCGTCGAGTACTGGCGGACCGGCTACGACTGGCGCGTCTGGGAGAAGCGGATCAACGCCTTCCCGCAGTTCACCACGACGATCGACGGCGCCAACGTGCACTTCCTGCACGTGCGTTCCGCCAACCCGGACGCGCTGCCGGTCGTGCTCACCCACGGGTGGCCCGGTTCGGTCGCGGAGTTCCTCGAGGTGATCGAGCCGCTCTCGCGGGACTTCCACCTGGTCGTGCCGTCGCTGCCCGGCTACGGCTTCTCGGGGCCGACCACCGACCTCGGCTGGGACATCCAGCGGGTGGCCCGCGCCTGGGCGACGCTGATGGCCCGCCTCGGCTACGACCGCTACGGCGTACAGGGCGGCGACTGGGGCTCGATGGTGTCGCGCTCACTCGGCCAGGTGGACCCGGAGCACGTCGCCGGGGTGCACCTCAACTTCCTGATCGCGCTGCCCGACGGCCCGCACGAGCTCGACGCCGACGAGCAGGAGCGGATGGACGGGCTGACCCGCTACCTCACCGAGGGCTCGGGCTACACGAAGCTGCACCAGACCCGGCCGCAGACGCTGTCCTACGCGCTGACCGACTCACCGGCCGGGCAGCTCGCGTGGGTCGCGGAGAAGTTCCACGAGTGGACCGACGACCCGACGGTCATCGACCGCGACCACCTGCTGACCAACGTGATGATCTACTGGCTGACCAAGACCGCCGGCTCGGCCGCGCGTCTCTACTACGAGACGTTCCTGACGATGGGCTTCGGCTTCGGCCCGTCGACCGCTCCCACGGGTGTCGCGGTCTTCGCGAAGGAGATCATCCGGCCGATCCGCCGCTTCGCCGAGGCGAGCAACAACATCGTGCAGTGGACCGAGTACGACCGGGGCGGCCACTTCGCGGCAATGGAGGCACCCGACCTCTGGCTCGACGACGTACGGCGGTTCTTCCGCTCTCTCTAGGAGACCTGCGCGATCACGTCGTCGGCGTAGCGGCGCAGGTTGTCGACCTTGGTCTGCAGCGGCTCGGTGTCGTCGCCGCGCTGATAGGGCCAGCGGAAGCCGACGATCGCGTCGGTCACCCCGGCGTCCTCGAGCCGGCGGACGCCGTCGACCGTGTACGCGTCGAGGCTCGCGACGTGGATCTGGAAGGGGTCGTCCTGGCGGCCTTCGGCGGCGCGGATCTCGGCCAGCCGCGCGAGCAGGTGCGTGAGCTCGTCCGGCTGGCCGCCGGCGTGCACCCAGCCGTCGCCCCTGGTCACCGCGCGCTTGAGCGCGGCGTCGGAGTGGCCGCCCACGAGCAGCGGCACCGGCCGGGTCGGCGCCGGCGTGAGCGCGATCGGCGGGACGTCGTACAGCTCGCCGTGGAACTCGCCGAAGCCGCCGGCGAGGAGTGCGCGAAGGACGTCCATGCACTCGTCCATCCGCTTGCCGCGGCGCTCCCACGGCACGTCCACGATGGCGAAGTCCTCGGGCCACGGCGAGATGCCGACGCCCAGGTCGAGCCGGTTGTCCGTCAGCCAGGCCGCGCTGCCCGCCTGCTTCGCGACGAGGACGGGGTGGCGGATCGGCAGCTTGAGCACGAAGACGGTGAACCGGATGGAGGTCGTGGCCGCGCCGAGGGCGGCGATGAGGACGAACGGGTCGAAGAACGCCTTGCCCTCCAGGAACTCGCGGCTGCCGTCCGGCGTGTACGGGTAGGTGCTGTCGGAGTCCTTCGGGTACGCGAGGCTGTCCGGGACGATGAAGCTCGCGTAGCCGGCCTCCTCCGCGGCCTGCGCCAGCGGCCCGCAGAACGACGGGTCGGTCATCGCCTCGCTGTACGTGAAGCGCATGGGACTCCCTCGGCTGCATCTGACGACCCGTCAGACGATACGGTCCGCGGATGGATTCGGCACAGCTCCAGGCGCTCGTCGGCGCCACCGGGCCGGCCCAGGTCGCGCGGCACCCGGTGTCGACGACCGGCATCGCCGACTGGTGCGACGCCATGGGCCTGCGCAACCCGCGGTACGCCGGACCCGACGCGGTCGCGCCCATCGAGATGCTCGACGTGTGGGACCGGCCGGGCCTCGGCGGCAAGCGCAACCCGGAGAGCCCTCGGACCCAGGTGATCCAGCTGCTCGAGGCCGAGGGCTTCACGTCCGTCGTCGGCGTGAACTCCGAGATCGAGGCAGTGCGCTACGTGAAGCCCGGCGAGCTGCTGCAGAACGTGGAGATCCTCGACGCAGTGAGCGAGGAGAAGACGACCGGCCTCGGCACCGGCTACTTCGTGACCACCCGCCACCGCTACACGACCGCGGACGGCCAGCACGTCGGCGACCTGCTCTTCCGCATCCTCAAGTTCAAGCCGCGGGCCGGCGGCGGCCCCAACCCCGACCCGTCCCTGCGGCCGCGGCCGGCGATCAACCTCGACAACCGCTTCTTCTGGGAGGGCGCGCGCGAGCACGAGCTGCGGATCCAGCGTTGCGACGCCTGCAGCCGGCTGATCTCCCCGCCGACGGTGCGCTGCCCGGACTGCGGATCGATGGAGCTCGGCTACACGGTCGCGTCCGGCCGCGGCACCCTCTACAGCTGGGCTGCGCCGCACTACCCGCAGGCCAACGGCTTCCGCTACCCGGTGCTGGTCGGCCTGGTGGAGCTGGAGGAGGGCACCCGGCTGGTCAGCAACCTGGTCGGCGTGACCCGCGACGAGATGCAGATCGGCATGCCGCTCGAGGTCACCTGGCTGGACAGCCACCCGCCGCTGGCCGACGGCATGTGGGACAGCCGCGGATCGATCTCGCTTCCGCAGTTCCAGCCGGTGCGATACCAGCCTCCGCAGCAGCCCGCTCGGGACGACGCGACCACGACCGGCACGGCCATTGCGCCGCTCGACATCGAGATCACCCCGACGCTGATCATCAGCGGAGCCCTGGCCAGCCGCGACTTCACGCCGGTGCACCACGACCGCGATGTCGCCGTCGCCGCCGGCAGCAAAGACCTGTTCATGAACATCAACACGACGATGGGCCTGGTCGGCCGCTACGTCAGCGACTTCGCACCGGACCGCCGGATCGCCGCGATCCGGGTCAAGCTCGGCGTCCCGAACTACCCCGGCGACCTCATGACGCTGACCGGCACGTACGCCGACGACGTCGTGACGGTGCAGGGCCGCAACAGCCTCGGCAACCACGTCACCGGCACCGTCGAGCTCGCGCCATGACACGGCATGCGTACGCCGGCAACACGGCGATCGTCGGCATCGGCGCCACCGAGTTCTCCAAGGCGAGCGGTCGCTCGGAGCTGCGCCTCGCGGTCGAGGCGTGCGTGGCGGCGATCGAGGACGCGGGCATCAAGCCGGCGCAGGTCAACGGCCTGGTCACGTACACGATGGAGACCAACCCGGAGACCGACATCATGCGCGCGCTCGGCATCCCCGAGCTCACGCACTTCTCCCGCATCCACTACGGCGGCGGCGCGCCCTGCGGCACGATCGAGCTGGCCGCGATGGCAGTCAACGAGGGCGTGGCCGACTACGTGCTCTGCTACCGCGCGTTCAACGAGCGCTCCGGCCACCGCTTCGGCGCGGGCGTCCAGGGCCGGCCCGCGGGACACAGCGCGGAAGAGGCGCAGTATGCCTTCACGTCGCCGTACGGGCTGCTCACGCCGGCGTCGTGGGTGGCGATGTTCGCGACCCGGATCATGCACGAGTACGGCGTCACGTCCGAGGACTTCGGCCGCGTGGCCGTCGCCGACCGCAAGCACGCGGCCACCAACCCCGCGGCGTTCTTCTACGAGAAGCCGATCACGCTGGAGGAGCACCAGGCCAGCCGCTGGATCGTCGAGCCGCTGCACCTGCTCGACTGCTGCCAGGAGACCGACGGCGGGCAGGCCATCCTGGTCACGTCGATGGAGCGCGCGCGCGACCTGGCGCAGGCCCCCGTCGTCATCGAGGGCGCCGCGCAGGCGATGGCCGACGAGCAGCAGATGATGCGCTCGTTCTTCCGCGAGTCCATCGTCGGGCTGCCCGAGATGGGCGTCTGCGCGCGGCAGGTGTGGGAGTCGAGCGGGCTGGGCCCGGCCGACATCCAGACCGCGGTCATCTACGACCACTTCACGCCGTTCGTCCTCTGCCAGCTCGAGGAGTTCGGCTTCTGCGGGCCGGGCGAGGCGAAGGACTTCATCGCCGACGGCGCCATCGAGCTCGGCGGGCGCCTGCCGGTGAACACCCACGGCGGCCAGCTCGGCGAGGCGTACCTGCACGGCATGAACGGCATCGCCGAGGGCGTGCGCCAGGTGCGCGGCACGTCGGTCAACCAGGTGCCCGCGGTCGAGCACGTGCTCGTCACCGGCGGCACCGGCGTCCCGACGAGCGCCCTGGTGCTGGGCGCCGCGCGCTGACGTGGACGCCCACGAGGAGATCCGCCAGCTCGTCGCGCGGTACGCCGTCGCGGTCGACGCGCGCGACCTGGACGCGCTGGTCGCGCTCTTCGTCGACGACGTCCAGGTCGGCAAGGGCCGGTTCGGCCACGACGCGCTGCGCGAGTTCTTCGCCACCGAGTACGCGGGGTTCGAGTCGAGCTTCCTGCTCGTCGGCACGCAGGTCATCGACCTGGTCGACGACGACCACGCGACCGGCACCGTGCACTGCCGCGGGGAGATCCGGCGCGGCGAGCGGTGGGACGACCAGGCGATCGTGTACACCGACACCTACGAACGCCGGGACGGCCGGTGGCTGTTCGTCCGCCGCAAGCACGTCGTGAAGCACGAGAGGTGAGCATGGGGCGACTCGACGGCCGGGTGGCCGTGGTCACCGGCGGCGGTGACGGCATCGGGGCGGCGATCTGTCGCGCGTACGCCGCGGAGGGCGCCTCAGTGCTGGCCGCGGACATCGACGCCGCCGCGGCGGAGCGGCTCGCGACCGGGATCGGCGCCCGGCACATCCGCTGCGACGTGAGCGACAAGGCCGACGTGCTCGCGATGGTCGCCGACGCGGTCGACGCGTGGGGTCGCGTGGACATCCTGGTGAACAACGCCTGGGGCGGCGGGTCGATCGGCCGGGTCGAGAACAAGACCGACGACGCGCTGGCGCACGGCATCGCGGTGGCCTACTACGGGCCGTTCTGGGCGATGCAGGCGGCCTTCCCCTCGATGAAGGCGCAGGGCTACGGGCGGATCGTGAACCTCTGCTCGCTCAACGGCGTCAACGCCCACGTCGGCACGCTCGAGTACAACGCCGCCAAGGAGGCGCTGCGCACGCTGACCCGTACGGCGGCCCGCGAGTGGGCGGCGTACGGCATCGTCGCCAACGTGATCTGCCCGGGCGCGAAGACGGCGGCGTTCCGGCGGGTGGCCGCGGAGAACCCGCAGATCGAGGCCATGGCCGACGCCATGAACCCGATGGGCCGGCTCGGCGACCCCGACTCCGACATCGCGCCGGTCGCGGTGTTCCTCGCCAGCGAGGATGCTCGTTACCTGACTGGGAACACTCTGTTCGTCGACGGCGGGTCGCACATCAACGGCTCGCCGTGGGCGCCCGAGCTGCCCGACTGATGCGGAGGCGCAGATGACCACCGGTGACGAGTGGGTCCCGCGCAAGGACGGCGAGTGGTACCAGGGACCCGACGGGTTCTGGTACTGCTGGCCCAGCCGCGAGGCCTACCCCATCAAGCCGGTGGACGAGACGGCCACCCACGACGTGCCGACGTACTCGCCGCGCAGCGCGCCCCTCGGCTCCGCTCTCGCGCAGGTGGACTCGGTGCAGCCGGTGGCGCCCGAGTGGCGCACGCGCAACCCGTACCTGCTGCCCCTCGCCGCGGTGGGCCTCGTCGTCGTCCTTGCCGCGACCGTCCTGGCGTTCACCGTCGGCGGCGGCGGCAGCGCCGACCGGATCTCGGTGCAGGAGGTCTCGGCCGCCGGCTCGGGGATGACGCCGATCACATTGGCCAACGGCCGGCCGGGCGTCTCCTGGGCGGTGACCTGGAGCAACCGCAGCCGCGACGAGTACGCCCGCGCCGTGACGGTGCGCGCCGGGCTCACCGACGCGACCGGCGCCGTCGTCATGGACCTCAGCCAGACGATCCCGATGATCGCCCCCGGGCAGACCGTCGCCATCGGGGGCGAGCAGGAGCTGTCCGGCGCCACCATGGACGCGCAGCTGACGACCGGCCAGGCCGAGGTCGGCACGTGGCTCGCCGAGGTGGACAGCCCCGTCTTCGCCACGTCGGAGGTCCAGGTCGGCCCGGTGCAGGACGGCCTCGTCGACGTGACGGGCAAGGTCGTGCCCAGTGCGAGCGGCTCGGTGCTGCGGCCGCTGCGCGCGGTCGCCGTGTTCTACGGCGCCGACGACCAGGTACTCGGTGGGGCGACCAGCGAGCTGCCGGCCCCGACCGACCGGCGGCCGTTCGGCGTACTGGTGACCGCACGCCCGCCGACCGGGGTGCAGAGCGCGCGCATCTTCGTCGTCGCCACATGAAGACCGCGCTGGTCACGGGCGCGACGCGCGGCATCGGACGCCAGACGGCGATCGCGCTCGCGCGCAAGGGCTACGACGTCGCCTTCACCGGCCGGACGCGCAGCGAGGGCGACGACACCGTCGAGGGCAGTCTCGAGTCGACCGCCGCGGCTGTCGAGGCCGAAGGACGGCGCGCCGTACCGCTCTACCTCGACCTGCTGGACGGCACGTCGCTGCAGCCGGTTGCCGAGCAGGCGATCAAGGAGCTCGGCCACGTCGACGTCCTGCTCAACAACGCCATCTACGTCGGACCGCTGAACATGGCGCGCTTCCTCGACTACCCGCCCGAGGAGCTGGAGAAGCGGGTCTACGGCAACCTCACCGCGCAGCTGATCTTCACCCAGCCGGTGCTGCGGCACATGGCCGAGCGCGGCAGCGGGACGATCGCCGGCACGACCAGCGCGGCCGGGCTGATCCGTCCGTACGCGACCGCGGACAAGGGCGGCTGGGCCGCGGTCTACGGCATCACGAAGGCCGGCTTCAACCGGATCGCGGAGCAGCTCGTGGTCGAGCACGCCGACGACGGGCTGCACTTCCTCAACCTGCAGCCCGGCTTCGTCGTCACCGAACGGATCCGCGCGAAGGGGCGCGAGGACTTCTACGGCCACGGCGCTCCGGTCGACGTCATCGGCGAGACCATCGCCCGCATCCTCGACACGGCCACCGACTTCCCGAACGGCGCCCCCCTGGTGTTTCTGTACAGCCCCAGGGCGGGGGCCCCGCCCCCCCCCGTTTGTGGGGGTTTTTTCAGCCAACGGCTGAAACTCCCACCTCAACGGTCTAGAGCGTGGTGACGGTGCCGTCTGCTGCGACGTCGGCGACGCCGAGGAACGAGCGGTACGCCGAGAAGTGCAGCTCCGAGTCGATCGTCTCGCCGGGGCCGATCACCCGGGCGCTGCCGTCCTCGACCGCCGCCCCGAGCCCGGCGTTGCTGGCGCTCGTGAACGGCTCGAGGCCGATGTTGTAGGTCTGGCCCCACCACGGGTATCCCGCGCCGCCGGAGAAGACCTGCCAGTACCAGAGGTTCGGGTAGAGGTCGGCCGGATAGCGCACCGCGGCGCCGACGCCGAGGGCGGTGTTGGTCACGGCGTACCAGCCGGCCGGCAGGTCGGTGATGTAGGCCATGTCCTCGCAGCCGGTGCCGGGCGGCGGGATCTCACGCAGGTTGATCTCCGAGCCGTCGAGCAGCACGCCCTTCGGCCACTCCTGCGAGGCGCCGGCCATCAGCCGGTGGTTCGGCGAGTACGGCTGGCCCTGCGTCACGGTGCCGCCGGGCAGGTCGATGAGGCACGCCTCCGACAGGAACGGCGCGCCGAAGGTGATGTGCTGGCCGTACGAGAGGTCGACCGGCTCACCGCCGACGTTGGTCACCGACTCGCGGAAGGTCATCGTCGGCTTGCCCTGCTCGACCGCGATCGTCTTCGTCACGACCAGCGGGGTGCGCGGCAGCCGCACCGTGAACTGCACCGCCGCCCGCTGCGGACCCTCCGACAGCACCTGCGCGTCCCACGGCAGCAGGTTCGCCTCGCCGTGCATGCCGAGGTCGGCGTTGCGGTAGGCGCCGCCCCCGCCCCCGGCCGGCAGCACGGTCTGCCACCCGCCGTGGTAGCTGTCGATCCAGACACCGGTCGGGTCACCGGTCGCGGGCACGTAGGTGCGCGGGTCGCGCACACCCCACGGGCTGCGCCACAGGAAGTCGGTGTCACTCGGCTTGTGCACGAGGCTGAGCACGTCTGCGCCCTTGTCGGCGAGGACGACCGCGCGCAGCGTCTCGTTCTCGATGACGACCGTCTTCAGCCCGCGGTAGGTCCAGCTGTCGTCCGCGCGCGCGCCGTACGTGTGCTCCGCGCCGTAGTGCATGCGGCTAGCCGGCGAAGCTGTTGGTCGGTACGCCGGCCACGCCCGGCCGCACCTTGAACAGGCCGCCCGCGGTCGGCTGAGCCGCCAGCTCGTCCGGCTCGAGGCCGCGGCGCGCCGTCGTGATGTAGAGGTCCGTGAGGTCCGGACCGCCGAACGCCGGGCAGGACGCCTTGGCCACGCCCGGCACCTCGACGACGGTGTCGAGCTCGCCGGCCGGGTTGTAGCGGCGGACGACGCCGCCGTCCCACATGGCCACCCAGAGGTGGTCCTCGGCGTCGATGCACATGCCGTCGGGCAGCCCGTCGGAGAGCGGGATCTTCACGAACGGCCGGCGGCCGGACAGCTCGCCGGTCGCGGCCTCGTAGTCGAAGACGTCGATGCCGCCGGCCAGGCTGTCGATGTAGTAGAGCAGCGTGTCGTCGGCGCTCCAGGCCAGGCCGTTGCCGATGGTCAGGCCGCCGGTCAGGTTCGTGACGGTGTGGTCCGGGTCGAGCCGGTAGAGGCTGCCGGCGCCGTCGGCGCAGTCGAAGTCCATCGTGGCGGCGTACATGCGGCCGGCACGGTCGCACTTGCCGTCGTTCATGCGCAGGTTGGTCTGGTCCTTCTCGACCTCGGCGATCCAGGTCAGGTTGCCGCCGTCCTCGTCGACGGCGGCGAAGCCGTCGCGCAGGGCGACCAGCAGGCCGCCCGAGCTCCGCGGCGCCAGCGTGCCGATCGCCTGGCCGAGGTTGAAGACCGTGTCCTCGCCGGTGGCCGGGTCGTAGCGGTGGACGTCACCGGGGATCACGTCGATCCACCAGAGCACGCCGGAGCGGTCGTCCCACGTGGGGCCCTCGCCGACGTCGGCCTGGGCGTCGAGGACCAGCTCGGCCTGAAGCGTCTTGACCATGTGTCTTCCCCCTGAGGCTAGGATCGGCAATCATCCTACCTAACCTAGGGGCGTTGGAGGAAGGGGGGCCATGGCCAGGTTCGAGGGCCGGGTGGCCGTGGTCACCGGAGCCGGGCGCGGCATCGGCGAGGCGTGCGCGGAGGCGTTCGCCGCGGAGGGCGCCTCGGTCGGCGTCGTCGACCGCGACGCCGACGTCGCGAGCGCGGTCGCGCAGAGGATCAGCGACCGGGGCCAGGCGGCCATCGCGATCGCGGCCGACGTGTCGTCGGCGGCCGACTGCGAGGCGGCGATCGCCAAGACGGTCGCGGCGTTCGGCGGAATCGACGTCCTCATGAACAACGCCGGCATCCAGCGCTACGGCACAGTCGAGACCACGCCTGAGGACGAGTGGGACGCCGTCCTCGACATCAACCTCAAGGGCGCGTACCTCATGTCGAAGTACGCCGTCCCGCAGATCCGCACGCGCGGCGGCGGCGCGATCGTCAACACGGCGTCGGTGCAGGCGTTCGCGAGCCAGGCGGGCGTCGCGGCGTACTCGGCGTCCAAGGGCGGCCTCGTCTCGCTGACGAAGACCATGGCGCTGGACCACGCCAAGGAGGGCATCCGGGTCAACGCGATCGCGCCCGGCTCGGTCCGTACGCCGATGCTCGAGTGGGCGGCCGAGCTGTTCGTCCCCGAAGACCCGGCGGGCGCGATCGAGGAGTGGGGCTCGGGCCACCCGATCGGCCACGTCACCGAACCGTCCGACGTGGCCAACCTCGTGCTCTTCCTCGCCAGCACCGACGCCCGCTGCATCACGGGCGCGACCTATCCCATCGACGGTGGCCTCCTGGCCAAGATTGGCATCTGATGAAGATCGTCGACATGCGCATCACGCCCTGCCGCATCCCGCTCGAGGCGCCGCTGCACTACTCGTGGGGCGCGCACCCGGCGTTCATCCGGATCGTCGTCGAGCTGGTCACCGATGACGGGCTGGTCGGCCTCGGCGAGTGCTACGGCGACACGATCCGACTGCAGGCGCTGGAGAACGCGAAGTCCTTCGTCCTCGGCGCCGACCCCTACGACCTCGAGAAGCTGCGCTGGCAGATCATGCCGCCGGGCCAGGTGAAGCTGTTCAACGGAGCGGTCGTCTACCACTCCTACGCCGCGGTCGAGTTCGCGTGCCTCGACCTGATCGGCCAGTCGGTCGGCCGCCCGGTCTCGGACCTGCTCGGTGGTCGGCTGCGCGACAAGATCCACCAGTCGGCGTACGTCTTCTACCGCTACCCCAACGAGGACGGCGTCGGCGAGATCCACGACGCGGACGCACTGGTCGCGTACGCCGGCCGGCTGATCGACGACTACGGCTTCAAGTCCATCAAGTTCAAGAACGGCGTCTTCGACCCGGACATCGAGGTCGAGCACTGCATCGCGCTGCGCGAGGCGTTCCCGAAGCTGAAGATCCGGATGGACCCCAACGGCGCCTGGGCGATCGGCACCGCGGTGCGTGTGGCGAAGAAGCTCAACGACTACGAGCTCGAGTACCTCGAGGACCCGACCTGGACGCTGCGCGGGCTGGCCCGCGTCGCGAAGCAGTCACCCGGCATCGTCATCGCGAGCAACCAGGCGGTGTTCAGCTTCGAGGACCTCGCACCCAACCAGATCGTCGAAGGCGTCGACGTCGTCCTCGCCGACCCGCACTGGTACGGCGGCATGACCGCTATCAAGGTGCTCGGCCGCATGGCGGAGGCGTACGGCTTCGACATCGGCATGCACTCGGGCTCGGAGTTCGGCATCTCGCAGGCCGCACAGATCCACTGCGCGGCGGCAGTCGGCAACGTCGCCAACGCGTACGCGGCCGACACCCACTACCCGCACCTGACCGACGACGTCATCCTGGGCGGCAGGCTGCCCATCGTCGACGGCTGCTTCGAGGTACCGACGACGCCGGGCATCGGCGTACGGCTGGACCCGGAGCGGGTCGGCAAGTACCACGAGGAGTTCCTGAGCAAGGGCTTCGCGAACTGGACCGTCGACCCCTTCGACCCCAACCCCAGCCGCCTCCCCATCGTCCCGCGGTTCTAGAGCAACCCGTTGAGGTGGGAGTTTAAGCCTCTGGCGGAAACACCCACCTCAACGGTCTAGAGCAGGTCGGTGCGGGCGTTGGCTTCGAACTCCGTAGCCAGGGCTATGCGGTCTTCTTCGGTCAGGGGGCGGTACGCCGACGTTTTGTCGGGGTGCCACCAGACCGGGTCGTCGGTGTCCCAGCGTTGGGGGCGGAGGCCGGTCTTGGCGACCTTGCCGTTGGCGGTGACCGGCATCGCCGCGACGATGCGGACGTAGCGCGGCGCCCACTTCGTGCCGAGGTCGCTCTGCGCGGCGAGGAACTCGTCGAGCGACTCCGGCGTCAGCGCCTCCCCCGGCACGAGCTCCAGCGCGGCCATCACCTGGTCGCCGGTGCGTGAGTCGGGCACCGGGTAGACCGCGGCGACGGCGACGGCCGGGTGCCGCTCCAGGATCCGCTCGATGGGCGCCGCGGAGAAGTTCTCGCTGTCGACGCGCAGCCGGTCGGCGCTGCGGCCGGCGAAGTAGAAGAAGCCCTCGGCGTCGCGGTAGCCGAGGTCGCCGGTCCAGTACCAGCCGTCGTGCACCCGCTCCGCCTCGGCCTCCGGGCTGCGGTAGTAGCCCTCGAAGGTCGGCGCGCCGTTGCGGTTGACCATCTCCCCGATCGCCACGTCCCCGTTCACCAGCCGGCCGCTGTCGTCGAAGACTGCGCGCGGACACTCCGCGTTGGTCTCCGGGTCGACGATGACGACGTCGTCGGTCTCGTCCCGCGGCAGGCCGAGGGCGCCCGGCGGCGTGCCACGCTTGGCGACGATCGAGACCCCGCCCTCGCTCGACCCATAGCTCTCGACCAGGGGGCAGCCGAACCGCTCGGTGAACCGCGCGCGGTCCTGCGCCGTCGCCTCGGTGCCGAAGCCGAGCCGAAGCTTGTTGTCCTTGTCCTCCGGCGTCTCGGGCGTCGCGAGGATGTAGGCGAGCGCGCGGCCGACGTAGGTGAAGTACGTGACGCCGTACTTGCGTACGTCGGGCAGCCAGCCGGACGCAGAGAACTTCGGCCGCAGCACGATCGTCGCGCCGGCCTTCAGCGCCGGGGCGAGGTTGGCCATGACCGCGTTGCCGTGGAACAACGGCATCGCGATGTAGCCGACCTCGTCCGGCGTCATGCCGTACATCCGCGCGGTGATCTCCGCGATCCCGCCCAGCCGCCCGCTCGTGCAGATGACCGCCTTCGGCGCGCCGGTCGACCCGGATGTGAACAGCAGCATCGCGTTGCTGTCCTCGCCGACGTCGACGTCGACGGTCGCGCCGGCGTACTCGGCGAGCATGGCCGCGTAGGCCACTCCGTCGACCTGGATGACGCGGCCGGGCGCGATGCCGAGGTCGAGGCCGTTGAACAGCTCGCGGTGCGCGCCGTCGGTGACGATCAGCTGGCAGTCGGTGTGCCGTATGTCGCCGGCCAGCTCCGCGCCGCGGCGGGTCGGGTTGATGCCGACCACCGTCGCGCCGGCGAGCGCCGCGCCGCCGATCCAGAACAGGAAGTCGGGCACGTTGTCGAGCAGCACACCGATGTGGAACGGCCCGTCGCGGCGCAGGTCGAGCGCCATCGCGGCGCGCGCCTCGCTCTCGCGAACCACCTCGGCCCAGGTCCACGAGTCATCCCCGAACCGCAGCCCGACGTGGTCGTCGCCGGCGCGGTCGCGGAACGCCGACGCCCAGGTCGTCACGTGTTCGCGGCGTCCCGCATCTTCGTGGTGCGGTGCACCGGGTCGGTGTCGACCTTCGGGATGACGTGCTCGCCCATGAGCCGGATCATCTCGAGCGTCTCCTCGAGCGGCGCGGGACCGATGCCGAAGACCAGCTGGTCCGCCCCGGCCGCCTCCCACCGCTTCGCCTGCTCCAACGCGTGGTCCGGCGTACCGCAGATCAGGCCGCCGTGCTGGATGCCCATGTCGATGGTCTCGTCGGTCGGATCCGGGATCAGGTCCGGCCAGGTCGGGATGTGCGGCGGGTGCGGGAACGTGTCGTGGTAGCGGAACACGTTGCTGGTCAGGTAGTTGGGGCGCGCGCGCTTCATCGAGTCGCGTGCGGCCTTGTCGTCCTCGGCGACGTACGCCGCCGTGGTCACCATCACGTTGTCGTTGACGAACGCACCGATCGGCTCGGCATCGGGGATCGCGTCCTTGTACGCCTTGAGCACCGGCTCGAGCTCCGCGAACGCGCCGACCGAGAAGCCGAGGACGCCGAGGCCCATCTTCGCGGCCATCGCGTAGCTCGACGGGTTGCCGGCGGCGTACCACATCGGCGGGTGCGGCTTGGCGTAGGGCTTGGGCAGGATCTTGCGCGGCGGCAGCGACCACCACTTGCCCTCGAAGCCCTCGTAGGTGTCCTGCATGAACATCTTCGGGAACTCGCCGATCGTCTCTTCCCAGATCTCCTTCGTGACGTTGGTGTCGGTCACACCGGCTTTGTGCAGGAAGCCGAGGATCTCGTGGCTGCCCGCGCCGCGGCCGGTGCCGAACTCCATGCGGCCGTGCGAGACCTGGTCGAGGTACGCGACGCGCTCGGCCACCTTGGCCGGGTGGTTGACCGCGGGCAGCGGGTTGAAGATGCCCGACCCGAGGTGGATCCGTTCCGTCGCGTGGGCGAGGTAGCCGAGGACCACGTCGTTGGCGGAGAGGTGGGAGTACTCGTCGAGGAAGTGGTGCTCGGTCACCCAGACGTACTTGAAGCCGGCCTTGTCGGC
>CAZYXZ010000061.1:0-12259 GCA_964651395.1 uncultured Frankiaceae bacterium
TTCGCCGGCCGTCCGGCCTCCGGCGGGTTCGCCGGCCGTCCCGGCGGCGGCGGCGCGCGTGGCCGAGGCGGTGGCACCGCGGGTGCCTTCGGCCGGCCTGGTGGCGGCCGTCCCGTGCGCGGACGGAAGTCGAAGAAGCAGCGTCGTCAGGAGTTCGACAACCTCGAGGCCCCGACGATGGGCGGCATCATTCCCCGCGGCAAGGGCGAGGTCATCCGCCTGCCCCGGGGCGCGTCGCTGGCCGACTTCGCCGAGAAGATCAACATCAACCCCGGCTCGCTCGTGCAGCTGCTCTTCGGCCTCGGCGAGATGGTCACGGCGACCCAGTCGTGCAGCGACGAGACGCTCGAGCTGCTCGGCGTACAGCTGGACTACGTCGTCGAGATCGTCAGCCCCGAGGACGAGGACCGCGAGCTGCTGGAGAGTTTCGACCTCGAGTTCGGCGGCGAGTACGAGGACGAGGAAGGGCTCAGCGTCCGCCCGCCGGTCGTCACCGTCATGGGCCACGTCGACCACGGCAAGACCAAGCTGCTCGACGCCATCCGCCAGACCGACGTCATGGGCGGGGAGGCCGGTGGCATCACGCAGCACATCGGTGCCTACCAGGTGCACGCGGGCGACCGGTTGGTCACCTTCATCGACACGCCGGGTCACGAGGCCTTCACGGCCATGCGTGCCCGTGGCGCGCAGGTCACCGACATCGCCGTACTGGTGGTGGCGGCCGACGACGGCGTGAAGCCGCAGACCATCGAGGCGCTCAACCACGCGCAGGCGGCGAACGTGCCGATCGTCGTGGCGGTGAACAAGATCGACAAGGAAGGCGCCAACCCGGACAAGGTGCGCCAGCAGCTCACCGAGTACGGCCTCGTCGCGGAGGAGTACGGCGGCGAGACCATCTTCGCCGACGTCTCCGCGAAGACCGGACTCGGCATGGAGAAGCTGCTCGAAGCGGTGCTGCTCACCGCCGACGCGGCGCTCGACCTGCGCGCCAACGCCGAGGTGCCGGCCCAGGGTGTCGCCATCGAGGCGCATCTCGACAAGGGCCGCGGCCCGGTGGCGACCGTCCTCGTCCAGCGCGGCACGCTGCGCGTCGGCGACTCGGTCGTGGCCGGCGACGCGTTCGGCCGTGTCCGCGCGATGCTCGACGACGCCGGCAACCACCTGAAGGAGGCCGGCCCGGCCAGCCCGGTGCAGGTGCTCGGCTTCGAGTCCGTGCCCGGCGCCGGCGACAGCTTCCTCGTCGTACCGGAGGACCGGGTCGGTCGTCAGATCGCCGAGAAGCGGCAGGCGCGCGAGCGCAACGCGCTGCTCGTGGCGCAGCGCGGCCGCCCGTCGCTCGAGGACCTGTTCGAGCGGATCGAGGCGGGCAAGGTCGACACGCTCAACCTGATCATCAAGGGCGACGTGTCCGGCTCGGTCGAGGCGATGGAGCACGAGCTGCTCAAGCTCGACGTCGGCGAGGAGGTCAACCTGCGTGTCCTGCACCGCGGCGTGGGTGCGGTCACCGAGCACGACGTCACGCTGGCCGCGGCGTCCGACGCGATCATCCTCGGCTTCAACGTGCGGCCCGAGGGCCGCGCGCGTGAGCTGGCGGAGCGCGAGCACGTCGACATCCGGCAGTACACCGTCATCTACCAGGCCACCGCGGACATCGAGGCGGCGCTCAAGGGCATGCTCAAGCCCGAGTTCGAGGAGATGGCGCTCGGCTCGGCGGAGGTGCGCGAGACGTTCAAGGTGCCCAAGATCGGCACCGTCGCCGGTGTGCTCGTCCGCTCCGGCACGATCACGCGCAACAGCAAGGCGCGCCTGGTCCGGGACGGCGTCGTGGTCCTCGAGAGCGGCACGGTCGACTCGCTGCGCCGGTTCAAGGACGACGTCCGCGAGGTCACCGAGGGCTACGAGTGCGGTATCGGCCTCGGCAGCTTCAACGACATCAAGGTCGGCGACGTCATCGAGACCTACGAGATGCGCGAGAAGCCCAGGGAGTAACCGGCCCCTGTTTCTCCACAGTGGAGGATTCTGGCCGTATACCGACCAGAATCCTCCACGGTTCCGGGGGAGGATCAGCCTGTGTTCACGGGGACGTTGGCGGTGGACCTGCTCCTGGGGGACGTCCACTCGCTGAAGGAGAAGCGTGGGGTCGTGCGGCCCATCGTGGCGGAGCTGCGTCGCACGCTCGAGGTTGCGGCGGCGGAGACCGGGCATCAGGACCTGCACCGCCGCGCTCTCCTCGGAGTGGCGGTCGTGGCCTCGGAACGGGGACACTGCGACGAGGTGCTGACCAAGGCCTTGCGTCTCGTCGAGGACCATCCGGAGGTGACCGTGCTCGCCAGCCGGGTCCGGTACGACGCCTTGGAGGACTCATGACCGACCGCGCGCGGGCCACACGGCTCGGCGACCGGGTGCGTGAGGTGGTCGCCGAGATGATCGAGACCGGGGTGAAGGACCCCCGGCTCGGGTTCGTCACGATCACCGACGCCAAGGTCACTCCCGACCTCCGCGAGGCCACCGTCTACTACACGGTCTACGGCGACGACGCCGCTCAGGCGGACACCGCGGCCGCACTAGCCAGCGCCAGCGGGGTGATCCGCGCCGAGATCGGGAAGCAGTGCCGTCTGCGCCACGTCCCCAGCCTCGCCTTTCGCAGCGACGACGTACCGAACACGGGAAGGCACATCGCCGAACTGGTCGAACAAGTACGACGTGAGGATGCCGAGCGCGCTGCCGCCTCAGCCGGGGCCCGGCCGGCCGGCGAGGCGGACCCCTACCGGCGACCGGCCGACACGGAGGTCATGGACGACGAAGTCGTCACGGAGGACACGGCGTAGATGACGGCGGGGGAGGACGTCTGGGAGGCCGCGGTCGCGTTGCTGGCGGCCGCGCCCGACGTCGCCCTGGCCTGCCACATGCGCCCGGACGGTGACGCCCTCGGCTCGATGCTCGCCCTGCACCTCGCGCTGCGCCGACGGGGCGTGCGGACCACGGTCTCGTGGAGCGCCGACCCGTTTCACGTCCCGGCGCACTACAGCTTCCTTCCCGCGCAGGACACACTGACCGAGCCGGCCGACTTCCCGGTCGCGCCGGCGCTGCTGGTCACCTTCGACACCGGCTCGATCGACCGGCTCGGCGTCCTGGCCCCCGTCGCGACCTGGGCCGAGAACGTCCTCGTCATCGACCACCACGTCAGCAACACCCGCTACGGCACCGTGAACCTCATCGACGAGAACGCCGCCGGTAGCGTCGTGATCGTCGCGGAGCTGTTGCGCCGGCTCGGGGAGCCGATCGACCGCGACATCGCGACCTGCCTCTACACCGGACTGACCACCGACACCGGCTCGTTCCGGTTCTCGACCGCGACGGCGGAGGTGCACGAGCTGGCTGCCCGCCTGATCCGCACCGGCATCCGGCACGACCTGATCAACCTGTCCATCTGGGACACCCAGCGGTTCATGTACGTGAAGCTGCTCTCCCGCGTGCTCGAACGCGCGGTGCTCGAGCCGGAGCTCGAGCTGATCTGGACCTACGTGACCATCGAGGACCTCACCGAGTTCGGCGTCCTCATCGAGGAGATCGAGAGCATCATCGACGTGATCCGCACGACCGCCGAGGCCCAGGTGGCGATCGTCTGCAAGCAGGACGTCGACGGGCGGTTCGCCGTCTCGATGCGCTCCAAGGGCAGTCTCGACATCGGCTCGGTCGCGGTGGAGTGCGGCGGCGGGGGGCACCGGCAGGCGGCCGGCTTCACGAGTGACGAGACGGTCGAGGAGATCATGAAGCGGATCCGCAAGGAGCTCATGGCCGCCGACCCGTCGGACACCTGAGCGCGACGGCCGACGTGAACGCCGAGGCTCACGTTGACGGCCTGCTCATCGTGGACAAGCCCGGTGGGATGACCAGTCACGACGTCGTCGCGCGGGTACGCCGGCTGGCCGGCACGCGACGCGTCGGGCACGCCGGCACGCTCGACCCGATGGCGACCGGCGTGCTGGTGCTCGGCCTCGGTCGAGCCACGCGCTTGCTCGGCCATCTCTCGCTCGGCGACAAGGCCTACGACGGCACGGTGGTCTTCGGTGCCACCACCAGCACCGACGACGCCGAGGGTGTCGTGCTGGACGAGGTCGACGCGACGGGTGTCAGCGATGACGCGATCCGCGCGGCGCTCACCGGGCAGGTCGGCGCACTCGAGCAGGTGCCACCGGCGGTGAGCGCCATCAAGGTGGACGGCGTGCGCTCCTACACGCGCGCACGACGCGGCGAGGCCGTCGTGATGCAGCCGCGCCGTGTCACGGTGCACGACCTCGTGGTGACGGCGATCCGTCGCGCGCCCGCGGTCGAGGCCGACGTGAGCGTCACCTGCAGCAGCGGCACGTACATCCGCTCCATCGCGCGCGACGCCGGTGAGGTGGTCGGTGTCGGCGGGCATCTCGGCGCGTTGCGGCGTACGCGCGTCGGGCCGTACGGCCTCGACGTCGCGCACTCGCTGGACGCGCTCCAGGCGCTGTCCGAAGCCGGTGCGTTCGTCGACGCGATGCTCTCGCTTCCGGTTGCGGCCGCGGCGGCGTTCCCGCGCCGCGATGTCGGCGACGACGAGGCGAGGAAGGTCCGGCACGGGGTCGCGCTCCCGCTGACGGGAACGCCCGGACCCGTTGCGGTGTTCGACGGGGCAGGGGAGCTGCTCGCCCTCGTCGAAGATCGGGACGACCTGGCACGCCCTCTCTGCGTGCTGGTTGGTTAGGGCAGCTCTTGCCCGGAGAGGCGGAACTGCGCATGCAGCGCTGGCGCGGGCTCGACGGGGTCCCCCCCGGATGGGGGCGCTGCGTCGCGACGATCGGCGTCTTCGACGGCGTCCATCGCGGCCACCAGGAGATCATCGGCCGTGCCGTGAAGCGGGCTGCCGCGGCCGGCGTACCTTCCGTCGTCCTCACCTTCGACCCGCATCCGGCCGAGGTCGTGCGTCCCGGCAGCCACCCCGCTGTCGTGACATCGCCGCGCTACAAGGCGGAACTCATCGCGGAGCTCGGCGCCGACGCGTTGTGCGTCCTCGAGTTCACGCCCGAGCTGATGCAGCACTCGCCCGCGGAGTTCGCGCACGTCGTCCTCGTCGAGCGGCTGCACGCCATGACCGTCGTGGTCGGCGAGAACTTCCGCTTCGGCCACCGCGCGGCCGGTGACGTCACGGTCCTCGGGGAGCTCGGCGGCCGGTTCGGCTTCGTCACCGAGGCAGTGCCGGTGCTCACCGACGACGGCGTGGTGATCTCGTCGACGTACGTGCGCGCCTGCGTCGACGCGGGTGACGTGGTCGCCGCGAGGCGTGCGCTGGGCCGGCCGCACCGCGTCGAGGGCGTCGTCGTCCGGGGCGACCGGCGCGGCCGCGAGCTCGGCTACCCGACCGCCAACCTCGAGACGGAGCGCTACGCCGCGATCCCCGCCGACGGGGTGTACGCCGGCCGGCTGGTCCGTGGCGGCGAGTCGCTGCCGGCGGCGGTGTCGATCGGCACCAACCCCACGTTTCAGGGCCGGGAGCGCCGGGTGGAGGCGTTCGTGCTCGACTTCGACGCGGACATCTACGGGGAGCACGTCGCATTGGACTTCGAGCACCGGCTGCGCGAGACGATCGCCTTCGACGGCGTCGAAGCGCTCACCGCGCAGATGGCGGAGGACGTGGCGCGTGTGCGCGAGCTGCTGGGGGCGCAAGGGTGACGGTGAACGAGGACATGGCGGACGACATTCCCGGCGAGGAGGCGCCGCCGCGGGCCTGGATCGAGGTCTCCGGCGCCGAGGGGCACGTCTGGGCCAAGGTGCACGTCGACGGCGGCAAGACCAACAGCACCCGCCACGTGAGCAGCCGGCGCGAGGTTGAGGACATCGCCGCCCACTACGGCATCGAGCGCCGCCACATCACGTACGACGAGGGCACCGAGCTCGACTGACGGCCGGGCCCACATGGCGCCTGACCTGGGGTTTCTCCGGTCCTGACGGGTCTGTTACCCTGTTCGCACGGCCAGCATTTCGATTGGCCGATTTTGTGTGCCCTGAAGAGGAGAACCAGCACCGTGCCCCTGGCGGCGGAGAAGAAGCAGCAGATCATGGCGGATTTCGCCACCGTTGAGCGTGACACCGGGTCCCCCGAGGTGCAGGTCGCGATGCTGTCGCGCCGCATCGACGACATCAACGAGCACCTGAAGAGCCACAAGCACGACCACCACAGCCGACGTGGGCTGCTGCTCCTCGTGGGTCAGCGCCGCCGGCTCCTCGACTACCTCAAGCGCAAGGACATCGCGCGCTACCGGGCTCTCATCGAGCGTCTCGGCCTGCGCCGATAGCACCACCGAGAGAGCGGCAACCGCCGCTCTCTCGTCGTATCGGTCCCGTCATCGCATCCCTGCGATGACACCGCCGGAGCCCGCATCGGGCATCGGGAGGAGCAGGACCGGTCCTCGGTGGTGGCATCCGGGCGACCTGCTGTGCGAACCAGCAGGGCCCACCCGGACGCTTCGACTGAAGACCGGACCCCCATCTCCCGGACAACGACGCGGCCTCCAGCTTTCACAGAGGAGGAGCGCCCAATGGGGGCACTTCAGCCACACAGCACCACCGCGACCGTGGACGGTCGCACCATCACGTTCTCGACCGGCCGGCTGGCCAAGCAGGCCGGCGGCGCCGTCACCGTGCAGCTCGGCGACACCGTCGTCCTGTCCGCCACGACGGCCGCAGCCAAGCCGCGTGACGCGGTCGACTTCTTCCCGCTGACCGTCGACGTCGAAGAGCGCATGTACGCCGCCGGCAAGATCCCCGGCGGGTTCTTCCGTCGTGAGGGCAAGGCGAGCGAGGACGCCACCCTGACCTGCCGGCTCACGGACCGCCCGCTGCGCCCCTGTTTCCCGAAGGGGTTCCGCAACGAGGTGCACGTGGTCATGACCGTGCTGTCCATCGACGACGCGAACCCGTACGACGTCCTTGCCATCAACGCGGCGAGCGCGTCGACGACGCTGGCCGGCCTGCCTTTCACCGGTCCGGTCGGCGCGACGCGCGTCTGCCACGTCGACGGCGCATGGATCAACTTCCCGACGTGGGAGGAGAGCGAGCGCTCGACGTTCGACATGGTCGTCGCCGGCCGTCTGCTCGACGACGGCGACGTCGCGATCATGATGGTCGAGGCGGAGGCCACGAAGGCCACCGTCGGGCTCATCGCCGACGGCGGCGTGAAGCCGGACGAGGCCGTCGTCGCCTCCGGGCTCGAGGCCGCGAAGGCTGCCATCAAGGCCTCCTGCGAGGCGCAGGCGGAGCTCGCGAAGATCGCGGCGAAGCCGACGGCCGAGTACCCGGTCTTCCCGGAGTACGGCGAGGACGTCCTCGACGCCGTGACCGGCGCCGTGAAGACCGAGCTGGCCGCCGCGCTGACCATCGCCGGCAAGCAGGAGCGCGAGCTCGAGCTGGACCGGGTCAAGGACCTCGCGAAGGAGAAGCTCGCGGGCGAGTTCGAGGGTCGCGAGAAGGAGATCGGCGCGGCGTACCGCTCGCTGACCAAGAAGCTCGTGCGCCAGCGCATCGTCACCGAGAAGGTGCGCATCGACGGCCGCGGTCTCACGGACATCCGTGAGCTGCACGCCGACGTCGACGTCCTGCCGCGCGTCCACGGCTCCGGCCTGTTCGAGCGGGGCGAGACGCAGATCCTCAACGTCGCGACCCTGGCGATGCTGCGGCTCGAGCAGATGATCGACTCGCTCAACCCCGAGACCCGCAAGCGCTACATGCACCACTACAACTTCCCGCCGTACTCCACCGGCGAGACCGGCTTCATGCGCGGCCCGAAGCGCCGCGAGATCGGCCACGGCGCGCTGGCGGAGCGGGCGCTGTTGCCCGTGCTGCCGAGCAAGGAGACCTTCCCCTACGCGATCCGGACCGTCTCCGAGGCGATCAGCTCCAACGGGTCGACGTCCATGGGTTCGGTCTGCGCGTCCACGCTGTCGCTGCTGGCCGCGGGTGTCCCGCTGCACGCACCCGTCGCGGGCATCGCCATGGGCCTGGTCTACGAGAACGGCGAGTACGGCGTACTCACCGACATCCTCGGGGCCGAGGACGCCTACGGCGACATGGACTTCAAGGTCGCCGGCACGCGTGACTTCGTCACGGCGCTCCAGCTCGACACCAAGCTGGACGGCATCCCCGCGTCGGTGCTCGCGTCCGCGCTGAACCAGGCGTACGACGCCCGCCAGCTGATCCTCGACGTCATGAACGAGACCATCGACGGCCCTGCCGAGATGAGCCCGTTCGCGCCGCGGATCATCGTGGAGAAGATCCCGATCGACAAGATCGGCGAGGTGATCGGGCCCAAGGGCAAGGTCATCAACCAGATCCAGGCCGACACGGGCGCCGACCTCACCATCGAGGACGACGGCACCATCTACATCGGCGCGACCGACGGGCTCAAGGCCGACGCCGCGCTCAAGGCCATCCGCGCCATCGTCTCCCCGACGATGCCGGTGGTCGGCGAGCGCTTCCTCGGCACGGTCGTCAAGACCACGCCGTTCGGCGCCTTCGTCTCGCTGCTCCCCGGTCGCGACGGGCTGGTGCACATCTCCAAGCTCGGCGGCGGCAAGCGGATCAACAAGGTCGAGGACGTCGTGAACGTCGGCGACAAGCTGCAGGTCGAGATCGCCGAGATCGACCCACGCGGCAAGATCAGCCTGGTCCCGGTCAAGGCCGGCGACGCGGCGCCTGCAGGCGACGCAGCCGCACCCGCGGCCGCAGACAGTGCGGCAACCCCGGCCGAAGCAGCCACCGAGTAGTGATCCGCCAGACGGTCCTCCGTGGCGGCCTTCGGGTCGTCACGGAGGAGATGCCGAACGTCCGGTCCGTCGCGTTCGGCATCTGGGTCGGTGTCGGCTCGCGGGACGAGTCACCGGCGCTCGCCGGCGCGTCGCACTTCCTCGAGCATCTGCTGTTCAAGGGCACGAAGCGCCGCGGCGCGCTCGAGATCGCCGCGGTGATGGACGCGGTCGGTGGCGAGATGAACGCGTTCACCGCCAAGGAGTACACGTGCTACTACGCACGCGTCCTCGACACCGACCTGCCGCTCGCGGTCGACGTGGTGAGCGACATGGTCACCGCTTCTCTGATCTCAAGTCACGATGTCGAGAGCGAGCGCGGCGTGATCCTCGAAGAGATCGCGATGCACGACGACGCGCCGGACGACGCCGTCCACGACACGTTCGCGGCGCGGCTCTTCGGGTCCCACCCGTTGGGTCGCCCGGTGCTCGGCAGCGTCGACACCATCTCCGCGGTCAGCCGCTCGTCGGTGCACGGCTACTGGCGTCGGCGCTACCAGCCCAGCCGCATGGTGGTTGCGGCGGCCGGCAACCTCGACCACGACAAGGTCGTGCGCCTGGTCAGGAAGGCGTTCGCCCCGACCGGGCTGCTCGACGACGCCGGCGTGCAGCCCGAGGGTCCGCGCGGCGGCAGGTCCGGCGTACAGACACTCGGCGGTGTCGACGTGCTGCGCCGGCCGACCGAGCAGGCGAACCTGGTGCTCGGCACGAGCGGTCTCGCGCGGGACGACGAGCGGCGCTACGCGCTCGCCGTCCTCAACAACGCCCTCGGTGGCGGCATGTCGTCACGGCTGTTCCAGGAGGTGCGCGAGAAGCGCGGCCTCGCCTACTCGGTCTACAGCTACCACTCGCAGTACGCCGACACCGGGCTCTTCGGCGTCTACGCCGGCTGCGCTCCCGGCAAGGTGGACGAGGTGCTCGCGCTGTGCCGTGAGCAGCTCGACAGCGTGGCCAACCACGGCGTCACCGGCGAGGAACTCGCTCGCGGCAAGGGCCAGATCAAGGGATCCTTCGTCCTCGGGCTGGAGGACACGGGGTCGCGCATGAGCCGGATCGGCAAGGGCGAGCTCGTGCACGGCGAGATCCTCGGCGTGGACGAGTTCCTCGGTCGCATCGACGCTGTCTCGCTTGACGATGTTCGGTCTGTCGCCCGCGACGTGCTCGACGGCACCTGGGGGTTGGCCGTGATCGGCCCGTTCGACGGCAAGGACTTCTCGGCAGCGGTGGCATGACGAAGGTTGGCGTGCTCGGCGTACGCGGCCGCATGGGCGCGACGGTCGCCGACGCGGTCAACGCCGCCGACGACCTTGAGCTCGTCGCCGGTGTCGACCTCGATGACGACCGCGAGCCGTTGCGCGCTGCGGAAGTCGCTGTCGACTTCACGCACCCCGATGCCGTCATGGGCAACCTCGAGTGGTGCATCGGCGCCGGCTTGCACTGCGTCGTCGGCACGACCGGCTTCACGCCGGACAGGCTCGCGCTGCTCGAGTCCTGGCTCGCCGCGGCTCCGGGCGTCGGTGTCGTCGTCGCGCCGAACTTCGGCCTCGCCGCGGTGCTGATGATGCAGTTCGCCGCGCAGGCCGCGCCGTACTTCGACTCGGTCGAGATCGTCGAGCTGCACCACCCCAACAAGGCCGACGCGCCGAGCGGCACGGCCCGGCGTACGGCGGAGCTGATCGGCGAGGCACGCGGTTCGAAGACCAACCCGGACGCCACCAGCGACGCGCTCGACGGGGCGCGCGGCGCGCTCGTGGCCGGCGTACCGGTGCACTCGGTGCGGGTCGCCGGGCTCGTGGCGCACCAGGAGGTGCTGCTCGGCGGCTCCGGCGAGACGCTGACCATCCGCCACGACTCCTACGACCGCGCGTCGTTCATGCCCGGTGTCCTGCTCGCCGTCCGCAACGTCGCCACCCGCCCCGGCCTCACCGTCGGCCTGGAACACCTCCTAGACCTCTAGCCCGTTGAGATGAGCGTTTCAGCCGCAGGCTGAAACGCTCATCTCAAAGGTGTCGGCGTTGCTCTTGCGCTGGAGGGCCGACCTGCTTGGCGATCCACTCGTTCAGGGGGCGCGCGGCGCGCCACGTGTCGCGGACCCGGTCGAGCGCCTCCTCGGTGTGCAGCCACTTCTGGACCGGCCACTGGTTCATCACGACGAGCCACTTCTGCCGCAGCAGCTCGATGCGCGGGTGGTCGGTGGTGTAGCCGCGCGGCGCGGTCTTGACCGTCTCGCCCTGCAGCTCGAGGCCCTGGTCCGTGATGCTCGCGATCAGCCTCTCCAGCTCCGGCCCGCGCTTGCCGTCGTCGATCAGCGAGCGCAGCCTGGCCAGCTGGTCGGGCGCGGGGGAGTGCAGGCCGCCGCCTGTTTCCAATCCGTGCGCCGAGACGCTGACGTAGTACGCCGGCGTACCGAAACCGCCGATCGCGGCCGCGATGTTCGTCTTGTACGCCGCCTTGTTGGCCGAGAAGCGGGTGTCGCGGAACGGACGGAAGATCGAGGCCTCACCGAACTCCGGCTCCAGCGCGTCGACCAGCGCGAGCATCGGGGCCCGCACCGCGGCGTCGTACACCGCCTTGTTGGCGGTCCAGTAGGTCTTGCTGTTGTCCTTCTCCAGGCCCTTGTAGAAGTCGATCGCGGCCTTCGGCCAGCCCGTGAACGCGGCCATGCTCAGTCGCGGTTGCCGACGATGGAGCCCCACACGTCGTCCGCGTTGCGTTCGCCGGCCTCCCACGCGCCGAGCCGCGAGTAGCCGGCGTCGAGCGCGTCCACCACGTCCTTGCCCGGCTGGTAGCGCGCTCCGGCGGCGACCGCGATGTCGTCGTGATGGATGGCCAGGTCGGCCAGCCCGAACAGCAGCTGCAGGCCCACGGGGATCGGTCCGCGCTGGTGGGGCATGATCTCGTCCGGGTCGCCGACCATCCCGAGGAACCGCTCCGCCTGGTCGGCCAGGTGGATGTCCGCGTCACCGCCGAAGGCGGCCACCGCGCGCAGGTTCTCCGCGTCCAGCTCGTCGCTTGCGAACGGCGGCGTCATGTCGCCCGTACGGCCCTGCTCGAGCATGTCGGCGAACCGCTCGAAGGTGACGCCGAGGTGCACCGTCACGTCGCGCACCGTCCACGGCGCGCATCTGGTCGGCAGGTCGGGGTCGGTCCGGCTCGCCGCCTCGAGGTAGAGCATCAGCTCGCGCTGGATCAGCGGGGAAGTGTCGTCCCAGTCGCCCATGCGGCGACCATAAACCCGCTCGGCTCAGGCGGGGAGCTTCGCGTACTGGTCGCGGGCCGTGGCCTCCAGGCGGGACACCTGCGCTTCGCTCGGCGTAGCCCTGGTCAGGAGTGTCAGCCGCACGCTGACCTTGCCCTTCGCGAACTGGATGAACGACGTCCAGGCGCCGCCCTGCACGGCGGGCGGGCGCACGCGCATCTGGGCGCTGCCC
>CAZYXZ010000061.1:12269-14629 GCA_964651395.1 uncultured Frankiaceae bacterium
CGCGCCGGGGACAGGTCGCGGCGAGGGCGTCTCGGCCGGTGGGCGTACCGACAGGGTGGCCAGGTCCGAGGAGGTGTGCTCCCGGACGTCCACCACCATCACCTCGCCGGGGAGCTCGCCGTACCACTTCGCGTAGCCGCGGACGAAGCCCATCTGCTCCAGGGTGGCCTTGGGCACCCCGTCGATCTCGGCCGCCTTGTCGAGGGTGAGCTCGCCGGTGCGGGCCAGGATCCGGGGGTCGGTGACCGGGGTCATCCCCTCCGGCTTGGCGGAGAGGGCCACCAGGTCGAGCCGGGTGGCCGCGGTCTTGGCGTCACGCACCCCGAACCAGTACGCCGCCCCGCCGCCCCCCGCGAGCAGAACGACCAGCAGCACGAGCAGAGTCCGGCCCCGAGTCGTCACGTCGCGACCCTATTCGCGCCAATTCCCGATCTTGGTGTCTCGGTGTACGCGACACGCCGACCACGGCCGCTGCGCCGTACATCCGAACACCAAGATCAGGAAAAAAGCGGGCCGGAGCGGGCGGGTCGTTGTCGGGCGACGGGACGACCGGCTCGTAGAGTGACTCCTTCTGCTCGCCCTTCCCCGGGGTTCCCTCCCGCGAGCCAGGTTGTTGGTACGCGATGGAGGAAGCGTGGACACGCCCGAGCCGACGTTCCGGTCTGACGTCACCGTCGAGCTGGTGAAAGCGAGTGCCCAGGACTCCGATGTGATCTGGGCCGCCAGGGTCTCGACGGTCGGAGAGCAGTCAATCGAGGCAGTCGGCCAGGACGCGAGCACCAGTGCCGGGCTGATTCGCTACTTGATGCGTGATCGGCACGGCTCGCCCTACGAACACAATTCGATGACGTTTCTCATTTCGGCGCCGATCTTTGTATTCCGTGAATTTCACCGTCACAGAGTTGGCTGGAGTTACAACGAATCCTCCGGCAGATATAGGGAATTGGAGCCGGTGTTCTATGTGCCGGCCAAGGATCGAAAGCTCGTCCAGCAGGGCAAGCCGGGTTCCTATGACTTCGTCGACGGCACCGACGAGCAGTTCGACCTCGTGGTCGAGCAGACGAAGCAGTCCTGTCTCGCTGCGTATGACGCGTACCAGAGGATGCTCGCGGCGGGGATCGCGCGGGAGGTCGCGCGCGGCGTCCTGCCGGTAGCGACCTACTCGTCCATGTATGCGACCTGCAACGCCCGGTCGCTGATGGCGTTCCTGAGCCTGCGCACGAAGCGCGAGGACTCCACGTTCCCCTCGTTCCCGCAGCGCGAGATCGAGATGGTCGCGGAGAAGATGGAAGCGGAATGGGCGATGCTCATGCCGATCACCTACGAGGCGTTCAACGCCTCCGGTCGGGTCAGTCCCTGACGAATCGGCGCAATGGCGTTTGTGACGCTCCGGCGCGCGGTCTAGCGTGACCGCCATGGCATCGACGCAACCGCCGTTCGGGCGCGTCGTCACCGCGATGGTCACGCCCATGGGGCCGACCGGCGAGGTCGACCACGACGGCGCGGCAACCCTGGCTCGACACCTCGTCGACAACGGTAGCGACGGCCTCGTCGTGAGCGGTACGACGGGGGAGTCGCCGACTACGTCCCGCGAGGAGAAGGCCGACCTGCTGCGCACCGTGCTCGACGCCGTCGGCGACCGGGCCACGGTCATCGCCGGTGTCGGCACCTACGACACCGCGCACTCGGTCGAGCTCGCACAGGACGCCGCCAAGGCCGGTGTCACCGCGCTGCTGGCCGTCACGCCGTACTACAGCAAGCCCCCGCAGGCCGGCCTCATTGCCCACTTCACGGCGATCGCCGACGCGACCGAGCTGCCGGTGATGCTCTACGACCTGCCCGGCCGCACCTCGCTGGCGATCGAGACTGACACGATGGTGCGCCTCGCCGAGCATCCGCGGATCACCGCGCTCAAGGACGCCAAGCTCGACCTCGGCGCGACGTCGTGGGTCAGCCGGCGTACCGACCTGGCCATCTACTCCGGCCAGGACGAGTACACGCTGCCGCTGCTCTCCGTAGGCGCCGTCGGTGTCGTCAGCGTCGTCAGCCACGTCGCGGGCCTGCGCCTCAACCAGATGATCGCGTCGTACGCCGCCGGCGACACGCAGACCGCGCGCGACATCCACCTCAGCCTGATGCCCGCGTTCACCGGCCTGTTCCGCGTCACCAACCCGGTGCTCACGAAGGCGGCGGTCGGCCTGCTCGGCCTCCCCGCCGGGCCGCTGCGGCTGCCGATGACCAACGCCACCGACGCACAGCTCGACCAGCTCCGCCAGGACCTCACCGACGCCGGCGTCTCGATCCCGTGAGCCATCCGCACCCGGAGCTGACCGGGCCGCCGCCGCTGCCCGAGCACGGCC
>CAZYXZ010000061.1:14639-21403 GCA_964651395.1 uncultured Frankiaceae bacterium
GGCGTGCGCCTCCCGCTCGTCGATCCCACACCCGAGCAGCTCGAGCAGCTGCGTACCGACCTCACCGAAGCCGGAGTCGTTATTCCGTGAGTCATCCCCATCCCGAGCTGAGCTCGCCTCCGCCACTCGCCGAGGGAGCGCTGCGCATCATCGCCTTCGGCGGGCTGGGTGAGATCGGCCGCAACATGACCGTCTTCGAGTACGCCGGCCGCCTGCTCGTCGTCGACTGCGGGGTCCTCTTCCCGGAGACCGAGCAGCCCGGGGTCGACCTGATCCTGCCGGACTTCACGTGGATCAAGCCGCGGCTGGCCGACGTCGAGGCGATCGTGCTGACGCACGGCCACGAGGACCACATCGGCGCCGTGCCGTTCCTGCTCCGCGAGCGCGCGGACATCCCCTTGATCGGCTCGCGGTTCACGCTGGCGCTGCTGGCCAGCAAGCTCCAGGAGCACCGCATCAAGCCCGTGCTCAACGAGGTGAAGGAAGAACAGCACCTCACCCTCGGCCCGTTCGAGCTGGAGTTCTTCGCGGTCAACCACTCGGTGCCCGACGGTCTCGCCCTCGCCATCCGTACGCCGGCCGGTCTCGTCCTGCACAGCGGCGACTTCAAGATGGACCAGACGCCGATCGACGGCCGGCTCACCGACCTGGGCGGGTTCGCGCGGCTCGGCCGCGAGGGCGTCGATCTCCTGCTGTCGGACTCGACGAACGCCGAGATCCCCGGCTTCGTGCAGAGCGAGCGGATGGTCGGCGACGAGCTGCGCCGGATCTTCTCCAGCGCCCGCCGCCGGATCATCGTGGCCTGCTTCGCGAGCCACGTGCATCGCGTGCAGCAGGTCATGGACGCCGCTCACGAGCAGGGCCGGCACGTCGCGCTCGTCGGCCGCTCCATGATCCGCAACATGGGCGTGGCCCGCGACCTCGGCTACCTGCGCATCCCCGAGGGCCTGATCGTCGACATCAAGGACCTCCAGCACCTGCCGGACGAACGCGTGGTGCTCATCTCGACCGGCAGCCAGGGCGAGCCGCTCTCCGCGCTCGCGCGCATGGCCAGCCGCGACCACCAGTCGATCCGCATCGTCGAGGGCGACACCGTCGTCCTCGCCTCCAGCCTCATCCCCGGCAACGAGAACGCCGTCTTCCGCGTCATCAACGGCCTGACCCGCTGGGGTGCGGAGGTGCTGCACAAGGGCATGGCCACCGTGCACGTCTCCGGCCACGCGCCGGCCGGCGAGCTGCTCTACCTGCTCAACGCGACGAAGCCGCGCAACTTCCTGCCCATCCACGGCGAGTGGCGGCACATGCGCGCGCACGCACGCCTGGCCGAGCTGACCGGCGTACCGCACGACCGCGTCGTCATCGCCGAGGACGGCGTCGCGGTCGACCTCGAGGACGGCGTGGCGAAGATCAGCGGCGCAGTGCCGTGCGGGTTCGTCTACGTCGACGGGCTGCTGGTCGGCGACGTCTCCGAGGTCTCGCTCAAGGACCGGCGGATCCTTGGCGAGGAGGGCTTCATCACCGCCGTCGTCGTCGTCGACTCGGCCACCGGCAAGGTCACCGCGGGGCCGGAGTTCTTCACGCGCGGCTTCTCCGACATCACCGGCGAGAACTTCGAGGACGCGCGCGTGAAGGTCGAGGCGGCTCTCGAGCACGCCGGCGCCGAGGGCGTCGGCGACACCCACGCGCTCCAGCAGCTGGTACGCCGGACCGTCGGCCGCTGGGTCAGCGACACCTACGGCCGCCGCCCCATGATCATCCCCGTCGTCGTCGAGGTCTGATCCACCCCCTTTTCGCGATCTCACGTACCAGCAGGGGTCGGATTTCGACCCCTGCCGGTACGTGAGATCCAGTACGGGCGGCGTGCGTGTTACAGCAGGTAATGGTGTGACTGCTGGGGTACTGTCGGCACCATGGCGACCCGTCCGCCCACTTCCCCCGCGCGGTCGCGACCGGCTGCGCGCGGGCGCACGATCGATCTCGACGCGCCCGCACCCACCCGCCGTGCTCCCGCGCGCCCACCGGCCCGCAAGCCGGCCAAGCGCAAGCCGGCGTCCCGCAACGGCCGCCGGCAGCCCCGTCCCGGCGTCGTCCAGCTGATCCTGCGCGCCCTCGTCCGTGCCTTCGGCGGCGCCTGGTCGCTGGCCGCGCGCGCGCTCGGCGGACTGGTCCGCACGTACGGCGACGGCGCGCGCGAGCTCGACGACGCGCACCGCCGCGACGGGCTCGGCCTGGCTGCCCTCGCCGGCGCGATCACCGTGGCGTCCGCGGTCTGGCTCGACGCGGCCAGCGCCTTCGGCGGCGCGGTCAACGCCTTCGTCCGCGGCACCTTCGGCTTCGGCGCGGTGCTCGTGCCCGTACTCCTCGCCGGTGTCGCGTGGAGCTGCTTCCGCAAGCCCGGCGACCCGACCAGTCGCGGCCGCCTGACCATCGGCTGGACCGCCCTGCTGCTCGGCTTCCTGGGCCTGGTGCATCTCGCGCAGGGCACGCCGTCGCCGCCCGACGGCGCGAGCGCGATGCGCGCAGCCGGCGGCTTCGTCGGCTTCCTCGGCTCGTCGCCGCTACGCGCGGCGCTCGGCCCGATCGTCGCCACTCCCGCGCTGCTCATGCTCACCGGCTTCGGCCTGCTCGTCGTGACGAAGACGCCGGTGCACGCCGTACCCGCGCGGCTCAGGGCGGTGCGCGACCGGTTGCTCAACCGACTGCCCGACGCGCTGCCGGTCGACGAGGAGCCCGAGGACGAGCCCGGCAAGCTGCGTCGTCGTCCCTCCCGCACTCGAGTGGCAGCTCTCGCAAGTCGTGACGGCGACGACACAGACGACGAGCCGGAGACGACGGTCGTCGTCCCGATCCCGGACCCGCCGGCGGCCCGACCGCTGCCCAAGGAGTCCGAGCAGCTACCGCTCTCGAGCGCCGGGCACGGCGGCTACGTGATCCCGTCGCTCGACCTGCTGCCGCCCGGTTCGCCCGGCAAGTCGCACACCGCGGCCAACGACAAGGTGATCGCCGCCGTCTCGAGCGTGCTCGACCAGTTCGAGGTCGACGCGACGGTGACCGGCTTCTCCCGCGGCCCGACCGTCACGCGCTACGAGGTCGAGCTCGGCCCCGCCGTGAAGGTCGCGCGTGTCATGCAGCTCTCGCACAACCTTGCGTACGCCGTGAAGTCGCCGGACGTGCGCATCATCAGCCCGATCCCCGGCAAGAGCGCGATCGGCATCGAGATCCCCAACACCGACCGCGAGATCGTCAGTCTCGGCGACGTCCTGCGCAGCAAGAACGCGAAGGACGACCACCACCCGCTCACCGTGGGCCTCGGCAAGGACATCGAGGGCGGCTACGTCGTCACGAACCTGTCGAAGATGCCGCACATCCTCATCGCAGGAGCCACGGGCGCAGGCAAGAGCACGTGCATCAACACGATCATCACGAGCGTGCTTACCCGGTCGACGCCGGACGAGGTGCGCCTGGTCCTGGTCGACCCCAAGCGCGTGGAGCTCACGCACTACGCGGGGGTTCCGCACCTCATCACCCCGATCATCACCAACCCGAAGCGCGCCGCGGAGGCGCTCGGCTGGGTCGTGCGCGAGATGGAGATGCGCTACGAGGACCTGGCCGCCAACGGTGTGCGCCACCTCGACGACTTCAACCGCAAGGTCCGCTCCGGCGCCATCAAGGCACCGCCGGGCAGCGAGCGGGTCTACACGCCGTACCCGTACATCCTCGTCGTCGTCGACGAGCTGGCCGACCTGATGATGGTCGCGCCGCGCGACGTGGAGGACGCGATCTGCCGCATCACCGCGATGGCGCGCGCCGTGGGCATCCACCTGCTCCTCGCGACGCAGCGACCGAGCGTCGACGTCGTCACCGGACTCATCAAGGCGAACGTGCCGTCGCGGCTCGCGTTCGCGACGGCGAGCCTCGCCGACTCGCGTGTCATCCTCGACCAGCCCGGCGCGGAGAAGCTCGTGGGTCTCGGCGACGGCTTGTTCCTGCCGATGGGCGCGAGCAAGCCCGCGCGCATCCAGGGCGCCTACGTCTCCGAGACCGAGATCGACGCGATCGTCCGCCACTGCAAGGCGCAGGCGGAGCCGGCGTACCGCGACGACGTCGTCGGCAAGAAGTCAGGTGGCGGCGGCAGCGCGGACATGAACGACGACCTCGGCGACGACGACGAGCTGCTGCAGCAGGCGGTCGAGCTCGTGGTGTCGACGCAGTTCGGCTCGACGTCGATGCTGCAGCGCAAGCTCAAGGTCGGCTTCGCCCGCGCGGGCCGGCTCATGGACCTGATGGAACAGCGCGGCATCGTCGGGCCGAGCGAGGGCGCGAAGGCACGCGACGTGCTGGTGCCGCCGGACGAGCTCGAGTCGATCCTCGTGACCCTGCGCGGCGGGGCCTGACTCCTGGCATGACCGCGTCGTCCGGTACGACGGAGTGGCCGGTCGAGGCCGACGCAGCGCTGCACGCCGAGGTGCACCGGCTGCTCGCCGACGTGGTCGCGGCGGGTGGCTCGGTCGGCTGGGCGCACGTCCCCGACGAGGCCGAGGCGGCCGGGTGGTTCGAGGCCGAGCTGGCCCTCGTCCGGGCCGGGCGGGCGGCCGTGGCGTTGCTCCGGGCGGAGGACCGGCTGGCCGGACTCGCCGTCTGGGCCCGGCTCTCCAGCCCTGTGGTGTCCCAGAACGCGGAAGTGAGAAAGGTCATGGTCCACCCCGACCTGTGGGGCCGCGGCCTCGGGCGCGCGCTCATGGAGACGGTGACCGCGCACGCCGCCGAGGCCGGCATCGAGACGCTCGTGCTCGACGTACGGGGCAACAACCACGCTGCGCAGGCGCTCTACGAGTCGCTCGGCTGGGAGCGATACGGCGTGCTGCCGGACTTCATCGCGGTCGGCGAAGATCGTTATGACCGCCTGCTGTACTCGCTGCGCCTGCGCAGGTGATCACACAGGTGGTTCACACCTGAAACGTGGCTTTGCCGACATTCCGTGCTGCCGCCTAGACTCGACCCCCGTGACACTTGGTCAGGCAATCGCTGCGATGCGCGAGGAGTACGGCGTCTCCGTCGAGGAGATCAGCCGGGCCACTCGCATCCGCTCCAGCCTGATCCGCCAGATCGAGGCCGACGACTTCTCCGGCTGCGGCGGCAGCGTCTACGCCAAGGGCCACCTGCGCGCGATCGCCACCTACCTCGACCTGGACCCGGACCCGCTGATCAAGCAGTTCGAAAAGGTGCACGGCAGCGACGACGCCCCCGCTCCGCTGGAGATCTTCGAGCGCGAGGTCATCGCCAAGCAGCACCGGACCGGACCCAACTGGAACGCGGCCATGGCCGCCGCGGCGGTCCTGCTCCTCTTCGTCGCCATCTTCGCGGTGGTCAGCCCGAACAACCCGACCGGCACCGTCGCCGAGGAGTTCCCCTCGACGACCGTGTCCAGCTCGCCGACCGCGTCGACGCCGACGCTGAGCACCGAGAGCGCGCCGAGTGACGTCGTCGCGGGTGTGCTCGACGCGAGCGGCGTACGCGTCCGCGTGACGGTCACCGGCACGAAGAGCTGGGTCTACGCGACCAGCGGCGGCAAGGTGCTCTTCCAGAAGACCCTGTCCACCGGTGCGGTCGCGGACCTTGCCGGCGAGCAGGAGATCGCGCTGGTCCTCGGCAACGCCGGCGCCGTCTCGCTCGTCGTCAACGGCACGGACGTCGGCAGCCCCGGCAAGTCGGGTCAGGTCGTCCGCCTGACCTTCGGCCCCAACGACCCCGACGGAGCGGGCGCGGGCTAGCCTGTACGCATCATGACCCAACCGCGTGTGGCCCTCGTCACGCTGGGCTGCGCACGCAACGAGGTCGACAGCGAAGAGCTGGCCGGCCGCTTCGCCGCCGCCGGCTACACCCTCGTCGACGACGCGTCGTCGGCCGACGCCGTCGTCGTCAACACGTGCGGCTTCGTCGAGGCCGCGAAGCAGGACAGCATCAACACAGTGCTCGAGGCGGCCGGTCTGAAGGGCGACAGCGGACCGCGCGCGGTCGTCGCCGTCGGCTGCCTCGCCGAGCGGTACGGCGAGCAGCTCGCCGCGAACCTGCCGGAAGCCGACGCCGTCCTCGGGTTCGACCACTACGCCGACCTGCCCGCGCGCATCACGGAAGTACTTTCCGGGCACACGCCCGCATCCCACGCGCCGAAAGACCGACGCCTGCTGCCGATAGTTGGGGCCGCTCCTGGTGGTGAGGCGTCCAGTCACCCGCCAGTCCCGCGTCGTCGCCTTTCAACCGGACCGGTGGCGCCGCTGAAGCTCGCGTCCGGGTGCGACCGCCGCTGCACGTTCTGCGCGATCCCGTTCTTCCGCGGCGCGTTCGTCTCGCGCCGGCCGCACGAGCTGCTCGACGAGGCGCGCTGGCTCGCCTCACAGGGCGTGCGTGAGCTGCACCTGGTCAGCGAGAACACCACGTCGTACGGCAAGGACCTCGGCGACGTGCGCCTGCTCGAGGCGCTGCTGCCCGAGCTCGCCGGCATCGACGGCATCGACCGGGTACGGCTGGCCTACCTCCAGCCGGCCGAGGTGCGCCCGTCGCTCATCGACGCGATCGCGCACACCCCGGGGGTCGCGCAGTACTTCGACCTGTCCTTCCAGCACGCGAGCGGCGCGGTGCTCTCGCGGATGCGCCGCTACGGCGACGCGGAGCGCTTCCTCGACCTCATCGCCGCGGTCCGGGCGGCGGCGCCGGACGCCGGGATCCGCAGCAACTTCATCGTCGGCTTCCCCGGCGAGACGGCC
>CAZYXZ010000062.1:0-21362 GCA_964651395.1 uncultured Frankiaceae bacterium
TGATGGGGCTGGCCATCGGGGTCGACGTCGGTGGCACGAAGATCGCCGCCGGTGTGGTCGACGGCGACGGGAAGCTGCTCGCCGAGCTGCGTCGGGAGACGCCGAGTGACAGTGCCGACGACACGGCGGCCGTCATCCGCGACGCGATCGCCGAGCTACGCGCCGACCACGAGGTCGGATCGGTCGGCATCGGCGCCGCCGGCTGGGTGGACGCCGACCGCGCCACAGTGCTCTTCGCGCCGAACCTGGCCTGGCGGGACGAGCCGCTCCGCGACCGGGTCGCCGACGCGATCGACCTGCCCGTCGTGCTCGAGAACGACGCCAACGCGGCCGCTTGGGCGGAGCACCGGTTCGGCGCGGGGAGAGGCGAGCAGCACCTGACCTTCGTCGGCGTCGGCACCGGCATCGGCGCGGGCATCGTCCTCTCGGGCCGGCTCTACCGCGGACGCTGGGGCATGGCGGCGGAGGCCGGTCACATGAGCTTCGTCCCGGGCGGCGTGCGCTGCGGGTGCGGCAACGAAGGGTGCTGGGAGCAGTACGGCAGCGGACGGGCGGTGGAGAGGCTGGCCCGCGAACGCGGTCTGGGCGCGGACATCGACGGCCCGGCGGTCACGGCCGCGGCGCAGGCCGGCGATGCGGCTGCGACGGAGGTGCTGGCCGAGGTGGGGGCGGCGCTCGGCCGTGGGCTGGCCGACATCGCGGCGCTGCTCGACCCCGGCCGCTTCGTCCTCGGTGGCGGCGTCCTGGACGCCGGCGAGCTGATCCTCGGTCCGGCGCGGTCGGCGTACGCCGCGGCACTCACCGGACACGGGCACCGGCCGCTGGCCGAGCTCAGCGCGGCGAACCTCGGCAACAGTGCTGGGCTGGTCGGTGCCGCCGACCTGAGCCGGCTGTGAGCATCCCGCTCGGGGTCTGCCTGCCGCAGTTCTCCGACGATCCGCAGCGGACGCTCGACGTCGCCCGCGACGCCGAGGAGCTCGGCTACGCCAGCGTCTCGCTGTTCGACCACCTCACGCCGCTCGGCGGACCGCCGAGCCGGCCCATTCTCGAGTGCTTCACGATGCTCACGGCGGTGGCGTCGGTGACCGCGCGGATCCGGCTGCTGCCCCTGGTCGCGCGCGCCACGCTGCGCCCCCCGGCGACGCTGGGCAGCATGGTGCGCTCACTCGATCGGCTCACGGACGGCCGCTTCGTCCTCGGCCTGGGGGCGGGCGACGAGCTGAGTGAGGACGAGAACACGAGCATCGGGCTCCCGGCCCTCACCAGTGACCAGCGACACGACGCGATGCGCGCGGCGACGGCCGCGACGCGGCAGCTCGCGCCCGAGGTGTCAGTCTGGTTCGGCGGCACCGGCCGGCACCTGATCGAGCTGGCCGGCGAGCTGGCCGACGGCTGGAACGTGTGGGGGGCCCGGCCCGACGAGGTGCGCGCAGGCGTGGACCGCGTGGCCCGGTCGGCGACGTCCGCAGGCCGGCCGATGCCCTACGTCTCGTGGGGCGGCAACGTCGCGGTGGCCGAGACGGCGGCGGACGCAGCCGACCGGCTGGCGACGTGGGGCGCGGGACGGTCGGCGGCCGAGACGGCTCGTGTCCTGTCCGGTGACCTGGCGACGGTTGCCGCACGCATCGACGAGCTGGCCGCGGCCGGCGTGCAGGAGTGCCTGCTCTCGTTCGTCGGGGGCCACGTCGCCGAGCAGCGCCGGCTGCTGGCCGGCCGATGAGGGTGACCGTCGCACTCGGCGGCAACGCAATCTCCCCGGCGGGCGCGACCGGCTCGGTCGAGGAGATGCAGGCGGCACTCTCGGCGACCGCCGGGCGCCTGGCCCAGGCCGTGACGGCCGGCCACCACCTCGTGGTGACGCACGGCAACGGGCCGCAGATCGGCCGCATCCTTCTCCAGCAGGCGGCCGCGGCGCCGGAGATCCCACCGATGCCGATGGACGTGTGCGGCGCCGAGAGTCAGGGCCAGCTCGGCTACCTGCTCGCGCAGGCGCTCGACAACGCGCTGCGCCGTGCCGGCGCCCAGGTGCCGGTGCTCTGCCTGGTCAGCCAGGTGCTCGTCGACGGCCGCGACCCCGCGTTCCGCCGACCGAGCAAGCCGGTGGGGCCGTCGTACGACGCGGCCGAGGCGGCCCGGCTCGCGGCGGAGACCGGGCACGTCTACCAGGAGACCGGACCGGGCCAGTGGCGGCGTGTCGTCGCGTCGCCGCTGCCCGTGCGCATCGTCGAGGAAGAGCCGTTGCGCCAGGTGGTCGGCGCAGGACACCTCGTCGTCACCTGCGGCGGTGGGGGTGTGCCGGTGGTCGAGGCACGAGGGCGTCTGCACGGCGTCGAGGCGGTCGTCGACAAGGACCGGACGGCGGCGAAGCTGGCCGGGCTGGTGGAGGCAGACCTGCTGCTCATCCTCACCGAGGTGGAGCACGTCGTCCTCGGGTTCGGCACCCCGGATGCGACGCCGCTGCGTGACCTGAACGTCACGCGGGCGCGGGAGCTGCTCGCCGCAGGAGAGTTCCCCGAGGGCAGCATGGGCCCGAAGGTGGAGGCGGCCTGCGACTTCGTCGACAACGGTGGCGCGCGAGCCTGCATCACGAGTCTCGCCAATCTGATGGCCGGCATCGATGCCGACGGCGGGACCCAGGTCGTCGCATGACTGAGCTGCGAGTGCTCTCGTACAACATCCGGTCGCTGCGCGACTCCGCGGCGGACGTGGCGACGGTGATCCGTGCCGCCGCGGCCGACGTCGTGTGCATCCAGGAGGCGCCGCGCTTCCTGCACTGGCGGCGGAAGAACCGTCAGCTGGCGGCGGACACGGGTCTGCGAATCGTCACCGGTGGGCGCGCCGCGGGCGCGATGGTGCTGCTGGCCCGGCCGGGCCTCGGGGTGCTGGACCGGCGCAACGTGAAACTGCCCAAGCGCTGGAACCTGCACCAGCGCGGGCTGGCGATCGGGGTCGTCGACGTGGCCGGTACGCCGGTCACCGTCGCCTCGACGCACTGGAGCCTCAACGCCGAGGAGCGGCTCGAGCACCTGCCGGTGATCCGCGCGTACGTCGAGGCGCTCGAGCACCCGGCGGTCATCGCCGGGGACATCAACGAGACGCCGGACGGGCCCGGCTGGGCCGAGCTGGTGTCGGTCTACCAGGACGCCTTCGCCGTCGCTCCGGCCGGCCCGGGGAACACCTACAGCGCCAAGGACCCGCACAAGCGGATCGACGGTGTCTTCGCCGACCAGCGGCTGACCGTCGTGTCCTGCACGGCCTTCCAGCACCCCGCCGTGCCCACGGCCAGCGACCACGTCCCGGTGCTGGCGATCCTCGAGATCGCCGCTCGCGAACCATCTGGCTCGGCTGGGAGTCAGTAGGGGTGTGAAAGCGACTGCCGAGTGAGTGAGCTGGCCGAGTGGCTGGACCTCGGCTACCCCCGGGCCTACCGCACCGCGTGCCTGATCCTGCGCAACCCCGCGGACGCCGAGGAGGCGGTGCAGGACGCGTTCCTGCGCGCATGGCGGTTCCGTGCGTCGGCGCCCAAGGACGGGGGCCTCCAGCCCTGGCTCTACCGCGTGGTGGTCAACTCCTGCTACTCCAAGCTGCGCAAGGAGGCCGGTCATCGCACGCACCGGGCGGCGGACGACGGCCTCGAGGAGCTGCCGCACGCCGGGCCGCACCCGGACGCGGTGGCGCTGCAGAGCGAGACGACGCAGACCCTCGTCGACGCCCTCGCCGACCTGCCGGAGTCGCTGCGCATCCCGGTCGTGCTCCGTTACTACGCCGGGCTGTCGGAGAAGGAGATCGCCGCGGCGATCCACCGCCGGCCCGGCACCGTGAAGTCCCGGCTGCACGAGGCCCGGGCCCGGCTCGCGGCGGACCCGCGGCTCCAGACGCTCGTGAGCGACGAGGACGTGACCGGATGATCACCGAGGACCTGCTCCGCGAGGCGCTCGCCGTCGAGGCGGAGCGCTACGACCTCCCCCCGGACGGCCCGGCCGCGATCCTCGACGCCGCGGCGGCACCACGTCCGCGCTGGCGGCCCACGATGCCGCGTCCGGTCTTCCTCGCCGGCGGCGCGCTGGCGATGGTGGTCGGGATCGCGGGCGTGGGCGCGGTGATCGCCGACCGTGCGGACGACAAGCCCAGTGTCGCCGTGAGCTCCGACCAGGGGCCGACCGAGCCCGACCAGCTCGTCCTCGTCGGCCGCGACGCCGGGCTCCCGGCTATACCGTCGGCGGTACCGAAGCCGGCGCCCGTGGCCCCCGGGGTGGCCCCGCCGGCGTCGGACGGGCGTGCACAGTTCAGCAGTCGCACGAGTGGCGTCACCACCAGCGGCCAGATGGCCGGGGCGCCGCAGCCCGCCACCGGGCAGCCGGCGGCGAAGGACGACGCGCGGGTCATCAAGACCGGGCAGCTCCAGCTCGAGGTGGACGAGGGCAAGGTCGGCGCGGCGGTCGAGCGGCTGACCTTCTTCGCCAAGCAGTTCCAGGGCTACGTCGCGAGCAGCCAGTCGGTCACCGTCGGCGACCAGCCGACGGCCAAGATCTCGCTGCGCGTCCCGGTGGCCAGCTTCGACAGCCTCCTCGGCCAGGCGGCTGCTCTCGGCAAGCCGCTGAGCCAGTCGACGCAGGGCCAGGACGTGACCGCACAGTTCGCCGACAACGAGGCCCGGCTGCGCGCGCTCGTCGCCACGCGCACGCAGTTCCAGACCCTGCTGGCCCGTGCGCGCAGCATCGGCGAGGTGCTGTCCGTGCAGCAGCAGATCACCACGGTGCAGACCCAGATCGAGCAGCTCCAGGGCCAGCAGAAGCTGCTCACCGACCGGACGACGTACGCGACGCTGGAGGTCGCGCTCTCCGAGCCGGGTGACCCGGTCTCCAAGCCGCTGACCACCGAGAAGCGCAGCGGCTTCTCCCGCGCGTGGCACGACGCGGTCGACAACTTCACCGGTGGCATCGAATGGGTCGTGGCCGCGTCCGGCATGGTCGCGTTCCTGCTGCTGCTCGCCGTCGCGCTCGCCGTCGTGGGCCGCGCCGGCTGGCGCCTCTGGAGCCGTCGCTACCTCTAGCCGAAGCCGGGCACCAGGTTGTGGGCCAGCTGCTCGAGGAAGAGGCCGATGTCGGTGACGATGCCGACCGCCTGGGCGGAACCGCGGTCGGCGAGCTTCGTCACCGTGGCCGGGTTGATGTCGACGCACACGAGCGGCACGGACGCCGGCAGGATGTTCCCCGTCGCGATCGAGTGGAGCATCGTCGCGACCATGATGGCGAAGCCGACGTCGTGCAGCTCCGCACGCATCGCGCGCTGGCCCTCGATGACATCTGTATGTACGTCAGGAAGCGGCCCGTCGTCGCGTACGGAGCCGACCAGCACGAACGGCACGTCCTGCTTCACGCAGGCGTGCATCACGCCGCCGGTCAGTACGCCGGTGTCGACCGCCTCGCGGATCGAGCCGGCCCGCCGGATCCGGTTGATCGCGCGGATGTGGTGCTCGTGCCCGTGCTCGACGCCCTGGCCCCGCGTGAGGTCCACGCCGAGCGACGTGCCGAACAGCGCGTTCTCGATGTCGTGCGTCGCGAGCGCGTTGCCGGCGAAGAGGACGTCGACGTAGCCGGCGTCGACCAGGGCGACCATCGCGGGCGACGCGCCGGTGTGCACGACGGCCGGTCCGGCGACCCAGAGGATGCGCTGCCCCGCGGCCTTGACCTCCCGCAGCTGCTCCGCGATCTGCCGGACCAGCAAGGCCTGCGGCTTCTCGCTCGACACCGACGAGCTCATGAACTCGAAGCCTCCGCTGTTCGCCGAGTGCTCGCGCGGGGGGAGTACGACGCGCACCCCCTTGGCCCCGCACACCACCTGGTCACCGGCTCGCACGTCGCTGACCGGGCAGGTGCGCGCCGTGCCGTCGGCGACCACCAGGCCGCAGTCCATCTCCGGTTGCGTCACGGTGACCCAGTGCCCGTCGAGGCGGACCTGGGTCTCGAGGTTGGTCGTGGAGTAGAAGTCCTCGGGGAAGACGCCGTCACGATCCGCGGGCCGTAGGAGCACTTCGCCCGGGTCGACCATGTTCACGCCGTGCGTCTGCAGCCGCATGAGGATGCGCTGGAGGTGCTCCTCGGTCTCCGCGGTGACGACGATGCGCGCCTCGGACGCGTCGTCGTGGCTGCGGCCGACGTCCAGCCGCTCGATCGAGTAGTCGCCGCCGTACTCGAGGACGTCGTCGAGCACGCGGGCGAGGATGCCCGAGTCCATGAGATGCCCTCGGCACTCGACCGTCTCGCTGGCCGTCATCAGATCACCGCTCCATCGTCGTCGTCGTGCGGGTCGTCCCTCATGCGCCAGACGAGCAGTCCGATGCCGCCGACGATGGCGATCACGCCGAGCCGGTCACGCCATGGCGTGCGATCGATCACGTCGAGCCACGGCAGCAGGAACACCAGCAAGAGGCCACCCACGATGCCCGTCATGCCCCACCAGGTCTCGGGAGCGAAGTGCGGGACGGGCGGCGGCGGGGGTGGGACGAAGTGCTCGTCGTCCGCAGGGTCGACGTACGCCGCCGGCTCGGCCCGCACGAGCGGCGGCGGCAGCTCGTCCATCTCCGTGGCCGGCGGGACCTCGTCGTCCCAGCCCGCGACGATCGCCTCGAAGACGTCGTCGTGGTCACGGGGCTCGGACATGCGGGCCGGTCAGACGTCGACGGTCGCGTGCGAGACCACGAACTCCAGGCTGCCGGCGAAGATCTCGTGGCGGTCGTTGTCGAGGGTCGCGACGTGGTAGCTGTTGGCCAGCACACGCTCCTCGGTCTCGCTGGAGCCGACCTGCGCGAGCAGCAGCCGCGTGTTGGACGCCTCGACCACGTGGTCCTCGGCGCTGCGGAACACCAGGAGCGGCTGAGTGACCAGGCCGAGGCGGCTGCGTACGTCGGACCACAGCTCGACCACCGACGCGACCGCACGGAGCGGCACCTTGTCGTAGCCGAGCTCGGTCATGCCTTCTGCCTTGATGTCGTTGGCAACGCCCGGGAACGTCTTGACCACGTGCTTGAGGACCGGAAGCAGGACCAGCTGCTTGTTCTCCGTGGAGATCGAGGGGTTGACCAGCACGAGACCCGCGACCTCCTCGCCGCGCAGGGCCGCGAGCCGCAGGGACAGCGACGCGCCCATCGACAGGGCCATCACGAAGACCTGGTCGCAACGCTCGCGCAGGCTGTCGAACGCGCGCTCCGCAGCGTTGTACCAGTCCGGCCAGCGGGTCATCTGGAGGTCCTGCCAACGCGTTCCGTGACCGGGCAGACGCGGACAGGACACGGTGAGGCCGGCCGCGTTGAGGTGCTCGCCCCACTCGCGCAACCCCTGTGGAGAACCCGTGAAACCGTGGACCAGCAGCACACCGACCCGTCCGCCCTCGAGCTCGAACGGCTCGGCACCGGGCATCAGGGGCATCGTTCCTCCAGGACTGGTCAGTGGCTCCATCGTGCCACTACGGTGGACGCTCGGGTGGGGGGCGAGCGAGCGGAGCCGATCGTCGTGGGCTACTGGATCGTCAAGGTGATCTTGACGCCGATCCTGCGCACGCTGTTCCGGCCGAAGATCGACGGGGTCGAGAACATCCCGGACGAGGGCGGCGCCATCCTGGCGTCCAACCACCTGTCCTTCTCCGACTCCTTCTTCCTGCCGCTGATGGTGAAGCGGCGCGTCACGTTCCTGGCCAAGAGCGACTACTTCACGGGTGGCGGGCTCAAGGCGTTCTTCTTCCGGGCCGTCGGCCAGGTGCCCGTGGACCGCTCCGGCGGGTCTGCGTCCAACGCCGCGCTCGAGACCGGCAAGCGGGTCCTGGCCAAGGGCATGCTGCTGGGCATCTACCCCGAGGGCACTCGCTCACCGGACGGCCGGCTGTACCGCGGCAAGACCGGCGTGGCGCGCATGGCCCTCGAGGCCGGCGTCCCGGTGATCCCGTGCGCGATGGTCAACACCTTCGAGATCCAGCCGCCGGGCAAGGTGATCCCGCGGATCATGCAGGTCGAGATGCGCATCGGTAAGCCGCTCGACTTCTCGCGCTACGCCGGCATGGAGCACGACCGCTTCGTGCTGCGGTCGATGACCGACGAGATCATGTACGAGCTCATGCAGCTCTCCGGCCAGGAGTACGTCGACCAGTACGCCACGAAGGCGAAGGCCGACATCGCCGACGCCCACGCCGCCGCGAAAGAGGCGATGGTCTCCGACGCCCCCCGCCGCAAGGCGAGCTAGCTGTCCACGGCGGTCCCTGAACGCGAGACGTTCGTCGGATCCTGCAACCTGCTGCTGACCGGGTCTCGCGGCGACTGGTTCCGGATGGCGGTGGGAACGGACGTGATCACGTTCCAGCCGCCGTTCCGCGCGTACTTCAGCGCTCCTGCCCGGCTCGGCATCGCTGACGTGGTCTCGGCCGGTGTCGCCACAAGGCGCAGGGCCGCCGCATCGGGGGTAGAGCTCCTGCTCCGCGACGGTGCGACCGTCTACTTCTGGCCCTACGACCTGAGGTGGCGCAGCGACGCCACGGATCCCAGCCCCAAGGTGTCGCGCCTGCTCGCGGCGCTCGAGAACGCCGGAGTCGCCATCCAGCCCGGTGAGCACGCGGTCGGCTGGTTCGCCCGGCGTTGCCGTTCGCCGCTGGTCGCGCCCGCGAAACTCCGGCCAGGTGTCGTGGTCGCCTGCGTGGTGCTGTTCGTCGTCTTCGCGGTCGTGACCCTGGCCGAGGCGTTCAGGTAGCGGTCAGGTAGCCCAGCCCTTGGCGCGGGTGACGGCGGCACGCCAGCGTGCATGCGCGCGGTCGTCTCGTTGTCCCGGCGGGAACTCGCGGTCGAGCTGCCACGACGCGCGCAGCTCGTCGGTCGAGGCCCAGACGCCCGCGCCGAGACCGGCGACGAACGCCGCGCCCAGCGCCGTTGTCTCGAGTGCCACCGGTCGACGAACCGTGACCCCGAGCTCGGTCGCCTGGAGCTCGCACAGCAGGTCGTTCGCCGCTGCGCCGCCGTCCACCGCAAGCTCGGCGACCGGGATCCCGGCGTCGCCAGTCATTGCCTCGACGACGTCGCGCACCTCGAACGCGATCGCCTCCAGCGTCGCGCGGGCGAGATGCGCCGCGGTGGTGCCGCGGTGGATCCCGACGATCGTGCCGCGCGCGGTCGGATCCCAGTCCGGCGCACCCAGGCCGGTGAGTGCTGGTACGAACACAACCCCGTCTGAGTCGGGCACCGATCGGGCGAGCGTCTCGGACTCCGCTGCTGAGTCGATGACGCCGAGCCCGTCACGCAGCCATTGCACGGCCGCCCCGGTTACGAAGACGGCACCCTCGAGCGCGTAGACCAGCCCGTCGCCGAGATCCCAGGCAACCGTAGTGAGCAGCCCGGCGTTCGAGGGCACCGGCACGCGCCCGGTATTCGCGAGCAGGAACGACCCGGTGCCGTAGGTGCACTTCACCGCGCCGGGGGAGAACCCCGCCTGCCCGAACAGCGCGGCCTGCTGGTCGCCGAGGATGCCGCGAACGGGCACGTCGAGGCCAAGGAAGACCGACGGGTCGGTTCGTCCGAAGTCGCCGTTGGACGGGCGTACCTCGGGCAGCGCGGACATCGGGACGTCCAACAGGCCGCACAGCTCGTCGCTCCAGGCACCGGCGCCGATGTCGTAGAGCAACGTGCGCGAAGCGTTCGAGGGCTCTGTCGCGTGTGTTGCGCCGCCAGTGAGCCGGGCGACGAGGTAGGAGTCCACCGTGCCGATCGCCAGCCGGCCGTCCCGCACCCCGGCCCACACGTCAGGCTCGTTCTCCGCGATCCACGTCAGCTTCGTGCCGGTGAAGTAGGGGTCGAGGCGCAGCCCGGTCAGCTCGCGCACACGGCCCTCGTGACCCGCGTCGCGCAGCCGGTCGCAGACCTCCGTCGTACGCCGGTCCTGCCAGACGATCGCCGGTCGTGGCGCGCGCAGGTCCTCGCGCGCCCAGACAACGGCGGTCTCGCGCTGGTTCGTGATGCCGATGGCGGCGGGCACCTCGTCCACCCCGTGCAGGGCGGCAGCGCTGGCCGCGAGGACGGCCTGCCAGATCTCGTCCGGGTCGTGCTCGACCCATCCCGGCGACGGGAAGTGCTGCGGGAACTCGCGGTACCCGCGCGACCGGATCGTCGCGTCGGCGCCGACGACGGCAGCCGTGACCCCCGTCGTCCCCGCGTCGATCGCCAGCACCGTCCCGCTCATGCCGGAAAACCTACGCGAGTGGAGACTCACCGCCATTCGTGGCGGTAGAACTCCACTCGGGCCGTCAGATCTTTTCGAGGACCTCGACGGTCACTTGCTTGAGGCCGGTGAAGTTCAGCATCCGTGCCCCGGCGCGCGACATGTCGATGACGCGGCCCTTCCCGAACGGCCCGCGGTCGTTGATCAGCACGTTCACGGCCAGCCCGTCGACGCTGGTCACCCGGACGACGGTGCCGAGCGGGACGGCCAGCATCGCGGCCGTGAAGCGCTCCGGGTCGTACGGCGTCCCCGTCGCCGTCGGGTTGCCGACGAAGCCCGGTCCGTACCACGACGCGATGCCCGAGATGGTGTAGCCGGAGAGTCGGTAGCCCGGCGGCATCCCGGACCCCGCCGCCTCGAGCAGGCGCACGATCGGCTCCTCGGCGGCCGCGGCCAGCCGGCCGCGCGTCGTGACCGACGGCGTCACGGCGAAGGCGACGTTGCTGCTCAGCACGTCGAGCCGGTTGCGCCAGGTCTGCAGCTCCGCGAGCTGTGCCGCGAACCGGGTCTCGGCCTCCAGCAGCAGCTGCCGCGCCGCCTCCTGCGCCGCCAGCACCGGCTGCGCCGCGCGCAGCAGCTCCGCGCGCATGGCGTCGACCTGCTGGCGCAGGGCGCGCATCTCCTCGTTCTGCGCGGCCAGGTCGTCCATCATCTCGGCGTCCGAGCGGAGCTCCTTCTGGGCGCCGAGCCGCAGCGCGGTGAAGTCGGGGTTCGCGAGGCCGCTGAGCAGCTGCGTGACCGGGTCGGGCTGGCCGTACATGTAGATGTGGCGGATGCGCCGGCCGATCTCGCCGCGGACGGCCTCTCGCCGCTCGGCGAGGATGGACAGCTGGATGCGCAGGTCGCTGCGTTGCGCCGCGGCGGCGTAGAGCGGGGCCGCAGCGGCTTCGGCGGCGCGCGTGGCGGCCTCCAGCCTCGCCCGGAGCTCGGCGACGGTGTTGATGGTGACATCGGCCGCGGACACGCTCGTCGTGGGTACGCCGGCCAGCACGAACGCCGCTGCGGCGGCCAGGCTCGCGCCGCGCAGTCTCCCCCGACAGGTCACCGTGTGATGGTCGGCCTTCGAGGGGAGGTCCTTGAGTTGCTAACCTGCGCGCGCACCCACAACGACCGAGAGGACCACCTGTGCGCAAGCCCCTGGCCACCGTTGCCGTCGCGATCGTGCTCACTGCCACCGCGTGCGGCAGCGACGACAACCCGCCCGCGAGCGCGCCCTCGACCGGCGCACCGACATCGGCCGCGGCGGGGAGCACGCTGAAGGTCACGGGGCTGGCCAACCTGAAGTTCGACCCGGCGTCGCTGTCGGCGACGAAGGGCACGGCGTACACCATCGAGCTGCACCAGGCCGGCTCGATCCCGCACACCTTCACGGTCAAGGACTTCGCCATCAACCTGACCAGCAGCAAGGAGGGTGAGGTCAAGACGGCCCCGTTCACGCCGGACAAGGCGGGCAGCTTCAAGTACACGTGCACGTTCCATCCGGACATGACCGGCACCCTCACCGTCACCTGACATGGCACGCGTCGGAGTCCTCACGGGGGGCGGTGACTGCCCTGGGCTCAACGCCGTCATCCGCGCCGTCGTGCGCAAGGGTGTGGAGCACTACGACCTGGAGTTCGTGGGGTTCCGCGACGGGTGGCGCGGGCCGCTCGAGAAGGACTACGCACCCCTCGGCGTACCGGACGTGCGCGGCATCCTGCCGCGCGGCGGCACCATCCTCGGCTCGTCGCGCACCAACCCGTTCAAGGTCGACGGCGGCGTCGACCGGATCAAGGAGACGCTGAGCGAGGCCGGCGTCGACGCGCTCATCGCGATCGGCGGAGAGGACACGCTGGGGGTCGCGAACAAGCTGCACGCCGAGGGTGTCCACGTCATCGGCGTGCCGAAGACGATCGACAACGACCTCAACGCCACCGACTACACGTTCGGCTTCGACACCGCGGTGAACATCGCCATGGAGGCGATCGACCGGCTGCACACGACAGCGGAGAGCCACCACCGCGTCCTCATCGTCGAGGTCATGGGGCGGCACGCGGGCTGGATCGCGCTGCACTCCGGGCTGGCCGGCGGCGCCAACGTGATCCTCATCCCCGAGCGACCGTTCGACATCGACGAGGTCTGCCGCTTCGTCGAGCATCGCTACCAGACGCACTACGCGCCGATCATCGTCGTCGCCGAGGGCGCGGTGCCGAAGGAAGGCACCATGGCGGTGAAGGAGGGCGCCCAGGACGCCTTCGGGCACGTGCGGCTCATGGGCATCGGGCAGCGGCTCGAGGAGGAGATCCACGCGCGCACCGGCAAGGAGGCGCGGGCCACCGTGCTCGGCCACATCCAGCGCGGCGGTACGCCGACCGCGTTCGACCGCGTCCTCGCCACGCGCTTCGGGCTGGCCGCGATCGACGCCGTGCACGCCGGTCACTGGGGGACGATGACCGCGTTGCACGGCACCGACATCGTGCAGGTCCCGCTCGCCGACGCGGTCGGCACGCTGAAGACCGTGCCGCCGGAGCGTTACGCGGAAGCCGCGGCCTTCTTCGGGTGACGGGCTCGTCGCGCACCGACGACTGGCGGACCCGGCCGGCTGCCCAGCAGCCGGACTGGCCGGACCCCATGGAGCTCGCGCGTGCCGAGGCGGAGCTGGCGGCGCAGCCTCCCCTCGTCTTCGCGGGCGAGTGCCGACGCCTGCGCGAGCGGCTGGCCGGTGTGGCCCGCGGGGAGGCGTTCCTGCTCCAGGGCGGGGACTGCGCCGAGACCTTCGCCGCACTGTCGGCGAACGGCATCCGCGACAAGCTGAAGACCTTGCTCCAGATGGCCATCGTCCTGACCTACGGCGCGGCGGTACCGGTGGTCAAGGTCGGCCGGATCGCCGGCCAGTTCGCGAAGCCACGCAGCTCTGACACCGAGGTCTTCGAGGGCACGACGCTGCCGTCGTACCGCGGTGACGCGGTCAACGAGTTCACGCCGACCGCCGACGGGCGCAGGCCCGACCCGATGCGGATGGTCCGCGCGTACCACCAGTCCGCCGCGACCCTGAACCTCGTGCGCGCGTTCGCGACCGGCGGCTTCGCCGACCTGCGGCAGGTGCACTCGTGGAACCAGGACTTCGTGCGGCGCAGCTCGGCGGGGCAGCGGTACGAGACGATCGCCGACGCGATCGACCGGGCCATCGCGTTCATGCGCGCCTGCGGCATCGACCTCGACCGGTTCGAGACGGCCCACGAGGTCGAGCTGTACGCGTCGCACGAGGCGCTCCTGCTGCCGTACGAGTCCGCGCTGGTCCGGCAGGAGTCGGCGACCGGCGCCTGGTACGGCTGCTCCGCGCACATGCTCTGGATCGGCGAGCGCACCCGGCAGCTGGACGGCGCGCACGTCGCTCTCCTGGCAGGCGTCGGCAACCCGGTCGGTGTGAAGCTCGGCCCGTCGGCCACGCCTGCGGAGGCGGTGGCGCTCGCCGAGCGGCTCGACCCGGAGCGTGAGCCCGGGCGGCTGACCCTCGTCAGCCGGATGGGTGCCGAACGCGTGGTCGACCTGCTACCGCCGCTCGTGTCGGCCGTCCGCGACGCGGGGCACCTCGTCGTCTGGTGCTGCGACCCGATGCACGGCAACACGTTCGAGTCCGCGTCCGGCTACAAGACCCGGTCCTTCGACCGGGTACTCGAGGAGATCCGCGGCTTCTTCGCCGTGCACCGGGACCTTGGGACCTGGCCGGGGGGCGTCCACGTCGAGCTGACGGGTGAGGACGTCACGGAGTGTCTGGGCGGGGCGGAGGACATCCAGGACGCCGACCTGGGCGGCCGCTACGAGTCCGCCTGCGACCCGCGCCTCAACACGTCGCAGAGTCTCGAGCTCGCTTTCCTCGTCGCGGAGATGCTGCACACGGCCTGAGGCGCGCCTGCGGCGTCGTCCGTCAGACCGGAACGCCGGGCAGGCACCACAGGCTGTTCCTCGCCGGGGCCGCGGGGAGGAACCGGATCGGCGCGGAGGGGGTCTCGGCCCGTCGCTGCGCGGGCGGCGCATCGGCCGCCGCGAGGTCGTAGCGGAGCACATCGATGCCGCGCTGCACGTCGAGGGAGTACACGACGTCCTGCGTGATCCAGTAGCTGGCGATCGTCGACCCCCCGACCGGCATGAAGTGGCCGACCTCGCTGATCTCGCCGCTGCGGCCGACCCGGAGGAAGCGCACGCCGTGCTCGAAGAAGCCGGCCGCGACGAGACCACCGTCACGGAACGCCGGATGCTGCTGGAACCACATGGCGGTGCAGCCCCAGACGCCGGCCGGCGGGTTCCCCGCGGCCGGGTCGCCGTTGGTCACGCGGAAGGCGTCGACCAGGCGCAGCCGACCGGTGCGCTGCCAGCCTCGGGTGTCCCACGTCATGAACGCGCCGCTGGACGCGTTGCACGTGCCGGAGAACGGGGTCTCGCCCTGCACCAGGGCGAAGCGGTCGCGACCGCCCCGTGGCCAGCGGACGGAGTGGATGAGCCGGTCGTCGTCGGTCGTACCGCGCGCCAGCACGACGGGCCGTGCCGGGTTGCGGCGCGCGTCGAGCACCCGCATGGTGCGGCTCGCGGTGAGCAGCACGCCGGGGGAGACCTCCGTGATGTCGAAGCCGTCGGTGACGGGCAGTGATGCCCATCGACCGGCGACCCGCGGCGACGCCGGGTTGCGCAGGTCGACGATCGTCCCCCGGGATCCGTACGCCCAGGTGCAGCGGAGCACGCAGGTGTAGGTGTGGTCTCGCATCTCCGGCATGGTCGCCAGCAGGACCGGCGCGGTCTTGTCGCGGACGTCCCAGACGCGCAACGTCCCGAGCGCGCCCTGCTCGTCGTTCATCAGCAGGATGTCGCCGTTGCTGTCGACGTCCTCGCTCGGGAAGACGAAGCCGATCGGCGTCACCGAGAGCAGCGCGGGTTGCAGCGGGTTCGAGACGTCGTAGATCGAGAAGCTCCTCGTGCCTCCGACGTAGAGGTGCCGGCCGATCAGCCGCGCGCCCGTCGCCACGCCCGCCTCGAGTGGGACCGTCGTGACCCAGGTGACGTTGCCCGACGACACGCCGGTCAGGGGCACCGCCGCCTGGCTCGCGGGGACGCCGATCACGGCGGCCAGGAAGGCCGTGAGCACCATCAGCCGTCGCACCCAGGTCCCCCTATGTCGTGGCGGTGTAGCCGGCGGATGCAGACTTCGACCCGTCGGTGGCGCGCACCTCGTGCGGGCCGGGCAGGCCGGACGAGTCGCACAGTCGCAGGGTGACGGTGAAGCTGCCGCTGCTGCCGGGCGTCGCGCGGGTCGTCGACGCCGTCGGACCGCCGAAAGTGTTGTGGTAGGTGATGCGCACCTGCTGGCCGGGCGTCCAGTTGCGGCCGCGGATCTGCACCGGGTCGCAGTTGCGCCCTGCTGTCTTGCTGAGGGTGATCGCCGCCGGCCCGGTGGCGATCTGCGACGGCGTGGACGTCGGTGCGGTCGGGGTGACGCTCGTCGCCGTCGGTGCCGCAGTTGCGGTGGCGGTCGCCGTCGCGCTGGCGGTCGCCGTCGCGCTGGCGGTCGCCGTCGGCGTCGGTGATCCCGTGGGCACGACATCCGGCGCGCGACCCAGGTCGCCGAAGGCGTCCACCCTGCTCGTGGCGATGCCGAGGGCTCCGCCGAGCAGCACGGCACCCCCGAGGCAGGCGGCCGCCATCGACAGGGAGGGCATCGCTGCCCGGCCGGTGTGCCCGGTGCCCAGCGCGACACCGGTGGGCAGGAGGCGCTTCGCCGCCTGGCCGACGCGGGTGAGGAGCGCGTCACGCCGGCTGTCCGGCATGGCGAGGATGGCCAGCCCGGAGAGCAGGCGGCGAGCCTCCCGCAGCTGCGGCTCGTCCGCGGCGCAGCTCGAGCAGCGTTCGAGGTGGTGCGCGACCGGCCGGTGACGCGGCTTCGGCAGCGTGCCGTCGACGAGCTGGCTCAGCTCGGCGAGCTCCTCGTCGTGCCCCGCGGGCTCGGTGACCGGTTCCGTGGCGACCGGCTCGGCCGGGTCGTGCGCCACGGGATCGAGGGCCATGAAGCGCAGCCGCGCCCGGGCGACGATCCGCGTCGCGCTCTCCGCGGTGACCCCCAACGCGACCGCCGTCGACTCGTAGGGGAGGTCGTAGGCGTCGCGCAGCAGCAGGGCGATCCGGTCCCGTTCGACCAGCCGGCTCAACGCGTGCCGCGCGACCGCGTCGTGCGGGGAGCGCCGGATCAGCCCTGCGGGCACATCCCCGTCGCTGTCGGCGTCGCCCAGGTCGGCGGCCGGCTCCTCACCGCTGCGGACCCGGCTGGCCAGCACGCGAGCGTCCTTGAACCACGTCCCGACGACGTCGGGAACCGTGTCCGGACGCAGCCGCAGCGACTCGAGCAGAGCGAGGGCGCTCGACTCGACCACCTCGGCAGCCTCGCCCGGAGTGCAGCCGATGCGACGTACGTCGTCGTGGACGCGGTCGGCGTACGCGCGGATGACGTCGAGGAAGGCCGCAGCGCTCGCGTCGGTGCGCCGGGGGTTCACGTCCTGCTCCGATCCTGCGTCGGGGAGGTACTACCTTAGAGCCGTGAGCAGCCCCGACCGGGTCATCGACCTGCGCAGCGACACCGTCACGCGGCCGACTCCGGAGATGCGTCGGGCCATGGCCGAGGCCGAGGTCGGCGACGACGTCTACGGCGAGGATCCGACGATCGGCCGGCTCGAGCAGACGGTCGCCGGACTCTTCGGCCGGGCTGCCGCCGTGTTCGTTCCCAGCGGCACGATGGGTAACCAGATCGCCATCCGGCTGCTGGTGCCGCCGGCCGAGGAGCTGCTGCTCGACGCCGACGCGCACATCGTCAACTACGAAGGCGGTGGCGCGGCGCAGCACGGTGGCATCCAGACCCGCACGCTGACCTCGGCGCGCGGCCTGCTCCACCCGACTGCGCTGCGCGCGCAGGTCCGCCCGGCCGGATTCCATACGGTCACGACGAGGGCGATCGCGGTCGAGGACACGCACAACCGCGGCGGCGGTGTCCCGTACCCGCTGGAGCGGCTCCAGGAGATCCGCGCGCTCTGCGACGAGTTCGGCGTCGCCTTGCACTGTGACGGCGCCCGGCTCTGGAACGCGCACGTGGCGACCGGCATCGCCCTGACGACGTACGGCGGCCTCTACCAGACGCTCTCGGTCTGCCTGTCGAAGGGGCTCGGCGCACCGGTCGGGTCGGTCATCGTCGGCGACGCGGAGCCGATGGCGGCCGCGCGCGTGATCCGGCGCCGGCTCGGCGGCGGCATGCGGCAGGCCGGGATCCTGGCCGCCGGCGGGATCGTGGCGCTCGGCAACATCGAGCGCCTGGCCGACGACCACGCGCGTGCCCGGCGGCTCGCGGACACCGTGGCCGAGGTGACCGACGGCGTCGTGCGCCCGGACGAGGTGGAGACGAACGTCGTCCCGATCGACCTCTCCAACCACGCGTTGGACGCGCCGACCCTCGCTGCGCGGGCACGGGACGAGGGCGTGCTGATCGGCATGGTCGCGCCCCGACGCGCCCGCGTCCTGACCCACCTCGACGTCGACGACGACGGCGTCGACCACGCCGCGAAGGTGCTCGCGAAGCTCCTCGCCTAGCGGGTCGGCGCCTTGGTCGGGGTACGGCCGACGAGGGGCGCGAAGGCGGTCACCGCGTCGGCGAGCTCGGCCAGGTCGGCGGGCATGAGCGCTTGCGGCCCGTCGCAGAGCGCGGTCTCCGGATGTGGATGCACGTCGACGATGATGCCGTCCGCGCCGACCGCGAGCGCCGCCCGCGACAGCGGCAGCACGAGCTCGCGCTTCCCGCCGGAGTGCGACGGGTCGACGATCACCGGCAGGTGGCTCATCGCGTGCACCATCGGCACCGCCGACACGTCGAGCGTGTTGCGAGTCGCCGTCTCGAAGGTACGGATGCCGCGCTCGCACAGCACGATCGCCATGTTGCCGCGCTGCGCGATGTATTCCGCGGCCATCAGCCATTCCTCGAGAGTGGCCTGCAGGCCCCGCTTGAGCAGGACCGGCTTCGTGGTGCTGCCGACGGCCTGGAGCAGGGGGAAGTTCTGCATGTTGCGGGTGCCGATCTGCAGCATGTCGGCGTAGCTCGCGACCAGATCGACGTCCGCCGCGTCGACCACCTCGGTCACGATGGGCAGTCCGGTCTCCTCGCGGACGTCAGCGAGGATGCGTAGCCCTGCCTCACCGAGCCCCTGGAACGCGTACGGCGACGTCCGCGGCTTGTAGGCGCCGCCACGCAGCAGGCTGGCGCCTGCGGCGACTGCCATGCGCGCCGCCTCGAGCGTCTGCTCCGCGGTCTCCACCGCGCACGGGCCGGCGATCAGCGTGAAGTGGCCGGGGCCGATCGGCACGCCGCCCACCTCGACCGTCGACGGCTCGGTGTGGCTCTCGCGCGACACCAGCTTGTACGGGCGCGAGATGCGCACGACCTCGAGCACGCCGGGCATCGCGTCCAGGTTGAGCGCGGTGAACTGCTCCAGGTCGCCGACCAGCCCCACGATCGTGCGCGAGACCCCGCGGGAGACGAACGCCGACCCACCCGCGTGCTCGACGAGCGCGACGACGGCGTCGACGTCGGTCGTGCCGGCGTCGGTCTTCATGACGACCACCATGGGAAGAGCCCTCCTGGAACGGCGAAAGCCCCGGACCGACCGGCCCGGGGCTCCTGGTTGCGACTGCTACGCGCGAACGGCGGCAGCCACCAGGGCGGGGCCCGGGTGGTAGCCATACCAAAACGCGCTGCGCATGTCGGAACCGTAGCAGAGGCTCACGACTCGAGCCTGGCCGTTCTTCCCTCGGCACCGCGGCGGGGGCCGAGCTCGACGAGCAACATGGCTCCGAGGATGAGCGCGGACCCGACGAGCTCGCGCACGCCGAAGCGCTCCTCGCCGTAGCTCACCGCGACCAGGCCGGCGAACACGGGCTCCATCGTCATGATGACCGCGGCCCGGGTCGGCTGCAGGTGTGCCTGCGCCCACGTCTGCACGACGAAGGCGACCGCGGTGGCGAGCACAGCGGTGACGCCGAGCGCCCACCACACGCTCGCGGTGCGCGGCACGACGACCCCGGTCGGCGCCGTGACCAGCAGGCAGCCCACCGCGACGACGGCGAGCTGGACGACGGCCAGGCCGTAGGCGTCCCGGCCGGCCGACCACTCGCCGAGCCCGACGATGTGCAGGGCGAACGCGAGCGCGCAGCCGAGGGTCAGCAGCTCACCGCGACCGATCTCGAACCCGTGCAGCGAGAGCAGTCCGAGCCCGAGCGTCGCGATGCCGACGGCAAGCCAGGAGGCCGCGCCGGGCGGTTTGCGCAGCAGCACGTAGGCGGTCAGCGGCGTGAAGACGACGAACATCCCGGTGATGAACCCGCTCACTCCCGCGCCGGCCGTCTCCAGACCGAAGGTCTGGAGGACGTAGCCCGCGCCGAGCGCCACTCCCAGCAGGACGCCGTACCGGCGCGCGTCGGAGCTGAGGCGCAGCACCGCGCGCGGCCGGAGCAGCAGCATGGCGACGGTGGCGAGGGCGAAACGCCAGGTCAGGAAGTCGAGGACGGGCAGCGTCGTGATCGCGTCCTTCACGACGACGAACGTCGAGCCCCACACGGCCGTCACCGCCACGAGGGAAGCGACGACTGCCCACGTGCGCGGGGCGCCGCGGGGCATCAGAACGTGAAGCAGGTGACGGTGCTGCCCTTCCGGGCCTGCGAGCCGCGGGCCGGATCCTGGTCGAAGCAGCGGTCGCCGCCGCCGAAGTCCCGGTAGGGCCGGGAGGCGAAGACGAAGCCGGCGTCCTCGACCTTCTGCCGGGCTTCGGCGACCTTGTCGCCGCGGATGTTCGGCACCTCGGCGAACTCCGGTCCCTTGGACACGGTGATGGTCACAGTGTCGTTCTCGTGCTTCGCGGTGCCCTTGGCCGGGTTCTGGGCGATGACCTGGCCGACCGGCGCCTCGTCGTGGAAGGCGCGCGCCACGACCACCTTGAGGCCGGCCTTGTGCAGGATGCCGACCGCGGTGTCCTCGTCCTCGCCCACCACGTCGGGTACCGCCACCGCCTTCGGTCCGGCGCTGACCAGCAGGCGGACGGACGTTGCGCCGCGCAGCTCGCTGCCCTTCGTCGGGTCGGTGCCGATCACCCGGTCCTTGGGCACGGTGATGCTGTTCTGCGGGACGTTCGCGCTGACCTCGATGCCCGCGCCGGCGAGGATCTCGATGGCCTCGTCGACCGTCTTGCCCGCGACGTCCGGCACGATCCGCGGGCCCTTCGACAGATGCAGCGTGACGGTGCCGCCCTCGCGGATCCGGGCACCCGGGTCCGGGTCCTGGTCGGCGACGAGGCCCTTCGCGAGGTCGCTGAAGACGCCCTCGCCGACCGTGACCTGCACGCCGTTCTGCTCGGCCAGCGAGGTGGCGCTGCGCAGGTCGCTGTTGAGCAGGTTCGGTGCGTCCTGGTAGCGGCCGCTGCCGTACCACCAGCCGAACGTCCCGGCAGCGGCGAGCACGAGCGCGACCACCAACGTGATGATCAGGCCGCGCTTGCCCCGAGGGGGACGCGGGCCGACCGGCGCCGTACGGCGCTCGCGCTTCACCTTGGGTGGCTTGGTGGGCCGAGCCAGGACGGTGGTCGGCGCGTCGTCGAGGGACACCACGCGCGTCTCGTGTGTCGCGTCGGGTACGCCGACCCGCGCGCCGCGCAGCGCCGCCTGCATCTCGCCGGCGCTGCCGTAGCGCGCGTCCGGGTCGCGCTCGGTCGCACGCAGCACGACCTCGTCGACCGCCTCGGGCAGACCTGCGACCGTGGAGGAGGGCGGCGGGACGTCCTCGTTGACGTGGCGGTAGGCGATCGCGATCGGCGCGTCGCCGACGAACGGCGCCGTGCCGGTCAGTGCCTCGTAGAGGACGATCCCCGCGGCGTAGAGGTCGGTGCGCTGGTCGGCGACACCGCTGACCACCTGCTCGGGCGCGAGGTAGGCGACCGTGCCGATCAGCACGCCCTGGCTCATGGTCTGGCTCGTGGCGGTCACCGCGCGGGCCAGCCCGAAGTCCGCGACCTTGACCTCGTGGTCCTCGGTGAGCAGGACGTTCTCGGGCTTGAC
>CAZYXZ010000063.1:0-20742 GCA_964651395.1 uncultured Frankiaceae bacterium
GAGCACTACTGGACCTACCTCAGCCGCGCGATCGCCCAGCTGAAGGATCACCCTGCGACGAACTTCTGGGTGCTCGGCAACGAGATCGAGGGCGCGGGAGTGAGCGACCACGCGAAGGTGACCGCGCTGATCGGCGACAAGACCGCGACTCCCCCGCGGGTTGGCCTGATCGACACGCTCGCGGCGCGCGCCCGGGCAGCGGACCCGAACCACATGGTCGGGACGACGTTCTCGCCCGCGGTGCTCTACTGGCGCAGCAACTCCAACGTGCCGAACCTGCAGTTCTGGGGCCTGAACCTGTACCACGCGTTCAGCCCCGGCAGCTGGTTCTCCGACCTGGTCGATCCCAGCCACGCCTTCTACGACCCGCGGCCCAACCTGATCACCGAGTTCGGGACCGACCGCTACTTCTGCGACCCGGGCTTCACGAAGTTCACGGACGGCAACACGTACGGGACCTTCGACTGCAAGGTCCCCGGCAGCGGAGAGAACCAGCAGGCGCAGGCGAGCCACGACGCCGTCGCCTGGGACAACATCGCCACCGCCCTGGTCAGTCCGTCGAACCCGCAGGGGACGTTCTTCGGTGGTCTCGCGATGACGTACGTCGACCAGTGGGCCTACTCCCTGGCCGCGCTCAACCCCGAGTTGTCCTCATGGGTGCACGACGTCATCGGCAGCACCGGGTTCTCGCGGCCCGACGACGGCTACGAGACGTTCGAGTGGTGGGGCGTGACCCACGCGCAGTTCCGCGCGCCGAACCCGCCGCGACGGGTCACGTCGCTCGCCTTCGACGCGCTGGCCGACCGGTGGACGGGGACGCCGGCACCCACCATCTCCAACGCCGTCGTGACCTTCGACGCCGACTGCCGCGCCACGGCGACCTGGGACACGGCGATCCCGGCCGACTCCGAGGTGCAGGAAGGCCCGTACGGGCGCGTGCTCACGGCCGCGGGGACGACCGAGTCGGACAGCACGCTCTTCCAGCTGGCTGCGGGTGACCCCACGTTCACGACGCACCATGTGGTCACGATGGGCTTCACGATCCCGCGCGGCGTGGAGTACGCCTGGGCGCTCCGGTCGACGGCGGCCGCAGAGCGCACCGCCACGACACCGCCGATCATCGCGACCTGCCCGCTGACCTAGCTGCGCATCTCCAGCAGCTGGGTCAGGCTCGGGCTCGGCGCCTCGTAGCCGAGGCCTATCGCGTCGGCCGAGTCCGGGAACGGCCGGACCAGCCGCCGCTGCACGGGCGTGAGCCGCTCGTACTCCTCGTCCGTCACGCTCCGATAGTCGAACGGGTACGCCCACACGTGGTTGTAGGCGTAGAACAGCATCAGCCGGGGCTGGTCGTTCTCGACATCCGCCGGCGAGTGCCACAGCGACTGGTGCAGCAGCACCGCGTCGCCCTTCGCCATCTCGAGCGGCACCGCGCCCTCCGGCTGTGCCGGCGAGCCGTTGGCGTCGAACGCCCCGCTGGTCGGTAGCAGGTGCGAGCCCGGCACGACTCGGGTCACCCCGCTGCGCGCATCGAGGTCATGCAGCGCGTACGCCACCTTCAGCTGCAGCAGGGACTGCGGCGGGACGACCGGCGGGTAGCCGTAGCCCCAGGTCGTGGTCATGGGTCCGTCGGTGTGCCAGAACTGCTGGCTCACACCGGGGTTGCGCACCACGTACTGCGCCGACATCAGCTGGATGTCCTCGCCCATGATGTCGACGGCGATGCCGATCACGCTCGGATGGTCGACGACTTCGGCGAAGCGGCGGTCGATGCGCCACACGGCGAACTCCGTCGCGCTGCCGTGGCTCCATCCGACCAGCCGTGCCCGCTCGTGGACGAGCTCGATGATCGCGTCGCACTCCGCGGCGGAGAGCGCGTGCGGGATGCGCAGGAAACCCTGGCGCCAGAACTCCTCGCACATCGCCGCCGTGGCCCGGTGTACCGCCATCGCCCCACCTCCTTGACGGGTCCGGCCAGGTTAGGAACGATACCTGCCTAATCGGGGGACTGCGACGTGTCACCATGGAGTTGTGATGGACCGCCTGACCGACTCGATGCCGGTGGCCGACCGGCCCGACGAGCTGTCCCAGCGCTTCGCGCGCGACGGCTACCTCTACTTCCGTGGGCTGATCCCGCGTGAGGACGTGCTCGACGTGCGCGCCGACGTGCTGGGGGCCGTCGACGAGGCCGGCTGGCTGGAGCCCGGGGCGCCGCGGGACGAGGCCCGGCCACAGCTCGAGGCCTGTGCCGCCGAGCCCTCGGACGAGTACATGCCGATGTACGCCAAGGTGCAGGCGGTGGAGTCCTTCCACCGGCTGGCCCACCACCCCGCGGTCACGGCAGTGCTCGGCCCACTCGTCGGCGGGGACCTGCTGGTGCACCCGCGCAAGATCGCCCGGGTCAACGTGCCCAGCCCGGAGATCAGCTACGGCGTGACCCCGCCGCACCAGGACTACCGCTACATCCAGGGCACCACGGACGTCATCACCGCATGGGTGCCGTTCGGCACGTACCCGGTGGGACACGGCGGCCTGAAGATCCTGCCGGGCTCGCAACGGCTCGGCCTCCTCCGCGCCGTCCCCGTGCCACGCATGGGTGGCATCGGCGTGGAGATCGCCGACGATGCGCCGGGCTGGTCGACGGTCGACTACGCGGCCGGCGACCTGGTGATGTTCCACAGCTTCACGGTGCACGCGGGCACGCCCAACGCGTCGAGCTCGATCCGGATCTCCGGCGACTTCCGCTACCAGTCCACGCGCGACCCGATCGTCCCGGAGACGCTGAACCCGCACTACGACACGAACATGCGCCTGGGCTGGCCGGAGCTGACCCGGACCTGGGCGTCCCGGGACTGGATCGCCGTCCCGGAGGGGGTCCGCACCAAGCCGTACGAGGACGGCATGGCCGACCTGCGCCCGCCCGCCCCCCGTCTCGTGGTCGTGGACGCGGTATCCACCCACTGACCCTGCTGGCGACGACGCTGAGCATCACGCTCGGCGCGATGCTGCTGCTCTGGCTGGTCAGCGTCCGGCTCGGTGACCCGAGCTTCGTCGACGCGTGGTGGCCGATGGGGTTCGTCGTCGTCGGCTGGACGGCGTACGCCGGCACGGAGGGCGACCGCACACGGGGGCTGGTGCTGGCCGGGCTGGTCACCGTCTGGGGGCTGCGGCTCGGCGGCTACCTCTTCTGGCGATGGCGCCGCACCGGCGCGGACAAGCGGTATGTCTTCCTGCTCAGCCGCGCCAAGGGAAGCAAGCACGCCTTCACGCTGACCAGGGTGTTCCTGCTCCAAGGCGTGCTGCTCTGGCTCGTGTCGATGCCGCTCCAGCTCGGCCAGGTCTACGCCGAGCCGGCCGGGCTCCAGCCGCTCGGCTACGCCGGCGTCGCGCTGGCGCTCGTCGGGATCGGCTTCGAGTCGGTCGGCGACGCCCAGCTCGTGCGGTTCAAGGCGGACCCGGCCAGCGCCGGCCGCGTGATGGACCGCGGCCTGTGGCGCTATACCCGGCACCCGAACTACTTCGGCGACGCGTGCCTGTGGTGGGGCGTCTTCCTCGTCGCACTGGTCAACGCGGTGACGGCGATCGCGGTGATCGGCCCGCTCGCGATGACCGCACTGCTCGCGCGGTGGAGCGGCGTCGGACCGCTGGAACGCGGGCTGCACAGGACGCGTCCTGCCTACGCCGACTACGTCGCTCGGACGAGCGCCTTCATCCCGAGGCCGCCACGTGCGAAGGTCGACGCATGAACAGTCCGGTGTTCGTGCTCGGCGGTGCGCAGACGGACTTCGCGCGCAACTACGCGAAGGAGGGCCTCGAGGTCAGCGACCTGGTCGGCGACGTGACCGCCGGGACGCTGCGCGCCGCGCGCGTCGACCCGACGGCGATCGAGACGGTCCATGTCGGCAACGCGTTCGGTCAGCTGTTCAATGGCCAAGGCCATCTCGGCGGGATGCCGGCCACGGTCGAGCCGGCGCTGTGGGGCAAGCCGGCCGCGCGCCATGAGGCCGCCTGCGCGTCGGGCAGCGTCGCGATCCTGGCCGCGATGGCGGAGATCGAGGCAGGCCGCTACGACTGCGCTCTGGTCCTCGGGGTGGAGCAGGAACGGAACGTGCCCGGCGACCTCGCCGCGCGCCACCTCGGCGCGGCCGCCTGGGTCGGGCACGAGGGCGAGACCGCATCGTTCATGTGGCCGTACATGTTCAGCCTGCTCGCCGACGAGTACGACGCCCGGTACGGCCTCGACGACCGCCACCTCGGCGCGATAGCCGAGCTCAACTACCGCAACGCGAAGGACAACCCGAACGCGCAGACCCGCACGTGGGCGCACTCCCCGGAGGCCTTCACCGCGGACGACGTCGCGAACCCGGTCGTCGAGGGACGCATCCGGCGTACCGACTGCAGCCAGGTGACCGACGGAGGGGCCGGCCTCGTGCTCGCCGGCCGGCGTACCGCCGAGGGGTGGGCGGCAGCCCACGGCGTCGACCTCGACGCCGTCCCTCGGATCCTCGGCTGGGGGCACCGCACAGTGGGCCTGCCACTTGCCGAGAAGGTCGCCCGCTCGAAGGACGCGGAATACGTGCTCCCCCACGTCCGCGAGGCGATCGTCGACGCCTTCACCCGCGCCGGCGTCGCCGACGTCAGCGGCATCGACGCGATCGAGACGCACGACTGCTTCACCCCGTCGGAGTACGCCGCAGTCGACCACTTCGGCATCACGCCACCCGGCAAGAGCTGGCAGGCAGTCGAGGAGGGAGTCCTCGAGCGCGACGGCGCGACTCCGGTGAACCCGAGCGGAGGACTCATCGGCGGGGGCCACCCGGTCGGTGCGACCGGCGTCCGCATGCTCGTCGACGCCGCCGCGCAGGTCGCCGGTACCGCGGGCGCGACTCAGGTCGAGGGTGCACGCCGCGTCGCCACCCTCAACATCGGCGGCTCCACCACGACGACGGTCTCCTTCGTCGTGGGCACCGGTCGCTAGCGGGGCCTGGCAAAGGCCCGCTGCTGCGCCTCGACGACGGCGCGGACGTGGCAGCCGGTCAGATGGCCGTTGACCAGGCCGGCCGCCTGCATCATCGAGTAGACCGTGGTCGGGCCGACGAAGGACCAGCCGCGCTTGCGCAGGTCCTTGCTCATCGCGACCGACTCCGGTGACGTCGAGGAGGCCGTCAGCGTCGCGAGGTCGAGCTTCCGGGGTCGCGACGCGGGCGCGTAGCTCCACACGTACGCCGCGAGAGAGCCGTGTTCGTCGACCAGGTCGGCGTAGCGACGGGCGTTGGAGATGGCCGCCTCGATCTTGCCGCGGTGCCGGACGATGCCCGCGTCGCCCAGCAGGCGGGTCACGTGGGATTCGCCGAACTCCGCGACCCTCGCGGGGTCGAATCCGGCGAACGCCGCTCGGAAGCTCTCGCGCTTGCGCAAGATCGTCAGCCACGACAGCCCCGCCATGAACCCCTCGAGGCAGAGCTTCTCGAACAGCCGGACGTCGTCGTCGACGGGCCGGCCCCACTCGGCGTCGTGGTAGCGCTGGTACAGCGGGTCGTCCCCGCACCACCAGCACCGGACCACCCCGTCGACGCTGACCAGCCCCTCGTTCATGGCACCCCTAACCCGTTGAGGTGGCTGAAACTCCCACCTCAACGTTCGGGGCACTACCCCGTAATCTGCACGGCATGGGTGCCACTCTTGTTGGGACGGTTCCGAGCACGCTGCCCGCGGACGACGAGCATCCCTACCGCAGCGGCGCGTGGCTGCCGAACCACCGCGAATGGGACGCCGACGACCTCGAGGTGGTCGGCGAGCTCCCGCGCGACCTCAACGGCGTCTACCTGCGCAACACCGAGAACCCGGTCCACGAGTCCATCGGGCTCTACCACCCCTTCGACGGCGACGGGATGCTCCACCAGATCGCCTTCGCCGACGGCAGGGCGACCTACCGCAACCGCTTCGTGCGCACCGACGGCTTCCGCGCCGAGCAGGAAGCGGCCGAGTCGCTCTGGACCGGCCTGCTCGACATGCCGGAGCGTTCGAAGCGGACCGACGGCTGGGGAGCCCGCGGCCGCATGAAGGACGCGTCCAGCACCGACGTGATCGTGCACAACGGCAAGGCGCTCACGAGCTTCTGGCAGTGCGGGGACGTCTACCAGCTCGACCCGCGGACCCTCGCCGACGAGGGCAAGGCGCCCTGGGTCGCCGACTTCCCCTGCCCTACGGGCATCTCCGCGCACACCAAGCTCGACGAGCACACCGGCGAGCTGCTGGTCTTCGGCTACGGCAAGCAGGCACCCTTCCTGCACTACGGCGTGGTCGGCGCCGACGGCCGGCTCGAGCACTCCGTCGACATCCCGCTGCCCGGCCCCCGCCTGCCGCACGACATGGCGTTCACGGAGAACTACGCGATCCTCAACGACCTGCCGCAGTTCTGGGACCCGCAGCTGCTCGAGCAGGGGGTGCACCTGCCGCGGTTCTTCCCAGACCTCCCGAGCCGCTTTGCGGTCATCCCGCGCCGTGGGTCGACCGCCGACATCCGGTGGTTCGAAGCCGACCCGACGTACGTCCTGCACTGGATGAACGCGTACGAGGACGGCGACGAGATCGTCCTCGACGGCTTCTTCCAGCACACCCCGGAGCCGGCGAAGCAGCCCAACGACACCAAGATGGCCTCGATCTACCGCTCCATCGATCTGGGCCGGCTCCAGGCCCGACCACACCGCTGGCGCTTCAACCTGGTCACCGGCACGACGCGCGAGGAGTCGCTCTCCGACCGGGTCATGGAGTTCGGGATGGTCAACGGTGCGATCGGCGGCCGGCCGTACCGCTACTCGTACAACATGACGGCGGCACCCGGGATGTTCCTGTTCGACGGCCTCGTGAAGCAGGACCTGCAAACAGGTGCGGAGCAGCGGTACGCGTTCGGCGACGGCGTGTTCGGCAGCGAGACCCCGTTCGCTCCGCGCGACGGCGCCACCTCCGAGGACGACGGCTACCTGGTCACCTTCACGAGCGACGTCGGCAACGACCTGAGCGAGTGCCTCGTCTTCGACGCCGCGGACATCACGGCCGGACCGATTGCGCGGGTCCGCCTCCCGGAACGGATCTCGTCGGGGACGCACTCCTGCTGGACGCCGGCGTCCGCACTCGCCAGCTAGGCAGATGGACGCAGCCGCCAAGGTCCTGCAGGCGTTCATCAGGGACGGACGGCTGGTGTCCATCCCGGCGAAGCGCGGCAAGCGACTCGTCGTCCTCGACCACCTCGCCGGCTTGTTCGAGCCCGGCCGGCACTACGCCGAGACGCAGGTCAACGCGATACTCCGGCCGGTACACCCCGACGTCGCCGCGCTCCGGCGCTACCTGGTCGACGAGGGGTTCCTCGACCGTCGGGACAGCGTGTACTGGCGCATCGGCGGGACGGTCGAGGTCTGACGTGCGCGCCCCCACCGGGATGGTCTGCTCCGTGGACCGGCAGGCGTCGGAGGCCGGTGTCCAGATGCTGCGACGTGGCGGCGGTGCCGCCGACGCGGCGGTCGCGTCCAGTGCGGTCCTCGCCGTCACCACGCCACAGGCCTGCGGGATGGGCGGTGACCTCTTCGCTCTGGTCAGCCGCGACGGGCAGCCACCCCTCGCACTCAACGCGAGCGGGCGCGCCGGCTCCGGCGCCGACCCCCACCGCCTGCGCGACGAGGGTCACACCGAGGTGCCGATGTTCGACGACATCCGTGCAGTCCCGGTCCCCGGCTGCGTCGACGGTTGGCTCGCACTCCACGCCGGACACGGCCGGCTCGACCTGGCCACCGTGCTGGCCCCGGCGATCGGCTTCGCCCGCGACGGCTTCGCGGCCTCGGCCTCCCTCGCCGCGGCAGCAGCCGGGCTGGGTGACCGAGCGTCCGCGGCGCACCTCACCGCCGACGGCCCGGTGCGCGCCGGGCAGCGACTGCGGCGGCCCGGGGTCGCCCGGGCGCTCGAGGCCGTGGTGTACGACGGCCGCGACGGGTTCTACGGCGGCGAGTTCGGCGAAGGGCTGCTCGCCCTCGGCGCAGGCGAGTACGACGAGGCGGACCTCGCGCGCGGCAACGCGGACTGGGTCGCGCCGCTCGCTCTCGACGCGTGGGGACACGAGATCTGGACCATCCCGCCCAACTCGCAGGGCTACCTGACCCTCGCGAGTGCCTGGATCGCCCAGGGCCTCGACCTGCCCGCCGACCCGGCCGACCCGCAGTGGGCGCATCTGACGATCGAGTCGGCCCGCGTCGCGGCGTACGACCGGCTGGAGGTCCTGCACGAGCATGCCGACGGCGCTGAGCTCCTCGACCTCGGTGAGCTCAGCAGGCGTCAGGCGAACATCGATCCGTCGCGCGCCGCGACACTCCGGGGCGACTACCGCGGCGGCGGCACGATCCACCTCGCCGTCGTCGACCGCGACCGGGTCGGCGTCTCGCTCATCCAGTCCAACGCCGCCGGCTTCGGCAGCCTCCTGGCCGAGCCGAACACGGGCACCTTCCTGCACAACCGCGGTCTCGGGTTCTCGCTGCAGCCCGGTCACCCCGCGGAGTACGGCCCGGGGCGCCGCCCGCCGCACACGCTCTCCCCGGCACTGGTGACAACCCGCCAGGACCTGCGGCTGCACACCGTGCTCGGCACGATGGGCGGCGACTCGCAGCCGCAGATCCTGCTGCAGCTGCTGGCCCGACTGCTGCACCACGGACAGTCGCCCGAGACCGCCGTGTCGGCCGCACGGTGGGTGCTGGCCGGACGCGCGAGCTTCGGTTTCCAGACCTGGAACGAAGCCGGCGTCGTGCAGGTTCAGCTCGAGGACGGCGTGCCGGAGTCCTGGGCACCGGCCCTGACCGACCTCGGCCACGAGGTCGTACGCCGGCCGGCGGGCGGCACTTTCGGCCACGCCCACGTGATCCAGGCTCGCGACGACGTCCTCGACGGGGCCAGCGACGGCCGCGCCGAGACCGGTGCCGCAGTCGGGTACTAGCAGTGGCTCTCTACACTCGCGTCATGACGGCAGAGGCCTTCCGGCGGGCGGTGGAGGCGAGCGATCTCGCGGCGATCGAGGCGACGCTCGCGCCGGACATCGTGTTCCACACGCCGATCAAGTTCCGGCCGTTCGAGGGCCGCGAGATGGTGATGGCGCTCTTCGGCGTACTGCTCGAGACGCTCACCGACTTCCGCTACACGGACGAGCTCGCCGGCCACGGCACGGCCGCACTCGTCTTCTCCGCGAAGGTCGGCGACCGCGAGATCGAGGGCCTCGACCTCCTCCGGTTCGGCGCGGACGGGCTGATCGACGACTTCACCGTCATGGTGCGGCCGCTGACAGCGGCGCAGGCGCTCGCCGAGGCGGTCGGCCGGGGGCTCGGGCTCGTGCCGTCGCAGCAGACCTAGCAGGGAACCGCTAGGTTCTGCCCACCGCGCACAGCACCATCCCGACCCTGACCGGAGACGGACTCCCAGATGCCCATCACCGACGACCTCGACCGCATGCGCCGAAACCGCGCTCTCGTCGAGGAGCTCATCGACGACCCTGGCCGCCAGCGCGTGGCGTTCCAGCCCATCGCGGACCTCGGCAGCGGCGAGGTCGTGGCCTACCGGTCCCGGCTGATGGGCCAGGCGGGCAGCGGCCTGGAGACGACCGCCGACCTGCTCGAGGCCTGCACCGGGACCGGCCTGCTGGAGCGGCTGGACTGGGCAGGGCGCGTCCACGCGCTGGCCCAGGTGCGCGAGCTCGGTCTCACGAAGCCGCTGCACATCACTCCCGAGCCGGTCACGTACGGCACCGCCTGCCCACCGCGGCTTGCGGCGTCGTTCGGCCAGTCGCGCCGCGACCTCAGCCTCGCGGCCGAGATCCCGCTGGCGGCCTTCGCCGACGAGACGAGCCTGCTCCGCGGCGTCGAGGAGTACCGCGCGTGGGGCTGGCGCATCGTCGCCGACGACGTCGCCGACTCGCCCAGCGCGCTCGACCTGCTCGACCGCGTGCGCCCCGACTGGCTGCGGCTGGACTTCGACCTGCCCGGCCGCACCGCGGCGACCCCGAAACCCGGCGTACGCCGGATGCTGTCGTGGGCGGCGGACCACGGCGCCGTCGTCATGGCGCACGCCATCGACACGGCCGAACGCCGCACCGTGGCGGCCGAGCTCGGCGCCACCGTCGGCCGCGGCCGCGCGATCGGACACCCCGGACCGCTGCCCGCGTCCTGACCAGGCGGCTACCGTGGCGGACATGCCGGCCGTCGTCGCGTCAGGTCTGCGCAAGTCGTACGGCGATGTCGTCGCCCTCGACGGTATGGAGCTGGCCGTCGAGCCCGGGACCGTGCACGGCCTGCTCGGACCCAACGGCGCGGGCAAGACCACCCTGCTACGCGCTCTGCTGGGACTGGTCCGCCTGGACGCCGGCACCCTCGACGTCGCCGGCACGGTCGGCGGTTTCGCCGAGGGGCCCGGCGCGTACCCGTATCTCACCGGCCGGCAGAACCTCGAACTGCTCGCGGGGCTGGACGACGACCCCGGTGACGTCGCCCAAGCGGTTCGCCGGGTCGGCCTCGAGGACCGCGTGGACACGAAGGTGGCGGGCTGGTCGCTCGGGATGCGGCAGCGGCTCGGCATCGCGGCCGGGCTGCTCCGCCGGCCGGACCTGCTGGTTCTCGACGAGCCGGCGAACGGTCTCGACCCGGTGGGCGCTCGCGCGTTGCGCGACTTGATCCGGTCGCTCGCCGCCGACGGACTGACCGTCCTGTACTGCAGTCACGACCTCGCCGAGGTCGACGTGGTCTGCGAGGACGCGACCGTCGTCGTGGCCGGTCGCACGCGCTGGTCCGGCCCGGTCGCCGAACTGCGTTCGCGCCCCGGTCGCTGCCTGATGCAGACGAGTGACGACGACCGCGCGATCGCGCTGGCTCCGGCCGGTCTGGCCGTGACGCGCGAGGTGAGCGCGCTCGCCGTACTCGGCGCGATGGAGGAGATGGACGCGTACGTGCTGGCTCTGGCCGCCGCCGGCGTCGCTGTGCGGAGCCTGGTCCGCGAGTCGATCCCGCTCGAGCAGGCCTTCCTGGAGCTGGCGACGTGAAGGTGCTGCCGTGGGAGCTGCGCAAGCTGCGCGCGCAGTCGCGGGTACGGCTGGCCTTTCTGGCCTGCCTGCTCGGTCCGCCGCTCCTCGCGGTGGTCCTCGGCGCGCAGTCGGGGCTGCCCAAGGACACGCTCTTCGGTCGGCATGTCCACGACTCGGGTTTCGCGTTGCCGCTGCTCGTGCTCGGCTTCGCCGGACAGTGGGCGTTCCCGCTCATGACCAGCATCGTGGCCGGCGACATGTTCGCGGCCGAGGACGAGCTCGGCACGTGGGGCTCGATCCTCACCCGGTCGCGCAGCCGCGCCGAGGTGTTCACCGGGAAGGTGGCCGCAGCGGTCATCGCGGCGACGGTGATGCTCACCGTCGCCGCCGTGAGCAGCCTCGTCTCCGGGCTGGCACTGGCCGGCGCCGAGCCACTGACCGGCCTGTCCGGCAGCGACATCGACCCCTCGCGCGCCACGGTGCTCGTGCTGGTCAGCTGGGCCACGGTGCTGCCGCCGCTGCTCGCCTTCACCTGCCTGGCCTGCCTGTTCTCGATCGCGAGCCGCAACCGGGTGGCCGGGGTCGGCGGACCCGTGGTCGCGGGACTGCTCATGCAGCTGCTCTCCCTGCTCGGCGCACTCGGCTTCGCCGCGGGCCTGCTGCTCACGACCCCGTTCGCGGCCTGGCACGGGCTGGCCCGGGAGCACCCCTTCTACGGACCCCTCTGGCAGGGCTTCCTGGTCAGTCTCGTGTGGGGGGTGGCCTGCCTGGTCGTGGCGAGGCGGCTGCTGCTGCGCAGGGACATCGCATGAGGCGCCTGCTTGCGGCGCTCGCCGTCGCGGTGACCGTCGCCGGCTGCAGCACGCCGCTCACGGCCGACCGGCTGACGCCGTCGTTCGCCGAGACCTTCGCCGGCCTCTACGAGTCGCAGCAGCGGCTGCTCGGGCGCACCGACGTCCACCGCGACCGGCTCGGCGTACGAGCGAACTGCCGTCGGATCGGGCCGCACGCCGACGGACCCGGCGACGACTGGCTGTGCGTGGTGCGCTTCACCGACCGCGGGCTCGGTGCCACGCAGGGCTACGAGGTGCAGGTGAAGCCGGACGGCTGCTGGAAGGGCGACGGGCTGCCCGCGCGCCAACCGGCGCAGCTCGACCTGGTCACGGGTGACCGGGCCATCAACCCGCTGGTCGAGTTCGACGCCTGCTTCGACACCAGCTGGCGCTAGGTCTCGGCACCACCGACGACGACGGTCCACGGACGTACGCGCCACCCGGTCACCACGCCCGAGCGGACGTAGGGGTCGCTCTCGGCGAAGCTCGTCGCGACCGAGGCGTCGGGTCCGGTGAAGACCAGCAGGACGCCGTCGGCGGGCTCCGCTAACGCTCCGGCGAGGACGAGCTCACCCCGCGCGTGCGCCGCTCGCGCCAGGCCCAGGTGCTCGTCGCGGAACGGACCGCGCCGCTCCACGTAGTCGTCGACGACGTCGTACAGCAGGGCCCAGTACATGCGGCATGAAACCACGAGCGCCCAGTGCCTCGGTGCGGTACGACTACCCCATGCCGATCACACCGGACACGAAGAACTGGACCTGGGTCCTCGAGCGCGCCTGCCCCGAGTGCGGCTTCGACGCCTCAGCGTTTCCGCGCGAAGAGGTCGGGGAGATGCTCCGCGCCAACGCGGCCACCTGGCAGAACCTGCTGTCCCGGGGTGAGGTGGTCGCGCTGCGGCCGAGGGACGACGTGTGGTCCGCGCTCGAGTACGGCTGCCACGTCCGCGACGTGTTCCGGATCTTCGACGAACGCCTGCGACGCATCCTCGACGAGGACGGGCCGGAGTTCGCCAGCTGGGACCAGGACGCGACCGCGGTCGAGGACCGCTACGGCGAGCAGTCAGCCTCGCAGGTGGCCGCCGAGCTGCTCGCGGCGGCTCAGGCGCTGGCGTCGCGGTTCGATCGGGTCGAGGGCGAGCAGTGGCAGCGCACGGGCGAGCGCAGCGACGGCGCCCGGTTCACGACGGAGAGCTTCGCGCGCTACCTCATCCACGACCCGGTGCACCACGTCGACGACGTGGAGCGGGGGTTCGCGGTTCTGTCGTAACCGCCTCGCCCGGCGCAGCGGTCAGGACGACCGGTTCCGGACAGGGCGCAGTGGCGTCGGCCATCGCCGCGAGCTCGGCCAGCACCGCACTACGGCCGGCCTCGCGCGCCGTCCGGCACCAGGGACAGACCCGCCAGTGCGGCTCGAGATGGCGCGCGCACGCGACGCAGCAGTCGTGCTCGATGGTCGCCGTGCAGACCGGGCACACGAGCATGTCCTCGTCGAGGCCCGCACCGCAGGTGCGGCAGGCGCTCTCGCCGACGACGTCCATCGGCGTGACCCGCAGCACCTCGTCGAAGGTCGTCTCGCCGAGCATCGCCTTCGCGACGCCGTCGGCGCGCAGCGAGGCGACGCCGAGCGAGCGAGCGGCCGCACGCAGGGCACCTTCGGTCCGGGTCTCGAGCAGCGCGCGCCGCAACCGCGCGTCCATCGGCAGCAGCTCGAACAGGCCCATCCGCCCGCGGTAGCCGCTCCCGCCGCACGCGACGCAGCCGGTGCCCTGCCGGGCGCCGCTGGCCGCGACGTCGTCGCGGGACAGGCCGAGCAGCTGCAGCGTGCGCGCGTCCGGCTCCGCGGGCACGGCGCAGTTGTCGCAGACCCGTCGCACGAGCCGCTGCGCGACGACCAGCGTCAGCGACGACGCGATGAGGAAGGGCGGGATGCCGATGTCGATGAGCCGGGTCACGGCCGCGGAGGCGTCGTTGGCATGCACGGTGCTGAACACCAGGTGGCCGGTCAGGGACGCCTGCATCGCGAGCTCCGCGGTCTGCGCGTCACGCACCTCGCCGACCAGGATCACGTCCGGGTCCTGGCGCAGGACGCTGCGCAGACCCGCGGCGAACGTCAGGCCGGCGCGCTCGTTGATCTGCACCTGGTTGACGCCGGCCAGCTGGATCTCGACCGGGTCCTCGAGCGTGACGAGGTTGCGCTCCGTCCGGCGCAGCTCGTCGAGCGCGGCGTAGAGCGTCGTCGTCTTGCCCGAGCCGGTCGGGCCGGCGATCAGCACGAGACCCTGCGCGGCGCGGAAGTCGCGGCGGAACGTGTCGAGTCCTTCGTGGCTCATCCCCGTCGCGTCGAGCCGGAGCACCTCGCGCTCGGTCAGCAGCAAGCGGACGACGAGCTTCTCGCCGTGCATCGTCGGCAGGGTGGAGACGCGGGCGTCGAGCGTGCGCCCCGCGAGCTCGAGGCGGGCGCGGCCGTCCTGCGGCCGGCGTCGCTCGGCGATGTCGAGGCCGGCCATGATCTTGATGCGGCTGGTGAGGACCGGCGCCAGCTCGCGCGGGAACGTGCGCACGTCGCGCAGTACGCCGTCGACGCGGAACCGCACGCGCAGTCCGTCGCCCTCGGGCTCCAGGTGCACGTCGCTCGCGCCGGCCTCCATGGCGTCGGCGAACACGTGGTTGACGATGCGCACGATGGTGCTGCCACTCGCCGTGACGTCGTCGTCGTCCAGGTCGGTCGCGTCCGCGACCTCGGCCTCGACGACCTCCGCGTCCTCGCCGCGCCACACGCGCTCGACCAGCTGGCCGATCGCCGCTGACGTGGCCACGGCGACCTGCAAGCGTCGCGCCCCCGTGTAGAGACGGACGTCGTCGGCGGCGACGACGTTGGTGGGGTCGGTCATCGCCACGAGGATCGCGTCGTCGTCGACGCCATACGCGACGACGCCGTAGCGCAGGGAGACGTGCCGCGGGATGAGGCGGACGACCTCGGGGTCGACGGCGGTCCCGTTGAGGTCGACGAAGGGCTCGCCCGCGACGAGCTCGGCCAGGTCGGCCGGCGCGACGTCGTCCGGCAGCTCGCCCGGCTCCCAGATCTCCAACAGTGCGCTCATGGCACGACCCCCGTCGGCTTTGCGTGCGGCGGGTGTACCGCGCCCCCCTCGTCACCAAACGCAGTTCCGTGGTCACGGTCTGTGCTGTCACCAGCAGGTAAGTGGCTTCAGTCGCTGCAGTGAGGGCGGGGGTGGGCGGAGCCGCCCCGATGCCTCATAGTTGGCAGCCTGCGGCCACAAGATCACCGAGGGAGGGGTAGAGCCGCGTGAGCATCGCTGCCCTTCGCCCGGACGAGCCCGTCGAGCCGTTCCGGCACGAAGCGCTCTTCTACGCCGGTCTCGACGGCTTCGTGTCCGCGTGCGCGGCCTTCCTGACCGAGGGCATCGCCGTCGGCGAGCCGGCCCTGGTCGCGGTCACCCCGGACAAGATCGCCGCGCTGCGCGAGGCCGTCGACGGCCCCGACGACCTCGTGTCCTACGTCGACATGGCCGAGCTCGGCCGCAACCCGGCGCGGATCATCCCGGCCTGGGTCGCGTTCGCCGGCGACCGGCGCGCGGAGCGCCCGCGGCTGCGCGGCATCGGCGAGCCGATCTGGGCCACGCGATCCGCGGCCGAGCTCGCGGAGTGCCAGCGGCACGAGGCACTGATCAACCTCGCCTTCGCCGGCGCGGAAGACTTCCGGCTGGTCTGCCCGTACGACGTGACGGCGCTGCCGGCTCCGGTCATCGAGGAGGCCCGGCGGAGCCACCCGCTCCTCGGCGACGGCACTGAGGTGTACGACAGCCCGACGTACGAGCCGGTCGCCGCTCGCGACTCGCGACCGCTGCCCGAGCCTGTCGTCCCCACCCAGGAGCTGCTGTTCCGCCGCGGCCCGCTGGACCTGGTCCGACTCCACGTCGCCCGGCGCGCGACCGCGTTCGGACTCGGCGTGCGCCGCGTCGACGACCTGGAGCTCGCGGTCAGCGAGGTGGCGGCGAACAGCATCCGGCACGGCGGCGGGCGGGGCCTGCTGCGCACGTGGGTCGAAGCCGACACCTTGATCGCGGAGATTCGCGACGCCGGGACGCTCGACGAGCCGCTGGCCGGCCGGCACGCGCCCGCGCCGGACCAGGAGGGCGGCTGGGGGCTCTGGCTGGTCAACCAGCTGGTCGACCTCGCACAGATCCGCACCTCGGAGAACGGCACGGTGGTCCGCCTCCACATGACCAGGGGGCGCCATGGCTGAGCGCACCAACCACGTCTGCTGTGTCTACCGCGACGCCGCCCAGCTGCTGGCCGCGGGGCTCGAGTGGCTGCGGCGCGGCATGGACGCCGGCGAGCGGGTCGTCTATCTGGCCGACCGTCCGGTCGAGCAGCTGCACGAGGACATCGCGACGCTGCCCGACCTCGACCAGCTGATCGAGACCGGCCGGCTCGTCCTGCTGCCCCTGCGCGCCCTCTACCCCACCGGCGGTCCGGTCGACCCGGAGTCCTCGCTCGCCTTCTACGCCGCCCAGACGCAGCAGGCGCTGGACGACGGCTTCACCGGCCTGCGCGTCTTCGCGGAGGTCACGCAGCTGGTCCGCGAGCCGGAGTGGCGCGCCGACCACGTCCGGTGGGAGCAGGTCGCCGACCAGTTCATGGCCGAGCACCCCCTCGCGGCGTACTGCGCGTATGACGCCAGCGTCCTGACCCCCGAGGAGGCCGGGCTGCTCAGCTGCGTGCACCCGGTGCGCCAGGACGCCGTCCCGGGGGCCACGTTCAGCCTGTACGCCGGGAAGCGCGGCTGGGCGGTCGAGGGCGAGGTGGACTTCTTCCAGGCCCGCCTGCTCTCGAGCGTGCTGGAGTGGGTCCCGGCCGAGGAGGACCTGGTCCTGGACCTGTCCCGGCTGGCCTTCGTCGACGCCGCCGGCGCCCGCGCCATCGGGGGCTACCCCGGCGCTCCCGGCCGGCCGGTCGTCGTCCGCAACGCCCCCCGGGCGCTGTCCCGTCTCTGGAGCCTGATCGGGTCCTGATCGCAGGCCCAGAGTAGGGCCTGCGAAGGCGGGTACGGATCGGCAGGAGTACTGATCAAAGCGGCGAAACCCCACTGTGACGCTCCTGTCAGAGAAGTTCTGGCCGCCCAGCCGGACAGTGTGTGCCGCCCCTGCCTCCATGCCCCGAGGCGCCGAGACACCGTGCCGTCGCCCCGGAGGCCCCAGTGCGCATCAACGCCCGCCCCGTCCTGCTCGCCGCGATGTTCGCCGTGCTCTCCTCGGTGGCTGTCGCCCAGGCGGTACCCCCGACCCCGGACCCCGGGGTCGTCGAGCAGGTCCCCGGCGGCCCGTGCACCCCGGAGACTCCCTACGAGCAGCACGTCGCCGGGAAGGCGCCGCGTTACGGCGACAAGTGCAAGCGGATCAAGTTCCTCTTCGGCCCGATCATGGTGAAGCCCGGACAGATGGACGTCTCCATCAACCCGGTCACCATCGAGAAGCCGACCTACGACGGATACGTCACCCGCTTCAAGCCCGACCTCGTCTACGTCGACGACGGCGGCAAGCCGCAGACGCAGAACATGCACCTGCACCACGCGACCTGGCTCAACGGTGGCGAGTCCTACGGCTCCGGGCCGTTCTTCGCAGCCGGCGAGGAGAAGACGATCGGTGCCCTGCCGACCGGTTACGGCATGCAGGTGCTCCGGGACGACGTGTGGCTGCTCCTGTACATGGTGCACAACGCCTTGCCGACCGCCGAGCGGGTCTGGATCACCTACGACATCGACTTCGTCGAGAAGTCGGTGGGCGACGCCATGGGCATCATCCCGGTCAAGCCGGTCTGGCTCGACGTGCAGAAGGACCGCATCGCCGACGGCGCGCCGAACACCAGCGCCAACCCGGTGTTCAACGTGCAGCGTGGCTTCGGCCAGCGTGACCCCGACACCGGCCGACGCGTCTGCGTCTGGCCGAAGCAGAACTGCTCCCGGCAGGACCCCTACGGCAACAGCACCCCGCAGCAGGGCAAGCCCGTGAAGCTGGCCGGCCAGGACTGGACCGTGCCGGCGGAGCTGGCCGGCACCCTGGTCGGACTGGGCGGACACCTGCATCCGGGCAGCCTGCGTGACGAGGTCTCGCTCGTTCGCAACGGAGTCGAGAAGCCGATCTTCATCTCGGACGCGCTCTACTGGAACCCGAAGAAGCCGGGCCAGGGCGGCGGACCGATGAACTCCTGGAACATGTCGATGGGTGCCACCAGCGCCGACGTCGGCTGGAAGGTGAAGATCAAGGCCGGCGACGTGATCCGGATCAACACCGTCGTCGACAGCCAGGACGGCTCCTGGTACGAGAACATGGGCATCGTCGTGGCGTTCGTCGCCACGAACGACACGCGCAAGCCGGCCGGTGTCGACGTCTTCACGGACAACGTGAAGCTCGACCGTGGCTACACCAACAAGATGCTCACCCCGCCTGGCCCGTGGACACCGGAGGGGTGGCGGCCGAAGCCGTGCGCCCCGAACCTGGTCGGCGCGAAGAAGGTGCTCTGCCTGCGCGGCGGCGTCACGCACGGCCCCGTGCCGGAGAGCGGCGTGTACGGCGGGTGCCCGGGCGGCAAGTGCGCGCCGCTGCCCACCAAGCTGGGGCCGGAAGTCACCGAGATCGTCGCGGCCGGCTTCACCTATGGCCTGGCCGACCTCGGTGTCATCGGCGTCAACGGCATCCCGGTCGTGAAGGCGGGTGAGCCGATCCGCTTCGTCAACGCGGACACGTTCATCCGCGTGCCGCACACGTTCACGCGGTGCAAGCTGCCGTGCACCGGCGCGACCGGGGTCGACTACCCGATCGCCGACGGCGGCAACGGGCGGCCGGACGACGTGATGGACTTCGACTCGACGCAGATCGGCTACGGCCTGCCGTTCGACCAGCAGAGCGGGCAGATCGGTGGCGACAAGAGCCCGGACGAGATCTTCCGGGACGGCATCTACTGGGAGTTCACCCCCACGAGGGCGGGCACGTACTCGTTCTTCTGCCGGGTCCACCCCGCCATGCGCGGCGCGTTCGCCGTTCAGGGTTAAGCCCCGATGAGCAACAACAATCTCGACGCACCACGCTCACCCCGCTTGCGGGCCGAGGTCGACGGACTGTCCGAGGCGCTGCCCGTCGACGTGCTGCCCTGCTCCAACGGCGAGTTCCTGCCAGGGCGGCCGACCGCACGGCAGCGCGCGATCATGGCGCTGGCGAACGAGCGGAGCGAGGAGGCCCGGCGCGCGCTGGGCCTGTCACGCCGCTCCTTCGTCCGCACGGCGGCCGCGATGGCGATCGGCGTCTGGGCCGTCGACCAGCTCTCCGCCGGAACCTGGGGCAGATACGCGACGGGCGCGCCCGGGTCACCGGCCGCCTGCGACATCGAGTGGAAGGGCGCCCAGCTGGCCAACCGGCCGGGTGAGTTCATCTTCGACATCCAGAGCCACCACGTGGACCCGCGCGGCACCTGGCGGGCGACGAACCCCGGCTTCCACGCCTTCATGGCCGCGATCTGGGAGCAGTCCGGGCCGCTCGGGGGGATGCCCGGCATGCGTCAGGACGGCTCGCCGCACGGCTTCGGCTACGGCGGCGAGCTCGACCCGATCGAGAGCCTTTCGCGGCACCACTACATGAAGGAGCTGTTCCTCGACTCCTCGACCAGCATGACGGTGCTCTCCGCCGTGCCCTCGGAGCCCACGCACCAGCCGCTGCCGCAGATCAAGGCGGCCGAGACGGTCGAGATGGTCAACCAGCTGGCCGGCGGGACGCGCCGCAGCGTCATGCACGCCTTCGTCATGCCCAACCGCGGTTCGCTCGGCACCACGTCCACGTCGCTCGGCACCGACCCGGCGTTCATGGCCGAGGAGTTCGAGCTCATGGAGCAGAACTGCCGCGAGTACAACGGGATGCTGCGCGGCTGGAAGGTCTACACCCCGTGGGGTGACGTCCCGAACTTCAGCGGCTGGTACCTCGACGACGCGGTCGGCCTGAAGTTCCTCGAGCAGGTCGTGAAGTGCGGCAACACCTACGGCGTGCCCAAGCTGGTCGCGTGCCACAAGGGCTTCGCACTGCCGGCCTTCGACCAGCGGTCCGCCTCTCCGCGCGACATCGGCCCGGCCGCCCGCCAGTTCCCCGAGGTCAGCCTCGTCGTCTACCACTCCGGCTACGACGGCGAGGAGCAGGTGGCGTACCCCGGTGACGACCTGGTCAACGCCGCCGACCGGGGCGTGAACTCGTTGATCAAGAGCCTGCGCGAGAACAGCATGGACGCCTCGCGCCACAAGCTCCCGGGCCTGGCCCACGGCAACAGCCCGAACGTGTACGCCGAGATCGGCGCCGTCTGGCGCTCGGTCGCGAACAACGCGGACGAGGCGGCGCACCTGCTCGGCAAGCTGATCACCCACGTCGGACCGAAGCGGGTCTGCTGGGGCACGGACAGCCTGTGGTTCGGCTCGCCGCAGCCGGAGATCGTCAAGCTGCGCGCCTTCAAGTTCACCGAGAAGGCCAAGGAGCTCTACAACCTGCCGCACGGCCTCGAGGGCGACGCGGACGACCCGACCCGCAACGCGCACAGCGCGGCGTCCTACCAGCGCAAGCACCCGCACGTGAAGGGCTGGCCGACCGACAAGAAGGCGCACCCCGAGCGCTCGATCCGCAACGCGATCTTCGGACGCAACGCAGCCCGGATCTACCGGGTCAATCCCGACGCCCACCTCAAGGCGCTCAAGTGCGACATGGTCGAGCAGGTGCGCGAGAGCTACGTCACCGACGCGGGCAGCGCACGCGAGTCGCGGCCGCTCGCGAGCAACGAGCTCTTCGGCTTCCGCACCGACGCCGCCGTCCTG
>CAZYXZ010000064.1:0-20657 GCA_964651395.1 uncultured Frankiaceae bacterium
TGGCCGACCGGATGCTCGAGGCGGTCGGCGTCGCGGTCACCGCATCGGCGGTCGCGCAGCACTACGGGTCGGCGCTGCTCGACGGCTGGCTGGTCGACACGGCGGACGCGGGCGCCGTCGCCGACGTCGAGGGGGCCGGCATCCGCTGCCGCGCGGTGCCGCTCTACATGACCGACCTGGCGGCCACGGCCGCCATCGCCACCTCCGCACTCGACCTGGCAGCCGAGGTGCGAGCAGGGCGGGACGAACGATGAGTGAACTGCTCGTCTTCGGGGTCGACGGGATGCCGGAGGTGCGGCCGGGCGACGACCTGGCCGCGCTGATCGCCGCGACCGGCGTGCCGCTCGCGGACGGTGACGTCGTCGTCGTCACGCAGAAGGTCGTGTCGAAGGCCGAGGGGCGCCTGGTCCCGGTGTCCGGCTCCCCGGAGGAGCGCGAGGCCGCGCGCCTGGCGGCGATCGCGGAGGAGACCGTGCGCGTCGTCGCCCGGTGGGGGTTCACGACGATCGCGGAGACCCGGCACGGCTTCGTCATGGCGAGCGCGGGAGTCGACGCGTCCAACGTCGGCGCCGACGAGATCGCCCTGCTGCCGGTCGACGCGGACGCCTCGGCGCGCGCGATCCGCGACGGGCTGCGCGAGCGGCTCGGCGTCGAGGTCGCCGTCGTGGTGTCGGACACGTTCGGCCGCCCGTGGCGCCGCGGGCTCACCGACCTGGCCATCGGCGCCGCGGGGATCGCCGCGATCCGCGACTACCGCGGCCAGACGGACACGCACGGGCACGAGCTCTCCCTGACCGAGATGGCCGACGTCGACCAGGTCTCGTCCGCGGCCGAGCTCGTGATGGGCAAGCTCGCGGGCGTGCCCGTGGCGGTCGTGCGCGGCCTGACGTACGACCGCGACGACGCGGGTGTGGGACCGCTGATCCGGCCCGCGGAGGAGGACATGTTCCGGCTCGGGACAGCCGAGGCGATGGCCGCGGGCGCCGGCGACCCGGCACAGCTGCTCGCCGCGCGTCGGACGGTGCGCTCGTTCCTCCCGGACCGCGTGGACCCCGCGGCGCTGCAGCGCGCGGTGGCCGCCGCGGTCACCGCTCCGGCGCCGCACCACACGACGCCATGGCGGTTCGTCTTCGTCGACACCGACGAGGCGCGCGCCGCGCTGCTCGACGCGATGCGGCGGCAGTGGGTCGAGGACCTGACGGGCGACGGCCTGGACGCGGAGACGATCGCGCGGCGTACGGCGAAGTCGGACTCGTTGCTCGCGGCGGCGCCGTACCTCGTCGTGCCGTGCGTGGTGACGGACGGCGCGCACGACTACCCGGACCAGCGGCGGCAGCAGGCCGAGCGCGACATGTTCCTGGTCTCGGCCGGCGCAGCCATCGAGAACTTCCTCGTCGCGCTGACGGCCGAGGGTCTGGGGTCGTGCTGGGTGTCCAGCACGCTGTTCTGCCCCGACGTCACGCGACGTGCACTCGGCCTCCCCGAGGACTGGCAACCGATGGGCGCGGTTGCGATCGGCCGCCCTGCGGGGTCGCCGCAACCCCGGCCGGACCGCGACCCGCGTCGGTACGTCACGGAGCGCTGAGGTCAAAAGCAAAAGGCGCAGCTAAGGGCAAACCCAGCCCGCGGGCGGCGACTTTCGCGCGGAGGAAGACTTATGTGCCGTGAGCGCGCATAAGTCTTCAAGATCGCGTTAGTTGGGTCTGGCTTTGCCCTTAGCTGCGCTTTTGCTTCTCGGTCTTGCTCAGAGCGACGTGATCTTTCTCGGCGACATGCGCGGACCTCTGCGGGGCGGGCCCAGGCCGGCGGCTTCGATGAGGCGGCAGGCGCGGTAGCGGTGACCGGCGTACGGCGCGAGCAGCTCGAGCATCGCGTCGTCGTCGACGGCGGCGCCGGTCAGGGTGTGTCCCACGATCTTCGCCAGGTGGTAGTCGCCGACGGAGACCGCGTCGGTGTCGCCGAGCGCGCGCTGCGCCACCTCGGCCGCGGTCCACGGGCCGATCCCCGGGAACGCGAGCAGCCGTCGCCGCGCGTCGTCGTGCGTCATCGCCGTCGTCTCTTCGAGCCGCCGCACGCGCGTCGCGGCGGCGCGCAGCACCTCGGCGCGCCGCGCCTCCACGCCCGCGCGGTGCCAGTCCCACACCGCAAGGGTGGCGATCACCTCCGGTGCCGGCGGTGCGGTGAGCGAGGGTCCGGTCACCGGCCCGGGCGCCGGTACGCCGTGCCGGCGGACGAGCGCGCGCCACGCGTCCCACGCCTCGCGGCCGGTCACCTTCTGCTCCAGCACGCCGGGCAGCAGCGCGTCGAAGACCAGGCCGCTGCGCGGCACGCGCAGGCCGGGCAGGCGGCGGTGCATCTCGCGGACGACGTCGTGCACCGGCTCGAAGCCGTCCAGCAAGTCGCGAGCCCCGAGCAGGTCCGGGGCGCCGGCGACCAGCCACTCCGCACCCGGGCCCCAGGCGGTGACCAGCAGCTCACCGGCGGCGGCGCGGACGTTGATCGTGCCGACCCCGTCCGGCGTCAGCGTCGCGCGCCAGAAGCCGTCCGGCCGGAAGGCGCACGCCGGATCTCCCCCGCCGCGGCGGAAGACACCGAGGGTCTGCCGCAGGTCGACCGGCAGCGCGGGCCGGACCACGGTCTCGACGGCGGCGGGGAGCACGGGGCCATCCAATCCCAAGCCACGACCCATAGAATCCCCGGTGCTCCCCCGACTGCCGCCTCGACAAGGATGACCTGTGGCCAAGAAGTCCAGCTCTGACCGCAAGCGCAAGATCGAGGAGGTGCGCAAGAAGCAGCGGAGGACGGAGAAGCGCAACACCGTCATCGCCGTCTCGCTCGCGGTGCTGCTCGGTGGCGGCCTGGTCGCGGGCGCCGTGTCCTCGGTGCGGACCAAGAACCAAACCATCCCGCTCAACGAGATCGGCCCGGTGGCCAGCGAGGCCGGCTGCAGCGACGTGGCGTCGTTGCCCGACAAGGGTGCCGGCCACGTCGGCCCCAACACCGACCAGCCGAACGTCAACCGCGTCGACTACGACGAGGCCCCGCCGGGGTCGGGCAACCACTTCTTCCAGCCGATGCCGAACTCGCCGCGCTTCTACAGCCGCGACGACGCGCCGCCGGTCGAACGCCTGGTGCACAACCAGGAGCACGGCTACGTGATCGCCTGGTACGACACCGAGGCGACGGCAGCCCAGATCGAGAACCTGCGGCTGATCAGCCGCAACATCGACCGCAAGTTCATCGTCGCGCCGTACACGCGTGGGGTCTTCGCCGACGGCAAGCACATCGCGATCAGCGCGTGGCGGCACAGCCAGCTCTGCGACCAGGTCTCCGGTCGCGCGGTCCAGAACTTCTACAACGACTACTGGGCCGGCGGCTCGAAGTCGATCGCGCCGGAGAAGAACGCCGGGTAGCGCTACCGGTCGCTGCTGAACCGCAGGGCACCGTCGCCGATCACGGCGCCCGGGAAGACGCGCGCGCCGTCGCGCAGCTCGTTGCCGCTGCCGATGCGCGCGCCGTCGCCGACGACGACGCCGTCGAGCACGGTGCCCGCGCCGACGGTCACCCCGCGACCGAGCGCGCTGCGCTGCACCGTCGCGCCCTCACCCACGACGACGTCGTCGAAGAGCACCGAGCCGGTGACCGTGGCACCGGCGCCGACTCGGGCGTTGGCGCCCACCGTCGTCCCGCCGGTCACGGACGCGTCCGCCGCGACCTGCGCACCCGTCAGCACGAGCTGCTCGCCGGTCGGGCCGGGCAGCGCACCGGTGACCACGTGGCCGAGGACCAGGTCGACGCAACCCCGGACGAACGAGCTCGGCGTGCCGAGGTCGAGCCAGTACGCCGGGTCGACGTAGCCCATGACCTTGCGGTCCGCAGCCAGCAACGCCGGAAAGGTCTCGCGCTCGATGGAGACGGCGCGGCCGGCCGGGATGCTGTCCACGACGCCGGGCGAGAAGACGTAGCAGCCGGCGTTGATCAGATCGGTGACGATGTCTTCGTCGCGCTCCGGCTTCTCGAGGAACGCCGTGACCCGGCCGTCCTCGTCGAGCGGCACGAGACCGAACGCGCGCGGGTCCTCGACCGACGTGAGGTAGAGCGTCACGTCGGCCGCGCTGGACTGGTGACGTTCGACCAGTGCGCGGATGTCGAAGCCGGCCAGCACGTCGCCGTTGAAGACCAGCACGTCGCCGCCGGAGAGCCGGTCGGCCACGTTGCGGATGCCACCGCCCGTGCCGAGCGGCTGGTCCTCGGTGACGTAGCTGATCCGCAGCCCGAGGTCACTCCCGTCGCCGAAGTAGCCGGAGAAGACGCCGGCGTCGTAGGACGTGGAGAGGATCGCGTGCGTCACACCGGCATCGCGGGCGCGCACGAGCTGGTGGGCGAGGAACGGCACGCCGGCCGTGGGCAGCATCGGCTTCGGCGTCGTCACGGTGAGCGGCCGCAGCCGCGTGCCCTGACCGCCGACCAGCAGCACGGCATCCACTAGCGCGTCTCCCCCTCGTCCAGGACCGAACCTCGTCGCGTCGGCCGCGCCCCTTCGCCGACGCGCGTCGACAGCCGCGACAGCAGGTAGCGCGCGGCCAGACCGAAACCGAGCAGCCAGCGCACCGGCGCCCAGCGCAGCCCGTCGTACTCGCTGGCCAGGTACCGGTAGGCGCTGCGATGGTGCGCGCGCAGCATGGCCGCGCTCTCGCGGCTGGTCGAGTGACCGCCGGCATGCTCGACCACCGACGTCGGGACGTAGACGTTGAGCCAGCCGGCGCGCGCGAGCCGGCGGCCGAGGTCGAGGTCCTCGAAGTACATGAAGTACGCCGGGTCGAACCCGCCGACGTCGTCGAACGCGGTCGCGCGCAGCAGGAGGCACGACCCGGACAGCCACCCGGCCGGACCCTCCTCCGGCGTGCCGCGCTCGCGCCGGTAGGCCGCCGTCCACGGGTTGGTCGGCCACCACCAGCCGCAGAGCGCATGGCCGATGCCACGCGAGAGCGACGGCAGCGCCCGCGCGGACGGGTAGAGGTCGCCCTGTGGCGTGAGGATGGCCGGCCCGAGCGCGCCGGCGCGCGGCCACCGCTCGGCCGCGTCGAGCAGCGTGTCGATCGAGCCTTCGTGCCAGCGGATGTCGGGGTTCGCCACGACGATCCAGTCGCCGGCGCACCCCTTCGCGCCGACGTTGGCCGCGCCGCCGTACCCCAGGTTGGCGCCGGTGTGCAGCACCTCGACACCGGGCCGGCCCGCGAAGCGGTCGAGCGAGCCGTCGGGCGACCCGTTGTCCGCGAGCACGACATGGGTGCTGCGCTTCGTGGCGGTCGCGAGCGAGTCGAGGAACCCGTCGAGCTCGTCGCCGGAGAAGTACGTGACGGCAACCACGCGCAGGTCCGCTACGTCGGGCTGCGCGGTCACTCCGTCAGGGCGCGCGCGTACGACTGCAGGTGCGCCTCGGCGCTCGCGGCCCACGTGAACTCGCGGGCGCGGGCGTGCCCCGCCTCCCCGAGTGCCGCGCGGCGGTCGGGATCGTCGAGCAGCGCCGTCAGCGCGTTGGAGATGGCGTCGGGGTCGGGCTCCGTGTAGGCCACCGCGTCGCCCCCGACCTCTGGCAGCGAGAGCCGGTGCGTCGTCAGCACTGCGGCGCCGCAGGCCATCGCCTCGAGCACCGGCAGGCCGAAGCCCTCACCGTGACTGGGGTAGGCGACGACGGCCGCCGCGCCGAGATACGCCGCCAGGTCGCCGAACGGGATGTAGCCCGGCCGCAGCAGGCGGAGCTCGCGCGGCACGGCGTTGACCGCGGCGTCGACCTCGTCGTCCCAGCCCGCGCCGCCGGCCAGGACGAGCGCGACCGGACGCTCACGGCCGGAGACCGCGCGCTCCCAGCCGCGGATCAGGTTCGGCACGTTCTTGCGCGGCTCGAGGGTGCCGAGGAAGGCGACGTAGTCCTCGTCGGTGAGCCCGAGCCGGCCGCGGACCCGCGCGACCTCGGCGTCGGACGGACGGCGGAACGCCTCGGTGTCGACGCCGTGGTAGGCGACGTCGAGCCGAGTGGGGTCGGCCTCGACGTCGCGCACGAGCTCGTCGCGCGTGGCCTTGCTCGGCACGATGCAGCGCGCGGCGCGACGGATCGCAGTGCGGGTGGCGGAGCGGAAGAACGTCCCCTTGACCGTGGTGTGCATGTCGGAGTCGGTGAAGAAGGTCGCGTCGTGGAGGGTGACGACGACTGGCCGGCCCGCGCGCAGCGGCAGCGTGTAGTGCGGCGAGTGGATGACATCGGCCTGCACCTGCTGGGCGACGATCGGGAGGCCGGTCTGCTCCCACGCGAGCCGCGCGGACCGGTGGGTGATCGCGCTGGGGCCGGCGACGATGCGGGCCGCGGGGGCGAGCCGGCCGTAGCGCTCGGCGTCGGCTCGCTGGCAGGCGATGGCGAGGTCGGCGTCGGCGGCATCGAGCGCACCGATCAGGCCATCGACGTAGCGGCCGACCCCTCCCCTGTCGGCCGGGACGGCGGTGGCGTCGACGAGGACCCGTGGCGCCACGCTGTCTAGTGCCCCTCTCTACCTTCTCGATCTTTGGCTCGCTGCTCCTAGCGTAGACCGCTACCCCGCCGTCGGTGAGGTACCTGCGGCATCGAAGTACGCGGCCCAGGTCGCGGCGGCCGCGGCCGACCAGGTGAATCCCGACGCCCGCGCGCGACCGAGCCGGGCCAGCTCCGCGCGCCGCGCGGCGTCGCTCGCGAGCTCGACGACCGCCCCGGCGAGCGCGACCGCGTCACCGACCGGGACGACGGTGGCCGCGCCGCCGGCCACCTCGACCAGCGCGGGGGCCGACGACACGACGACCGGCACGCCCAGCGCCATGGCCTCCAGCACCGGCAGCCCGAAGCCCTCGGCGCGCGACGGCGCGACCAGGGCGAGCGCGCCGTCGAGCACCGCGGCGAGGTCGGCGTCGTCCAGCCGGCCGAGAGCCCGCGCCCGGCCCGGGGCCAGGCCGGCCGTCGTGCTCGCCGTGTCCAGGTCGACGTCGCCCCAGCCGCTCGGCCCGGCGACGAGCAGGTCGACGCCGGCCAGGTCCGGGTGGGTGAACGCGGCCAGCGCCACGTCGAGCCCCTTGCGGGGCTCGAGCGTGCCCACCGCGACGGCGTAGCGGTCGGGTACGCCGAGCCGGCGGCGGCGGTCCGCGGCGTCGCCCGGGACCCGCAGCCCGTCGGCCACGCCGTGCGGGATCACCCGCACCCGGTCGCCGAGGTGCAGCAGCGGTGCGAGCTCGTCGGCGACGGCCTGCGTCGGCACGATGACGACGTCGGCCTCGCGCGCGGCGCGCGCGGCCATGCGGAGGTGGAACGCGACGCCGCGCGCGGTCAGCGTCTCGGGGTGGGTCCACGGGACGGCGTCGTGGATGGTGACGACGAGCGGCCGGCCGCGGCGCGGCGGCACGAGCAGGGTCGGCGCGTGCACGACGTCGACGTCGCGCGGCGCCGGACCCATGCCCCGCTCCCAGGCGACGGCGAGTGCCCGCGACCCGAGGGGCAGCCGGTGCGGTCCGTGGACTCCGGGAACGGACGCCGGCCGGCGGTCGACGTGCAGGGCCACCCACGAGTGGACGGAGCAGCCGTCGGGCGCGTCGGCGGCCAGCGCCCGGGCGAGCTCGACGGCGTAGCGCGCGGTCCCTCCCGGGACCTCGGCGAGCGACTGCTCGAGGACGAGGCCCGCGCGCACGGTCAGCGGATCGAGTACGTGATGCGGACCACGGGAGCGGCCCAGCGCCAGCCCTCCCAGAGCATGCCGAAGTCCTCGCTGTAGCGCCCCGGTGCGCGGCTGTTGCCGGCGAGCGGGAAGAGGAACCGCGCGACCTCGCCCGGCTCGACGGTCGTCGCGCCGGGTCGAGTCAAGTTCGACGTCAGCGGTCCCGGCCGGCTAGCCGAGAGCCAGCCCGCGGCGCGCGCGGGTGAGCCGCCCGACGTACGCGACGCGCTGCGCACCGCGCCGCCGACCGGCCACGAGAGGTCGCCGGTGTTCTTCAGGTCGAAGTAGGCCTGCCCGGTGCCCGCGCTCGGGACGGCCAGGGCCGAGGAGACCACACGGCTGATGCTCGCGCCGAAGTTGCCGGTGCGCACGTGGACGACGCCGGAGACGACCGGGCCGTACCAGGTCACGCCCTCGACGAGCGCCCGGAACGACTTCGTGTAGGTACCGACCGGCGAGCTGCCGACGGACAGCGGCACGAACCACTCGCCGACCTCACCCGGGTAGACCGCGCTGACGCCGGGCCGCGACACGTTGCGCCTGAGGGTGCCCGGGCGCGCCTCGCTGAGCCACGCGCTGGTGCGCATCGGGTCCGGGTGGTTGGCCGGGTTCTGCGTGCCGAGCCGGTCCTGCCCGACCGGCCACGGGTCGCGGCCGGCGTTGCGCAGCCGAACCAGCAGGGAACCGGTGCTGCCGGGGAACTTCGGCAGCGACTGCGTCGCGGGCGGGGCGCCGAAGAGGACCGCGTGCCGGCTCGGGTTGGGGTCGGTGCGGATGACGTAGAGCCGGGTCGCGGCACCGGTGATCCACGACCGGTTCTCCCACACCGGCTCGAAGATCTCGCTGGTCTCGCCGGCCGTCGCGCCGTTGCCGTGCACGGTGAAGTCGAAGTAGCCGATCTGGCCCGGCGCGACCTGCGTGGCGCCGTCGACGCCGAGGACCCCGCCGAGCGCGGCCGGCCGGCTCGGGCTCAGCCACCCCGGCCCGGCCGAGAGGCTGTTGCGGTTGCGCGGCTCGGCCGTCGCCAGCTTCACGTCGCCACCGACCGGCCACGCGATGGTGCCGGTGTTCTTGAACAGCAGCCGCACCGTCACGGAGCCGTTGCGCTGCAGGATCGTGCCGCCGTTGGGCTGGACCGGCGGCGGGCCGCCGTCCGTGCCGGTCTCGGGGGTACCCGGGCCCGGCCGCGTGCCCGCTCGGATCGCCGTGTAGACGGCGTTCTGCACGACGACGGTCCACGTGACGGTGTCGCCGAACGGCGTACCGGAGCCGATGCGCAGCCGGTACTCCGGCTTGTAGGTGCCGGCGTTCACCGCGGTCACGTCGAACGCGAGCTGGAACTCGGCGTCCTCACCGGGCGCGATGTCCGTGGCACCCGGGCGCGTCTTGTTCCCCATGAACTGGCCGGGCTGGGTGCTGTGGCTGGTCAGCGGGTCCGCGCTGCCGGCCGGCGACGCGACGGACAGGTGCAGGCCGGTCGTGGACCACGACGACATGCCGGCATTGCGCATGACCACCGTCATGAGGCGGGTCGGGTCGGCCGGCGGCCGGGTGATCGTCGGGTCCGGGCTCTTCGAGATGACGCGGCCGTCGAGGACCGAGCGGATCTTGAACCACGAGCCGCGCAGCCCGTTGGACGAGCCGGGCCACTGGTTGGCCAGCACGATGCCGCCGCCGCTGGCGTCGACGGACGTGGGCACGCCGTTCTTCAGCCCTTCGAGGACGACCGCCTTGACCCGGCCGCCCCACTCGCCGCCCCCGTCGCGCTCGGTGATCCGGATCCGGGTCAGCGTGCCGACGCTGGGGTAGCGCGCCTCGATCTGCGCGGCCGTCACCTGACCGGCCCAGTCGTGGTGCGGGCTCGCGATGGCGTCCCAGGGGTCCGCCTTCGCCGACAGGTACGGGAACGTCGAGTGCGCCGTTGAGTGCCCGCCGTTGCTGGAGGAGAACTCGGCGAAGATCGGCCCGCCGCCGTACGCGCGCACCATGCCGCGCGTCGCGGCGATCGCCTCGTTGGTGCTCGCGCTCTCGAGGTTGACCACGCTGCCGTCGGCGTTGGTCAGCTTCATGCCGCCGTACACCTGGCACTGGATGGTCGAGCAGATGTCCCACTGCGCGCTGGCCGGGACGTGCGCGCGCTTGTAGCCGGAGTACGACCGCGCGGCGATCGACTGCGCCTTCAAGGCCTCGGGGTGCCACGACGCCGGTGACTCGCGCGGCACCACGCCCTGGAGGTACTGCTCCATCGACAGCGAGTTCACGGTCGCGAGCGTCGTCTCGCCGGTCTTCACCGCACGGACGACGCCGCGGTAGTCGCGCGCCGAGCCGTTCGCGAAGTAGACGCGGACCGTCGACACGCCCTCGAACTGCAGCGGACCGGCCCACGTTGCCTTGCCGCCGGTGGACCAGCCGACCCACGCGCCGCCGGTCAGGTGCTGCAGGTGCAGTCCGGCCGCGTCGACGGTCGCGCGCCACTTGGTCGGGCCGCTGGGCAGGACGTAGCGCGCGGCGGTCGCGATGTCGCGGACGGCCAGGTTGGCGACCGCCTGGACCTGCGTGTCCTTGCCCTCGTCCTCCTGGATCAGCACGCGCATCGGCGCGTCCGCCATCGTCAGCGCGGTCGTGCCCGGGTAGTAGGTCTCGACGATCGTCGTGGCGCTGACGCCGTGCGTCGCCGCGCCCTGCGCGCCCCACTGGGACAGGCCGCGGCCGTGCCCCCAGCCGTGCCCGTCGACCCGGAAGATCCCGTCCGCCGGCCGCAGGTAGACCTCCTCGGCGTACGCCGTCCCGGGCAGCGTCGCGGTCACCAGCGTGCCCGCCGCGGTCGCCAGGAGGGCGAGAACGGCGGTGCGGTGGGCCCAGCGCATGCAGGAGTCCTTCGACGTCAGGGGTGAGAACCCATCTTCACCCGCCGACGGGCGAGTCACAACGACCCCAGCCGTCACATGACGGTGTTGTGGACGAAAACCCCGAATTCACGCCGAGTGGAGAACTACCGCCGGAAATGGCGGTGGATCTCCACTCGGCGAGGTGGGTCAGGCGGTGGCGCGGTCGACCAGGCGGCGGGCGATGACCTTGAGCGTGAGGGTCTCGTCGGTTCCTTCGAAGATCGACAGGACGCGCGCGTCCACGAAGTAGCGCGAGACGGGGAACTCCTCGGCGTAGCCCATGCCGCCGTGGATCTGCATCGCCTCGCGCGTGACCCACTCGGCGGCGCGGCAGGCGTAGGCCTTCACCATCGAGGCCTGCATGCTGCCTTCACCGGCGGCCATGAGCTTCGCGACGGCGTACATGTACTGACGGGCCGACTGGATGATCACGGCCATCCGGCCGAGCTTCACCTGGGTGAGCTCGAAGTCGATGATCGGGGACCCGAACACGACGCGGTTCTGCGCGTACTCGTGGGCCGCCTCGTACGCCGCCTGCATCACGCCGACCGCGCGGGCCGCGGTCTGCAGCCGGCCGTTCTCGAAGCCCTGCAGCGTCAGGTAGAAGCCGCGGCCGACGCCCTCGGGGCCGCCGACCAGGTTCTCGGCGGGGACGACCCAGTTGTCGAAGGCGACCTCGTAGGAGTGCATGCCGCGGTAGCCGATCGTGTCGATCGCACGGCCTTCCATCTTGCCGCCGCTGTCCTGGGTGAACTCGAAGCCGTGGCCGTCACCGCGCGGCTTGGGAACGATGAACAGCGACAGCCCGCGATGCGTGGTCGAGCGGTCGGGATCTGTGCGCGCGAGCAGCATGAGGATGTCGGCGCGGGCGGCGAACGTGCACCAGGTCTTCACGCCGGTGATCGAGTACCCGCTGCCGTCGGCGGTCGGCGTCGCCGCGATCTTCACGCCGCCAGCGTCCGAGCCGAAGTCCGGCTCGGTGACCGCGACCGCGTTCATGATCTCGCCGGAGGCGAGCTTCGGCAGCCACTCCTCCTTCTGCTCCTGCGTCCCGCCGCCGACGATCGCGCGGGTCAAGATCTCCGGCCGCGTGATCAGCGAGCCGGCCGCGCCGAGCGAGCCGCGCGACAGCTCCTCCGTGGCGACGACCATCGCCATGTACTCGCTCTCGCCGCCCTCGGAGAAGCCCCCGAACTCGGCCGGCACCGACAACCCGAACGTGCCCAGCTCGGCGAGGCCGGCGATGACGTCCTCAGGGATGTCGTCGTTGTCGCGGTGGATCCGCTCGGCGACCGGCCGGACCCTGTCCTCGGCGAAGCGCCGGAACGTGTCCTGGACCATCACGAAGTCGCTGTCGAGGTGGCGGTCTCCGGGCGTTCCGGCGAGCGACGCGACGAAGGCCGGCGCACGGTAGGTCGACAGGAACTCGTGCGCGGGAGCCAGTTCTGCCGGGTCGACACCCCAGGCCGCGTCGCGGCCGATCATCCGCGACACCAGGTCATGGATCGCGTCGGCTACGAACGCGCAGGCGATCCGGCCCTCGGTCTCGCCCTTCTCGCCGTAGGCGAGCACCGCGCGGGTGCCCTCGATGGCCGCGGCGGCGTGGGCGAGGTCGTAGGCGATCGTCTGGTTCTCGTCGATGCCGCCGTTCGCCGACAGGTTGCGGAACGCGGTGTCGACCAGCGCGCTCGCGAGGTCGACTGCGGTGCGGGCGGCGGCGAGGTCAGGAGTCGTGGTCACGGGCGGTGAATCTACCTGCGCGCCTGCCGAGGACCGCGACCGCCGCCCAGGTGAGGTCGGCCACAGTCACGACGAGGCGGGAGACGACCGCGAGCAGGGTCGCGGCGGGGGTGCCGAGGGTGTCACGGAGGATCACGACCAGCGCGCCTTCGCGGACGCCGAGGCCGCCGGGGACGATCACGACGAGGAAGCCGACCGCCCACGCGAGCGCGAACCCGCCCTGCGAGAGCAGGAACAGCCGCCCGCTGTCCGGCGCGAGGTCCCGGGCGAGCAGCCACACCTGCACGCCGTGCAGGAGCCAGCACGCGGTGGCCCAGCCGACGCCCGTGAGGACGCCGCGAGCGGACAGCGCGTGCTCGAGCGGCTCCTTGCGCAGCAGCCGCAGCCCTCGGTTGACGATCACGGTGAGGTACGGCGGGTGCAGGACCACGGCGGCGACCGGCAGCACCGCGAGGGCCCAGAGGTAGCCGCGCGCGCCCTCCTCGGCCACCCACGGCAGCGCCGCGCCGGCGACGAGGAGCGAGCCGGTCAGGCCGAAGCCCATCGAGACGAGTCCCGCGGCGGCCATGCGCGTGCGCGGCACGTCGTGGTCGCGGCCGAGCTCCATCTGCGTGACCACCGGCCAGACCGAGCCGGGCAGGTACTTGCCGAGCTGGCCGACGTAGAACACCCGCGCGGCGGCGCGCAGCGGGAGTGCCGAGCCGAGGTCGGTGAGGACGGCGCGCCAGGAGAGCATCGAGCAGACCAGCCCGGCGAGGACGAGCACGAACCCGCCGAGCAGAGTCAGCGGCGAGAGCTCGTCGAGGTGGTCGCCCACCTCGCCCCACTGACTCGCGAGCGCCGCGACGACGAAGCCGAGGACGACGAGCGCGAACAGCGCGCGCAGGACGCGACGGGCGCGCTCGCTCACGTCGCGACGGGGGCCGGCGGGACGCGCAGGGCCGGGCCGGCCGGCGTACTCGGCGACTTGGTCGCCACCCAGATGTAGGTCGGCACCACCGGGCGCAGTGCCTTGAGCATCGGCAGCGGCAGCTTGCTGACCGGACCCTTCACGACGTCGCCGGCGTGGAACACGTCCGGCGAGGAGAGCACGGCGTAGGTGTAGTCGTGCACGTAGAGGTTGCGCGCGAGCTTCCGCAGCCCGGCCCACGTGCGGAACCGCTCGTGGTAGCGGTCCGCGCGACCGAAGGCGCGGACGTAACGGTCGGCGAGCGCCGGCGCCAGGTAGGAGAGGAACGGCAGCCGGTAGTGCGGCTCCATGACGCCGAGCCGGTTGCCGAGGCCGAGGTAGAGGACACCGTCCGGCTTGAGGACGCGCCGCAGCTCGGCGATGACGGCGTCCGGGTCGAGCACGTGCTCGTAGATGTGGTTGAAGACGATGACGTCGAGCGAGTCGTCCGCCCAGGGCAGCGCCTCGCCGTCCGCGCAGAGGAAGAGGATGCCGGCGCCGAAGCGCTCGTGCGCCCGCGCAAGGCCCGGCACGTCGATGTCGACGCCGGTGACGTTGCCACCACGCCGGCGCAGCTCGTCGGCGACGAAACCGACCGAGCAGCCGACGTCGGCGATCGCCAGCCCCGTGAAGTCCTCGGAACCGCGAAAGTGGCCGATGACGCTGGCGATCTTCGCGGCCTTGGTACGACGGGTCGCCTCGTCGGTCATGAGCGGCTGGAACTCGCTGTAGGCGAGCTGCTTCTCCCGAGGCGTCATCGCCGGCTCAGTCGGAACGTGTGCGCGACCGGACGATGAGGTCGCCGATCAGCGCGAGGGCCGCGATCTGCAGCCCGATGACGACGGCCAGCACGGTCGAGCCGGTGACCCGCAGGTTGTAGCGGATCAGGTCGACGGCGAGCTTCACGATGCCGAGCCCGATGATCCAGAGCGCGAGCGGCATGAGCACCTTGATCGGGTTGAAGTACATGACCATCCGCAGCACCTGGAGGATGTAGCGGTAGGCGTCGCGCAGCGGGTGGAACTTGCTCTTGCCCGCGCGCTTCGCGTAGTCGATGGGGACGTACTGCACCTCGAGCTGGTTGGACAGGAAAGCCACCGTCAGCGTCGTCACGCAGCTGAAGCCCGGCGGCAGCAGGTTGAGGTAGGGCAGCGACGCCTCGCGGCGGAACGCGCGCAGGCCCGAGTTGAGGTCGGGGATCTCGGTGTTCGTCAGGTACGACGCGATCCGGCGGATCACCCACTTGGCCGGGACGCGGAGGATCTTGTACGTCCCTTCCTCACTGGTCCGCGCGCCGACCACCTGGTCGACGCTGTCGTCGTCGAGCAGGTGCTGGACGAACTCCGGGATCCGCTCGTTGGGGTAGGTCATGTCCGCGTCGGTCCAGACGACGATCTCCCCCCTCGCCTCGCGGGTGCCGATCCGGCGCGCGGTGCCGGAACCGCCGTTGCGGTTGAACGGCATGAAGCGCATCGCCGGGAACTCCTTGGCGGCCGCCGCGAGCACCTCGCGTGTGCCGTCCGTGGAGCCGTCGTCGATGACGATGAGCTCGTACGGGATCCGGCTGTCGTCCATGGCGGCGGAGATGCGCTTGATCTCCTGCATGACGTGCTCGCGCTCGTTGTAGCAGGGCAGAACGATGCTCGCGACCGGGGTGGTCACTGCGCGCCGGGGCGCACGAGGCGATGGAGTGCGGCGGGTCGTGGGGGGCACAGGTCACCAATCGCGTTCGCGTGGGAGGTCGGCGCAGTCTACGGCGTGAGCGCCGTCTCCAGCGCTTTCACGTACGCGTCCCAGGCCTCGCCGCCGTCCACGGCGGGCACGTTGGCGCGCAGCTTCTCGAGGACGCCCGGCTCGTAGAGGTGCGCCAGCGCGGCGGCGAGCGCGGCCGGGTCCTCCGGCGGTACCAGCAGGCCGTCCACCTCGTCACGGACCAGCTCGGGGAGGTTGCCCACGCGCGTGGCGATGACCGGACGCCCGTGGCTGTGCGCGACGTAGGTGTGCACGCTGGCCGTCGCGCTCCGGTAGGGGAAGACCGCGGCGTCGACGCCGGCGAAGAGCGCCGGCACGTCCGCCGCCGCGACGTAGCCCTCGCGCAGCTCCACCCGGTCGCCGAGCCCGAGCTCGCCGACCAGCGCGCGTACCTCCTGCGCGTCCTCCCAGAACTCGCCGGCCACGACCAGCCGCACGTCGCTGTCCCATCGCGCCATCGCGCGCAGGAGGATGTCGAGGCCCTTGTAGCGGCGGACGATCCCGAAGAACAGCAGCGTGTCGTGCCGCCCGCCGTCGGCGGTGCCCGACGACACAGCCAACGGCCCGTGCGGTGGCAGCGGCGAAACGACGACCCGCGTCGGCACCAGGGTCGCCGCCTTCTCCCGCTCCGACTCGGAGTGCACGAGCAGCGCGTCGACCCGGCCGAGCAGCCGGCGGATCAGGCCCTCGTCGAAGCGGCGCCGCTCGTGGGGCAGGACGTTGTGCACGAGTGCCACCGCGCGCAGCTGCCGGCCGGCCGCGCGCAGCATCGTCAGGTACGCCGGCATCTGGATCGGCGTGATCGCGACGACGACCACGGCGTCGTACCCGCACTTGCGCAGCCGTCGGCCCGCCCGCCACCAGCCGTCGGGCCGGCGCCAGGACAGTGGGTAGCTGGTGCGTGGGAAGACGGGCAGCTCCGGCGTCGTCACCCGCTGCTGCCCGGGATAGAGCCGGTCGGGGTACTGCGCCGACCAGGACCACAGCTGCACGTCGTGACCGGCGTCGGCCAGACGATGCGCCAGCAGTGTCGTGTGCTGGCTGATGCCGCCCTTGTACGGGTGTGTCGGCCCCACGATCACGATGCGCATGCGGGCATCCTGCCCGAGCCGCATGCCGGCCATCCTGGCAGTAGGGCGTGGGCCCGTAGACTCAGCCCCACTCATGGACCTGATCACGCTGCCGACGAGCGACCAGCCGCGCGCCTCGGTCGTCGTCCTCTCCCAGCACTCACCCTGGCTGCTCGCGGAGTGCCTCGACGCCGTCGCCGCGCACTCCGGGCGGGACGTGCCCTACGAGGTCCTGCTCGTCCTCAACAACGCGACACCCGACCTCGTGCTCTTCGTGCAGCGCAAGGTGCAGGGCGCGCGGGTCGTCGACTCCGACGTCAACCTCGGCTTCGGCGGTGGCAACAACTACGCCGCATCGCTGGCCCGCGGCGAGTTCCTCGTCTTCCTCAACGACGACGCCACGGTGGAGCCGGGCTGGCTGGACGCCCTCGTCTGCACGGCCGACGACCATCCCGAGGCGGCCGCCGTCGGCAGCCGGATCCTCTTCCCGGACGGCAGCCTGCAGGAGGCCGGCTCGGTGATCTGGGACGACGGCTCGACCGCGCCGATCGGCCGCGGCGCGCCGGCCGAGGAGCGCGCGTTCAGCTACCGCCGCTACGTCGACCACATCTCCGCCAACGGCCTCCTGGTCCGCAAGGCGGTCTTCGACCAGGTCGGCGGCTTCGACGCTCGCTACTTCCCGGCGTACTACGAAGACGTCGATCTGCTGCTGGCCATCAAGGCGGCCGGACACCGGGTCCTCTACGAACCGCTGTCGCAGCTGCGCCACCACGAGTCGGCCAGCTCGACCGCGCGGTTCAAGGAGTTCCTGTTCAAGCGCAACGGCGCGCAGCTGCGCGAGAAGTGGGCCGAGCTGCTGGCCGGGCAGACGCCGGCCGACCCGGAGAACCCCGCCGCCGTCAACGCCGCGCTGCACCACGGCATGGGCGACCCTCCTCGGCTGCTGGTCATCGACGACATGCTGCCCGATCCCGGTGTCGGCGCCGGCTTCGGCCGCATGCACGACCTGATCCGCGAGGTCGGCTTCGGTCGCTACGCAATGACGTTCCACGCGACCAACGACCCGTCCGGCGACCCCCGGGGCCCGGGACGGTTCGGCGTCGACGTCCTCACCGGGGAGAAGGACGCGATCCGCGCGCACCTGCGCGACCCCGCCGTGCGCTACGACCTGATCCTGGTGTCGCGGCCGCACAACTGGAAGTTCTTCGCCGAGGCGATCCGCGCGGGGCAGCCGGACGCCGTCCTGCTCTACGACGCGGAGGCGCTGTTCCACCTGCGCATGGAGCGCCAGCTCGCGCTCGGCGACGGCCAGCGCGGCGGCAACAAGCTGCGCAAGGAGATGGAGGAGTACCGGGCGTTGGAGCACCGCATCGCCCGCGACGCGGATCACATCGTCTGCGTGTCCAGCACCGAGGCCGCCATCCTCGAGGAGATCCCCGACCACGCGCCGATCACCGTGATCGAGCCGATGCAGCCCGACGTGGCCGTGACCGAGCGCGACGCCCGCGAGCGCGACGGCATCGTCTACGTCGCCGGCTGGCTGGCACGCGGTGACGACGCACCCAACGTCGACGGGCTGCGCTGGTTCGCCACCGAGGTGCTGCCGCATCTGGTCAACGCGATGCCCTGGGTCCGGCTCGACGTCACCGGCGCCAACCCGCCGGAGAGCGTGCGGCGCCTGGAGAGCCCGAACCTGCGATTCGTGGGCTTCGTCCCCGACCTGCACCAGCTCTACGACGCCGCGCGCGTCGTCATCTCGCCGATCCGCTACGGCGCCGGAATCAAGATCAAGACCCTCGAGGCCATCCAGTACGGGGTCCCCGTCGTCACCACCACGCACGGTGCGGATGGGATCCGCACCGGCGGCCGCGCGGCCATCGCGGTCGCGGACGAGCCGGGTGAGTTCGTCGACGCGGTGTTCCGGCTGCTCACCGACCCCCTCGCCTGGCGTGCCCAACGCGCGGAGATTCTGGCCGTTCTCAAGGAGTGGCAGGGTCAACCGGCGAAGTCCTGGCGCGACGTGCTCGAACTGGCTCGGCGGGAGGGGCGGCGTGAGCACCTCGCGGTATGAGAAGGAGATCGACCTCAGCGAGCTGAACAACGCCCACACGCTGGGCGTGCTGCTCGTGCCCGCGGGCAGCCGCGTCCTCGACATCGGCGCGGCCAGCGGCGGGGTGGCACGCGAGCTCCAGCGGCGCGGGTGCAAGGTCTGGGCGGTCGAGATCGAGGAAGCCGCCGCACGTGACGCCGCCGAGTACTGCGAGCAGGTCATCGTCGGCGACGTCGAGAAGCTCGACCTGGCCGACGAGTTCGCCAACGTCCAGTTCGACGCCGTGGTCCTGCTCGACGTGCTCGAGCACCTGGTGGAGCCGGTGGAGACGCTGCGACGCACGGCGGCCTTGCTCGCGCCGACCGGTGTCGTCGTGACATCTCTGCCCAACGTGTCGCACGCCGCCGTCCGGCTGCAGCTGCTGCAGGGCAGCTTCGAGTACAGCGAGACGGGACTTCTCGACAAGACCCACCTGCGCTTCTTCGACCGGGCGAACGTCGAGGCGCTCTTCGCCGATGCCGGTCTGGAGATCCGCGACAGCCTGCGGGTCACCGCGGAGCTCAAGGAGACCGAGATCCAGCTCGACTGGGACTCCTTCGCGCCGGAGACCCTGGCGGAGGCGACCGCCGACCCCGAGGCGACGACGTTCCAGTTCGTCACGGTGGCGACCGCGCCGGGTCAGCCGGGGGGGCGCCACGACGACGGGTCGCTGCTCGAGATCCTGCACGCGCAGGTGCGCGAGCAGAAGCAGCTCATCGACGAGGGCGTCGCGTACGCGAGAGGCCTCGAGGAGGAGCTCGCGGCGAAGGACGTCTGGGCGGCCGACCTCGAGGGCCGCGTCGAGGGGCTGGAGGCGACGCTCCGCGAGCGCATGGAAGAGCTGCGGCTGGCGCACGAGCAGCTGCGCGCGCTGAAGTTCGACCTGTCGGTGAAGGAGCAGTACATCGCCGAGCTGCGCGGTGAGCCCCGGCCACAGCTCGTGCTGTCCAGCCATGCCGGCTACGCCCTCGTCGACCGGGTCTACGCCCGGCTCGAGCGCAAGCCGAAGACCATGCGCGCGATGCGCTGGATGGCCCGCAAGGTGGCGAACCGGAACCGGTCGGCTGGAGAGTGACCCCGCTTCGCCGCGGCACGGCGTCGTTGTTCCATGCGCCGTTCGCCCTGCAGGCTGTGCTGCTGCTCGTCGTGCTGGCCTCGTTGAGCTTCTGGCCGATCTTCCTCGGCGACATCCCGCTGCCGATCGACATCATCACGCGCTCGCCGGTCTTCGAGAGCATCCGCAAGTCGGTCGACGTCAACCTCAACCACTCCGACCTCGGCGACATCGTGGCCGGCTTCTACCCTGTGCACTCGTACGCCGGCGCGGCCATGCGGGCCGGCTCGCTGCCGCTGTGGAACCCGCACCTGCTGCTCGGCCAGCCGTTCCTCGCCAACTACCAGACCGCCGTCCTGTACCCGCCGAACCTCCTCTACTTCGTCCTGCCCACGACGACGGCGTGGGCGATCGGCTTCCCTCTGCGCATCGTGCTGTCCGGCGTGTTCATGGCGCTGCTGGCCCGCGCGCGCGGCGCCGCGCGCACCGGCGCGCTGGTCTCCGGCATGGCGTACGCGTACTCCGGGTTCCTGGTCGGCTGGAGCGGCTGGCCGCACAGTGACGTCGCGGTGTGGCTGCCGCTGATCTGCCTGACCATCCATCGTCTCCGCGAGAAGCCGACCGCGCGGCGTACCGCGGCGTTCTCCGCGGCCGTGGCCATGAGCCTGTACGCCGGGCATCCGCAGTCGGAGTTCTACGTCCTGCTCTTCGCCACGATCTTCGCCGTGCATCGGCTCTTCCCGCGTCGCACGGCTGAGACCGGCCGAGACCGTCTGCACTACCTCGGCTGCCTCGCCGGCGGCGGCCTCCTCGCGCTCGGGCTCGCCGCGGTCCAGCTGCTGCCCACAGCCGAGTGGATCGGCCTGCTCTCGCGCACGATCAGCGGCTACGTTGGCGCGCCGCTGTTCAAGGAGAACATCCTGCTGTTCCTGTCGCGGGACACGCGCGGCACTCCCAACTCGGCCGGCCTGCTCATCCCCGAAGGCATGGTCTACCTCGGCATCCTGCCGCTGGTCGCGGCCTTCCTGGCGCTGCTGCACCGCGCGCGCCGCGACGTGGTCTTCCTCTGGTCGGTCAGCATCGTCGTGTTCCTCGCGGCCTACGGGTACCGGCCGGTCTACGACGCCATGACCGACCTGCCGGTCTTCCACGGCCTGCCCAACTGGCGGCTCCTGCTGCTCGCCGACTTCTGTCTGGCGTTGCTCGCGGGGTTCGGCGTCACGGCGATGCAGCAGCGGTCGCTTGCGCGCGCCCGCGCTGCCGCGGGCCGGGTGGTGAACAAGACCATCGGCTGGTGGCTCGTGCTGGCCGCGACGCTGATCCTGCTCTACCGCGGGGTGCAGCAGCTCGAGATCTTCACGGAGGAGCCGGGCCGGCATCCG
>CAZYXZ010000065.1:0-19719 GCA_964651395.1 uncultured Frankiaceae bacterium
GCTGGAGCGGGCCGGGCTCACCGTGGTCAGTCACGGTGCGGTTCAGCCGGGCTCGGTGCCCGACGAGCTGGCGGAGATGGATGTCGTGGTGATCCCGTCGCTGAGCACCCCGAGCTGGGTCGAGCAGTTCGGCCGCGTCGCGGTCGAGGCGATGCTGGCCGGTACGCCGGTCATCGCGTCGGACTCGGGGGCGCTGCCCGAGGTGGTCGGCGACGCCGGCCGGCTGGTTCCGGAGGGCGACGCCGTCGCCCTCGCGGCGGCGCTGCGCGAGGTGCTCACCACGCGAGGCGCGGCGGAGCGGCTCGCCGCGGCGGGTCGGCATCGCGCGGCGACGGCGTACGACCCGACCCGGCTCGCGGAGCGCCTGGCCGCCCTCTGGGCGCCGGTGGCGCGTTGAGCCGCGTCGTCGTCTACGACCCGGACGGGCTCAACCCGTATGGCCGGGAGATCGGGCTGCTCTTCCGCGAGCTCGGCCACGAGGTGGAGGTGCTGACCACCGTCGACGCCGAGTGGCGACCCGGCGGGGTGCGGACGGTCGGCGTCCTCCCCGCCAACCGACGTGGTCGACCGCGGTCGCGGCAGGCGCTGGCGTTCGCCCGCGGACTCCTCCACGTGCTGCGCCGCGGCCTCGCGGGGCACGTCGTCGTCGTCGTGCTCACCAGGGGAGTCGCGGACGAGCTCTTCCTCGGACTGCTGGCCTTCCTGGGAACGCGTGTCGTGGTCGTCGTGCACGACCCCACGCCCAAGTTCGACCGGCGCGCCCTCCGGGTCCGGTCGTCGGGGTGGCTCTGGCGACGGGCTCGGGTGCGCGTGGTCCACTCGGAGCAGCTCGGACGCGAGCTCGGCGCGGCCCACGCCCTGGACGCGCACGTCGTCGACATCGCGCCGTACGAGTTCTGGTGGCGCGAAGCGGCGCCGCGGACCGGCGTGAGCTCCCCCGCGCGCCGCCGCGGCCGCCTCCTGGTGCTGGGCCAGCTGCGACCCGACAAGGGCCTGGCCGGGCTGGTGCGGATGTTCGAGGCGATGGACGCGACGGCGCGCGCGCAGCTCGAGCTCGTCGTCTGTGGGCGAGGGGAGGCGCCGGACCTGGGTGGCCTGGTCACGGTGGTGGACCGGTCGAGCGACGACTTCGTCGACGACCGCGTCGTCGCCGACGCGCTGGCGAGCTGCGACGTGCTCCTCGCGCCGTACCAGGGCGCGACGCAGAGCGCCACGGTGGCCCTGGCGCTGACCGCGGGGATGCAGGTGCTGGCCTTCGACGACGGCAGCATCGGTGATCTCGTCACCGACGACGGGCTGGTCCGCTCCGGCGACTACCAGGCGCTCGGCGAGCGTTGCGCGTCGTACCTCGCCGGCGCCGCCCTCGGTCGGTCCCGCCGGCCCGGCGACGCGTGGTACGCGGCGTGGTCAGCCGGCTGGGCCGAGGTCCTCGACGGCAGCTGACGGACGCCGGTAGACGACCGTGACGGAGTGTCCGGCCGGCATGGTGCGACGCCGCCGGAACGCCGGTTCCAGGCGCGCCCCCAACCATCCGGCCGCGGCGATCGCGGTGCGGTGGCGGCGCTCGTTGTAGACCAGGCGGGCGGGATCCCTGCGCATGCCCACCGCAGTGAGCAGGCGGTGGCGCAGGTATACGACGTGGTGGTCCGGTGCCAGCTCGTCGACGGTGACGGCCACCTCCGACAGTCCCAGCTGGCGCCCGACGTGGCGGAGCGCGGCGAGCGACCACCAGGTGAGGTGGTGCGGCGGGAGGTTCAGCACGTTGTCGGAGACCGCGCCCATGAACCCGTCGACGTAGGGCACGGAGACGACGAGCAGCCCCCCTGGCCGCAGGCACGCGACGGCGGCCTCGAGGAACGGCAGCGGTGCGGGCACGTGCTCGAGCACCTGGAAGGAGCTCACCACGTCATAGCGGCCGGCCTGCTCGAGCGCATGGGCCTCGACGGTCTCCACGCGCACGTCCAGACCCGCAGCCGTGGCCTGGTGGACGGCCGTCGCGCTCAGCTCCAGTCCGCGGTAGTGCGCGCGCGCGCCCAGCAGCGCGCCGAACGCGCCCCGGCCGCAGCCGATCTCCAGGACGCGGTCACCCGGCTGCACGTAGCCGCGCGCGACGTCGTACTCGGGCTTGTCGGCGAGGTAGTACCACGGGAACTGCTGCAGGCCGACGTAGAACGCGTCGGACCCGGCTGCCGCCGGGGTGAAGTGGCGGAGGTCGCAGGTGCCGCACCGGACCAGCCGGAACTCCGCGGCCGCCGCCAGCTCGGCGGTGACGTCGAGGTGCAGCTCGCGGCGGTAGAGCAGGACCAGGTCGGACGCCGACACGGACGCCACGACGCGCCCCGCCCCACCACACACCGGGCAGTCGGTCATCGGCGAGTGCCCAGCTCGGCGACCAGGTCGGCGAACGCGCGGCCCACGTCGGCCCAGTCGTAGCGGGCCACGGCGGCCCGGCCGGCGCGCGCGAGCCGGACCCGCAGGTCGTGGTCGGTGGCCAGCGCGGTCAGGCTCGCCGCGAACTCTGCCGGGTCGTCGGCCGTCCACACGTGCCGGCCGTGCTCCAACGGAAGTCCGGCCACCCCCCGCGTCGTGGTGAGGACGGGCACGGACCGGCCGAGCGCCTCGAGCACCTTGATCCGCGTGCCGCCCCCGGTCTGCAGCGGTACGACGAACAGCCGCGCCGCGGCGTACACCGGCTCGAGGTCGTCGACTTCGCCGACCAGCTCGACTCCGGGGAGCTGCGCCGGTCCGAGCGCCTCGGGATGGCGGCCGACGACGGTCAATGGCGCCGTGCCGTCCGGGAGCAGCGGCCAGACCCGGGTGGACCACCAGCGCACGGCCTCGACGTTGGGTGCGTAGTCCAGCGACCCGACGAACAGCTGCGTGCCGTCGCGGGGAGGGTCGCGCGGTGCGGTCAGCGTCGCTCCGTTGGGGATGACCACCGCGTTCCTGCCGAGCGTCTGCGCGTCGTCCTCGCTGACCGTGACCACGGTGCCGTGGGCGGTGGACACGGCGTGAGCCTCCCACGCTGCCATCCGCCGGCGTTCCCTCCGTCGCTCGAGGCGACGCAGAGGGCTGCCGGTCAACGGCATGGACGCGAGCAGCGCGCCCTCCGCGTTGTGGGTGCCGAGGACGTAGGAACCCGGCGGGCGGTAGACGTCGGACTGGACGAAGTCGAGGACCACGAGGGATCCCCCGCTCGCGCGATCCCGGACCAGCGTCGCGGCGTCGCGGTGCCAGACGCGTCCGACCGCGACCGGCCAGCCGCGACGTAGGCACAGCCAGCGCAGGCGGAGTCCGGCGGCGGGCTCGAAGGTGTGGACGCGCTCTGCCCCCGTGGCGTCCCGGAGCACGTCGGCGGGTGAGTGGTGACCGACGACGACGAGCTCGACGGGAAACCGCTGTGCGACAGCACTGACCAGATGGTGCGTCCGCAGCGTTCCCCCGCTGTGTGCCGGGAAGTGCGCCTGCGGAGCGACCCAGACCACGTGACGGACCTGCTCACTCATGCTCGGCCGGTGGGTCGGTGAGCGCGAGCGCGACGACCAGCGCCAGGATGCTCGGCCGGTGCAGCAGCTGCGGCTGGAACAACGCCTGTACCGCAATGGCGAGGCAGGCGCCGCCACCGGCCACGACACGGACGGCGTCGTTCGGTGTGGCCGTCCGGCGCCCGGTCCGCACGACCCGGACGACGCGGACGGCAAGGAACACCAGCGCCAGCATGCCGAGCAGGCCCAGCTGCAGGTAGGCGTACAGGTAGCTGTTGTGGGCGTACGGATGGTCGACCAGCACGTTGCGACGGAAGTACGGGTCGTAGACCTCCCGCTTCGCGCCGTACAGGTTGCCGACGCCGACGCCGACCACCGGGTCCCGGCGCAGCGCGCGGATCGCGTCGGAGTTCTCCGACGCGCGGTCTTCGAACGAGCTCTCCTCGACGATGCGCGGGTCCAGGACGCTGCTCACGCGCCGGCTGACGGCGACGGCGGACGGGCCCAGGTGCCCGGTGGTCGCTGCCGTCGCCAGCAGCGGAAGCAGCAGGGCGGTCGCGGTGAGCACCCGCAACATCCGCATCGTGTCCCTGGTCCCAGGACGCAGGCGGAGGACGAAGACACCACCGACGACGAGCGCGACCCACGCGATACGCGTGAAGGAGTAGGCCCATACGACCGTGAACATGGCGAGCTGTACGGACCGGGTCCTGGTCGCGCCCTCTGCCGCACTCCGCGCGAGCACCAGCAACGTCGCGACGAGCAGCAGTCCGAGCATCGCCGGTCGTGCGCGTTGCGCCGCCGTGGCGACGCCCAGCGTGTTGAACGCCGTGGGGTCGTCGGAGGGGACCGGCCGGCCCAGGGCCAGGTGCACGATCACGTACAGGGAGCCGAACGTGCAGATGCCGATGACCCACTTCTCCAGCCGCGCCTTGGCCGCGGAGGTCGCGAAGAACGACGTGAGCGGCAGGACCAGCAGGTAGAGCAGATAGGTCTTCACGTTCCCCTGCACCAAGTAGCGGCTGGCACCCCGGGACAGGCCGACCGCCGCCCCCACGAATGCGGCAGCCACCAGCAGCGCCGTCGGTGTGGCGAGGGGCGAGACGTGCGTCAGGAGCCGCTGGCTGGCGTGCAGCACCCAGCCGGCGACCAACGCGTAGGCGAGCAGCTCGACGGCATCCGTCCGGACTCCGGCCAGGCTGATCGCCCCGACCGTCCCCGGGTAGATGCTGGCGCCGAGCACCAGGATGACGAGGACGACCGGCGCGGGACGCAGCACCACCGCGGTCGCCGCCAGCGCGGCGAGCAGCACGCTGGTCAGCAGGTTGTCGCCCCGGGCCGTCTGGCCGGCCAGCGTCCACGTGACGTAGGCCGCGAGTGCGGTCACCGCCAGGGGCACCAACGGTCGCGCTCGTCTCGCGACCGACTCGGTGATCGCGCTCATCGAGCCGGCTGCGCGGCGGGCGGCGTCATGAGACGCCTATTCTAGGCGTCCGCATCACCGCTGTTCCGGCTCGATGCGCCGTGGGAGGTGTCGTCTTGGCGGGTGGAGTACCCGGCCGCCTGCGCCGCCGAGCGGCGGTGACCAGCCTCGACGGTCAGCTCGAACGCATCGCGGAGCGGATCGCGGCGCGCGAGCATCGCCGACAGCTCGCCGTCGCTCGCGCGGGCCGTGACGTGTGTTGGGTGACCGACGAGGCGGAGCCGCTCGTCACCGTGCGGATCGCGACGTACAACCGGGCTGACCTGCTCATGGAGCGAGCACTGCCGGCGGCGTTGGCCCAGACCTACGAGCGCCTGGAGATCCTCGTCGTGGGCGACGCCACCGACGAGGCCACGGAGAAGGCCATGGCCGGCGTACGCGACCCGCGCGTGCGGTTCGTGAACCTGCCCTATCGCGGCAGCTACCCGGGCGACCCTGCCAAGCGATGGCTCGTGGCCGGCTCGCATCCGATGAACGCGGCGCTGGAGCTGGCTCGGGGCAGCTGGATCGCCCCGTGCGACGACGACGACGAGATGACCGAGGACCACGTCGAGGTCCTGCTGCAGGAGGCGATCCGGCGACGACTCGAGATGGTCTACAGCCAGGCCGAGCTGCAGCTCGACGACGGAACGTGGCAGGTCGTCGGCGTGGCACCGTTGCGCGCGGGCGGCATCAGCCACGGCACGGCGCTCTACACCATGGGACTGCGCTTCCTGCGCTACAGCTCGACCTGCTGGAAGCTCCCCGAGCCGTTCGACTGGAACCTGTGGCGCCGCATGGAGGAGATCGGCGTGGTGATCGGGTTCCTCGAGCAGGTGACCTTCCGCCACTTCGAGACCGAGCACCTGTGAGCCGCAGGGTCGCCTTCACGCACAACTACCCGATGCAGCTCTCGCGCGCCCGAGTGCAGGAGGGCCGCTACCCGGCTCAGCACCTGTACGGCGCTGACCACCTGGAGCGCGCCGGCTGGACGGTCGAGTACGTGCCGTGGGCCAGTCCTCATCTGGCGTCGTGGCTGTCCGCGCGTACCGGCCTGCGCTGGGGTGAGCTGGCGCAGGAGCGCCGGATTCTCGCGCGGCTCCGCCACCTCGACGTCGTCTACGCCGGGGAGCCCCACCATGTGGCCGGTCTGGCCCGGCTCCGTGGCCGCGGACTGCTGCGGACTCCGCTGGTCGGTGTCGTGCACCAGGTGCCGCGACCGAGGGACCGCGGCTGGGTGCGCGGTCTGGACCTGCCGTTGTGCCTGAGCCGCCGCGTGGCCGAAGCCGTCGACGAGCTGCGCCGCGGCCTACCTCCTGCGCGCACCATCCCGTGGGGTCCGGACTTGCAGTTCCCCGGGTATGCGGACGCCGGGACCGCCGAGTTCGTGGTCAGCGCGGGCAAGTCGAACCGCGACCTCACGACGCTGCTCGCCGCGCTCGCCCACGTCCCTGCCAGGGCCCGGGTCTACGCGGTCACGCAGGAGACCGGCCCGGTGCCGCCGCAGGTGGAGGTCGTCACGACGACGGAGCATCTGGACGAGGGCGGGGTGGGGCCGCCGCAGTTCGCGTACGAGCAGGTGCTGGCCGACCTCCAGCGGGCCAGTGTCGTCGCGGTGCCCCTACTCGACCCCGACTGCCTCAGCGGTCTGACGGAGGTCGCGGACGCCCTCGCCCTCGGTAAGCCGATCGTCATGACCCGCACGCCCTTCCTGGACCTCGACATCGAGGCGGCCGGCTGCGGAGTGTGGGTCGACAAGGGTGATGTGCGCGGGTGGACGGCAGCGTTGTCCGCCATCGTCACGGACCACGAGCGCCGCGCGTCGATGGGCCGCCGCGCGCGCGCCGTCGCCGAGGACGGGTGGAACGCCACGACGTTCGGTGAGGGCGTCAGCCGTGCTCTGGACGACGCGCTGGCAGGTCGCCGCCCATGACCTCCAGCACGGCCTCCTGCGTGGCGTCGAGGTAGCGGCGGCCCCAGCGCAGATCAGGTTCCAGGTGGTTGCCCTCGGCCCACTCGTTCCAGGCGTTGATGAAGCACAGATGCGGTCCCGCGGGGTCGGCGACGACATCGCGCAGCACGTCGGTGAGCCAGTCCCGGTACTGCTCCGGGGTCGCGTTGCGGTAGATGACCGCCTGCGTGGCCCGTCGTGGGGAGTTGTCCCACATCGGCGTCACGCAGGGATGGCGGACGTAGTCCGGCTTCTCGCGCGCGCGCATGACGTCGATCACGTGCTGGTAGTCGAAGACGTTGTTGCTCCGGTAGCCCTGCGCGGTCAGCCCCAGGCGCCGGAGCGCGCGCAGCGCGAACGACCGCCGCAGCGGACGACCCAACGTGCCGTAGTCGGGGATCCACTCGACGGCGGCGTCGAAACCGAGCTCCTCCGGTCGGTGCTGCCGTTCGCTGCCGAAGCTCTCGACCCGGCACAGGTAGAGCTCGCCGATGCCGAGCCGGTCGGCTTCCTGCCGCCAGACGTCGGTCGTGCGCCGCACGTCGGGCAGCTCCGTGGCGCGGTAGACGAGGAAGACCGGCTTGCCGTCGACGCGCACGTAGCGAGGGTCGGCGAACGCCGGCGCGAGATGCCGGATGTGCGCGAGGTCGTCGTCACTCGAGTGCTGCTGCTCCAGGAGGATCTGGTTGGGCCCCCCGTCCCATGCCCTGGTCCAGTTCTCGTTCGCCCAGCAGAGCAGGAACGGGAAGTCGGGCCGGCCGCTGGCCAGCACCTCGTCGAACGGCCGCTGGAGCAGTCGCTCGCCGCCGAACCAGTAGTGGTAGTAGCAGAAGCCCGTGATGCCGTGAGCACGCGCGAGCTCGGCCTGGGCCTCGCGTGCTTCGGGGACGCGCAGGTCGTAGAAGCCGAGGTCGGCCGGGATGTGCGGCTGGTAGTGGCCGCGGAAGAGCGGCTTCGCCTTCGTGACGTTCGTCCACTCGGTGAACCCGCGCCCCCACCACTCGTCGTTCTGGGGGATCGGGTGGAACTGCGGCAGGTAGAAGGCCAAGAGCTCCAGACGTGTCTCCGTCATCGGGACCCACGCAGCCAGGGTGGCCGGGACTGCCACGGCCGCCACACCGCGCTGGTCCGCTGGAGGTCGCCGAGCGACTGCACGCCCCGCTCGGCCAGCATCGAGAGAAGCCGCTGCGACTCGGGGCCCGCGTCGTAGGTCAACGCGGGTGGTGACAGGTGCCGCATGGTGACGTCGTCGACGACGCCCAGCCGCAGCCCCTCCTCCCGCAGGTCCGCCCAGCGCAGCTCCATGCCCCATCCCATGCCGATGTCCGCGGGAAAGGGCAGCGCCAGCGCCCGGGCCGCCGCGGAGAAGGCGAACACGGGACCGATCTCGACGTAGCTGGTCAGACGCGCGCGCGAGAGCCGGCGGCGGACCGTGATCGGATGGCTGGAGTAGCTGCGCCGTTCGTGCGCCGGCTGGGCGATGTCGAGCCCGGCCTCGGTCATGACTCCGACGAACCGGGCGAGCCCGCCGATCGGCATCGTGACGTCGTCGTCGATGACCACCACCACATCGCCCGGGCCCGGTTCGCCGGTCGCGAGCACGGAGTTGAGCGCGTCGAACTTCGTCCGCTGACCGCAGCCGACCGTGACGTCGGCGAGCGTCGCGGGCACGGAGTCCAGCGCCCAGAACCGCACCGACCAGCCCGCGTCGCGTGCCTCGTGGCGGAGCGCGTCGATGACCGCGGTGTTCCGGTGCCGGTACACACCGACGACGGCCGCACCGCCCACCATTGGCTCAGCCCCTCGTTCCGTCCTCGCCGTCAACGTAGTCTGCCCCGCCGGGAGCCCCCGCTAGGCTGCGCGCTGTGCCGAGCGACGGACGAGAGTCGATCTCCTCGACGGCGTACCTGCTGCGTGAGTGGGTTCGGCGCGACTTCCGCGCGCGCTACACGCAGACGGTGCTGGGCAGCGTCTGGGCGCTGATCCAGCCGGTGACGATGACCGCGGCGTTCGTCTTCGTCTTCGGTCACGTCGCGAACATCGAGGTCGGCATGCCGTATGCCAGCTTCGTCTACCCCGCGATGCTGCTGTGGACGCTGTTCGTGGCCGGCGTCTCGGGTGCGTCCGCGGCGATGCTGGCCAGCATCAACATCGCCGCGAAGGCTTCCTACCCCCGCGTCGTCGCCCCGATCTCGGGCGCCGTGCTGCCACTGTCCGACTTCGTCATCGGCCTGCTGCTCATGCCGGTGCTCTTCGCAGTGCAGCGGCCGCAGCTGCAGTTCCGCCCTGTCTCTTTCCTCCTCGCCGTCGTCGGGGTCGTCCTGCTCGCCGTCGGCGTGGGCACCGCGCTGTCAGCGCTCGCGGTCTTCGTCCGTGACGTGTTGCGGATGCTGCCGCTCGCGCTGCAGATGCTGCTGTACCTGACGCCGGTCGCGTATCCGGCCTCCCGGATCCCGGACTGGCTGGCGGCCAGCCCCCTGGCCACCTACGTGCAGGGGATGCGCAGCGCCTTCCTCCGCGTTCCGGGTCCGAGCGCCGGACGGTGGGCGGTCGCGCTGTCCGTGTCCGTGGCCGCGACCGTGCTGGGCATGGCCTACTTCCACCGCGTCGAGTCGCGAATCCCCGACGTCGCGTAGCGGCGCGCCTTGCGCAGCGCGCGCCGGCCCACGGGACCACCCCGCAGGTCGGCGATGGCCCGGGCGCCGTCGCGTGCCCCACGCAGCTGCAGTGTCAGCTCGAGGCGCAGGACCTGGTCCGGGGCCAGGTCCCGGACCAGGTCGGGTGCCTGCCGGCGCATCACGCCGTCCACGACCTGGCGATCCGCGCGCCAGAGACCGCGGAGGACCCGGTCCCCTGCGGCGTAGCGCTCCAGCACCTCCCAGACCGCGAGGTGGTCGGCAACGGCGGGCCGGTACGCCGAGGGCAGCTCCGTCCATCGCGACAGCGAGCGGACGGCTTCGGCGTGGGCGCGGAAGTGCAGGCCGCGATCGACGATGCCGCTGTGCACGTTGGCGTCGTGCAGCCGGTACTCGACGAGCGCCTCGGTGTGAAACCCGGGTTCGGCGACGCAGGCGAACCGCAGCGTCGCGGCGAGGTCCTCCCAGAGTCCCTCCTGCAGGCCACCGACCCGTTCGAGCAGATCGCGCCGGTACATGAGGGTCGGCGCGTAGATGGCCTGCCCGCGCAGCAAGGTGCGCAGCATGCCGTCGGCGTCCGGCGCCGGGCCCTGCGCCTCGGCTGTGAGCCGGTGGCCGGCGGTGTCGATGACGTGCGCTCGGCCGTACGACCACTGCCCGCCCGACTCCAGCGCATCCAGCTGTGTCCGCAGCCGGCCGGGCAGCCAGCGATCGTCGGAGGCGAGCCCCGTGATGAAGGGCGAGGTGCTGGCGTCGAAGGCACGCATGACCGTTGCGGTGGCCCCGAGGTTGCGCTCGTTGCGCAGCACGACGAGCTCGGGGAACTCCTGCGCGAGCCCGGTCAGGACGCCGTAGGTGCCGTCGCTGGACGCGTCGTCGACGGCGACGACTTCCACCTCGCCCGCCGCGTCGGCGAGGATGCTGCGCACCGTCTCGCCGACGTACTGCTCGTGGTTGTACGCGGGCACGAGGCAGCTCACGAGCGTCACGGGGCCAGCGTAGAGTTCGGCCGGATGGCCACGCACGAAACCGCGCTGCGAATAGCGTTGCTCGCCCGCGAGTGCTCGCCCGGATACACGGGCGGCGGCATCGGCACCTACACGACCTACCTGGCCGCCGGCCTGCACGAGATCGGTTGCGACGTCACGGTGGTCGGCCGTCACGACGGGGACTGGCTGGAGCAGCGCCACGAGGCCGGGTTCCGGCTCGTCTACGCCCCCCTGCGACGGCTGCCGGATCGCGTGCGCATGCGGGCGCCGGCGATCGCGGACCGGATCGAGGCCGCGCGAGAGGCCCGCGCCGCGATTCGCCGGCTGGGCCGCTTCGACGTCGTGGAGAGCGGGGACTGGCTGGCCGAGGGCTTGCTGCTCCCGCGTTCCACGGCGGCACTGCACGCGCGCCACGTGCACGGGGGGAGTCGCACGCTGCGGCAGCACAGCGACCGCGTCGCCCCGACGATGGAGCGACGTGCCGACGTCCTCGAGGCGTGGGACCTGCGGCGGGCCGACGTGATCACCGTGGCGAGCCGGCTCTCCCATCGACTCCCCGACGGTCGCTCGGTGCTGCCACGAGGGAGCCGGCCGCAGCTGTTCCCGATGCCGGTCCGGCTGGACGGATGGGAGGACTCTCCCGCTGGCGACGCGCCCCGGGTGCTCACGGTGCTGGGCCGGCTCGAGCCGCGCAAGGGCCCGGACCTGCTGATCCGCGCGGTCGCTTCGCTCAGGGCCGAGATGCCGGACCTAGTCGTCCGTCTCGTGGGCTCGGACATTCCGACGGCCACGGGCGGCTCGTACGCCGAGCAGCTGACGGCACTGGCCGACGACCTCGGCGTCGGACTCGACGTCGTCGGCGCACGCCCGGCGGAGGCGATCGCCGGCCTCCTGGCCGGCTCGCGCGTCGTCGTCGTGCCCAGCCGTTTCGAGTCGTTCTCCATGGTCGCGCTCGAGGCGCTGGCGGCGCGCCGCCCGGTGGTGATCAGCGACGCGTGCGGTGCGGCGGAGACGTTGAGCGACGCCGTAGGCGTCTTGGCGTTCCCGTCGGGCGACGTCGCGGCACTCGCCGCCCGGCTCGGTCAGGTGCTGGCCGATCCGGCGGTGGCGACGTCGCTCGGCGACGCGGGCCGTCGCCACGTCGAGTCGGTGCATTCTCCCGCAGCGTCCGCCGCGGCCAAGGTCGCCATCTGGCGCCGGGCCCTCGCGGCCGGCCAGCCGGACTGACGGTCAGCCGACGCTCCATTGGGCTGGGACGTCCACGAGACCGTGGTCCCAGTTGCCGCCGGGCAGCGCTTCGCCCTCGACCACGATGTCGAACAGCCGGGACTGCTCCATCACGGGAGACGCGCGGTCGAACGCCGCCACCTCCAGCACGTTGAAGCCGGGCAGCGCGCTGATGTCCTCGATGACCACGCGCACCAGATGCTTGCCGGCGGGGAGCTGCACGTCGTGCTCGTCCGAGTAGGAAGCCCACAGCAGCTGGCGGTCCTTGTTGGCCCAGGCGACGCAGACCGCCGCCTGATGTGTCTCGGGCGCCACGGTCACCTCGAACTCGAGCGTCAGCGAGCCGTGCAGCTCGACGCTGCGCTGACCCTCCGGCACGGTGTCGATCCGACCGATCTGGATCAGCGCCCCGCCGATCGCGTCGGCGGCGCGCAGCGGATCCGGTGCGGCGTGGTAGGCGTCCAGCAGCGCGGACACCGGACCGGTCGCGACGATCTGACCGTGCCGTAGCAACGCCCCTCGCTCGCAGGTCTCCTTGACGACCCAGTCGTTGTGACTGACGAACATCAAGGTGACGCCCTCCTGCCGGCGCAGGCCGGACAGGTGGGCGTAGCACTTGCGCTGGAAGGCGAGGTCGCCGACCGCGAGGATCTCGTCGACGATCAGGATGTCGGCGGGCAGGAGAGCGGCGACCCCGAAGGACAGCCGCGCGAACATGCCGCTCGAGTAGCGCTTGACCGGCGTCGTCGCGAAGCGCTCCAGCTCGGCGAACTCGATGGCCTCCTCGGCCAGGCGCTTGCGCGCTGCCCCGCGGACACCCGCGATGGTGGCGGCGAACAGCGCGTTCTCGGCACCGGACATGTCCTGGTGGAAGCCGATGCCCAGCTCGATGAGCGCGACCACCCGGCCGCCCTTCACGACGCGTCCCCGAGTCGGGTGGACGACGCCGGCCAGGCACTTCAGTGCCGTGCTCTTGCCGGCGCCGTTGGCGCCGATCAGCGCGAAGGACTCGCCGGGCTCGATCTCGAACGAGACGTCGTCCAGCGCACGGAGCCGCTCCCCGCGACCGACACCGTCCCCCCAGGGGAGGGCGGCCGCGAAGGAGGCGCGCGGCTTGCCGAGCCGGTACTCCTTCGTCACGCCCTCGAACCGCACGAGACCGCGCGGGGCGTGAGTCGGGGAGCTCGCCATCATCGGCCCGAGCGTAGCGGCAGAATGTGCGGGTGGCGCTCGACCTGCGGCTCGTGGACTACGACGAGCAGTACCGGGACCTCTCGTACGAATGGCTCCAGGACCCGGAGCTGCGCCGGCTCACGCGCAGCCGGCAGCTGACCCGCGAGGAGCAGCTGGCCTGGTACGCCGCGCTGCCGGACCGCACGGACTACGTCATCTGGGGCATCGAGTGCGACGGCGTGCCGGTCGGCACCATGGGGCTCAAGCACATCGGCGTCGACGAAGGCGGCGAGTACTTCTTCTATCTGGGCAAGCGCGAGTTCTGGGGCCGCGGGATCTCCGCCTGGGCGTACCAGACGATCTACGAGCAGGCGCGCATCCGGGGCCTGCGCTACCTCTACGGGATCATCGCGAAGGAGAACACGCGGTCCATGGGCGTCCACACCGGACACGGACTCGGTGTCTACCGCGAGGACGACGAGTACTGCTACGTCCGAGCGAAGATCGTCGAGAACTGGCCGGAGGACGAGCCGGGGTCCTAGCCGGTCAGCTCCGCGAGCGCGTACTCGAAGAACTCGTAGGCCACGCCGCCGGCGCCGTACGCGACCTTGTAGCGGTAGAGGGAGTCGTTGAGCACCTGGCCCTCGTCCTCGGTCGACGTGCCGAAGTCGTAGAAGCGCACGCCCGCCTCCCGGGCCTCGAGGATACCGAGCTGAAAGGTCGCGTCGAGCGCGAAGCAGTCCCGACCGCGGGGGCTCGCCGCGCTGTACTGCGGATGGACCACGCGGTCGGTCTTGTAGAGGACGACGCCGGCGACGAGCTCGCCCTCCAGCAGTGCCGCGTGGCACTCGATGTTGTCCGGGAAGAGCTCGGCGAGGTGCTCGATCTCGTCGACCGAGTGCACCGGCCGGACCCCGAACCGCTCCTCCAGGTTCGCCTGGAGGACGGGCCAGAAGGTGCGCAGGTGCGACGTTCCGGTGACGACGTGGACCCCTGCTCTTTCGGCCTTCTCGAGGTTGCGGCGCCGGTTGCGGTTGTGGGTCTCCCCATCGGCCAGGTCGATGCACGCGCTCAGGTCGCAGCGGTAGCGGCGAGCGCCGAGACGGAACAGCGCGTAGCTGTCGTCAGCCGCCGGTGACCGGTGGTAGATGTGCGGAACCGCCTTGTAGCGGGAGGTGAGGAAACCCTGCTGCGCGTGCAGCGACGCCGCGTCCCGGAGGGCGCGGAGCATCGCCTCACCGCGGACCGAGCCGTCGTGCACCACTCCGCCGTACGTGAGACCGGGATGGCTGACCACCCGCGTCGGGTCGGCGGGGTCCGCCGCCGCGGCCAGACAGCCGACCAGGTCTCCGCGCTGTTCGAAGACGAGGGACGCGTCGCGGAAGCGGTCGCCGTGGTAGCCGAGGTAGCGGCGGGTGTGCAGGAACGTCCCGTTGCAGGAACGGCCCACCAGGTCGTCCCACGCGTCGGCGTCGGCGTCGGCGAACGGCCGCACCGAGACCGGAGCGGGCTCGCTCATACGCGGTCTGCTGCGGCGTACTCGTCGAAGTCGCGGTAGTAGTCGTCCTCGTCATAGAGCTCGGAGGCGAGGACGACGCAGACCGAACCTGAGGAGAAGTTGTCGATCTCACGCCAGATCATGGCCGGCACGTAGAGGCCGTAGTAGGAGCGGTTGAGGAAGAACTTCTGCTCCGCCTTCGAGTCGCGCACCGTGACCTCGAAGCTGCCCGACGCCGACACGATGAACGCCTCGTTGGTCTTGTGCGCATGTCCCGCGCGGCTCTCACCTCCGGGTACGTCGTAGAGGTAGTAGACGCGCCGGATGTCGAACGGGACGTGACGCTGCTGCTCGATGAAGGTGAGGTTGCCACGCGGGTCGGCGATCTTCGGCAGCTCGACGATCCGGCAGTGCTCGACTCCCATGCACACTCCTCGCACCTAGGATTCCAGTATTCCGCAACGGTCGCACCGGATCCGTGACAGGAGTGGGCGTGCGCGTTCCGTTCTTCGATCTGCCGGCCGGCAACGCCGAGGTGCGCGGCGAGATCGAAGCCGCCGTGCGTCGAGTGCTCGACAGCGGCTGGTTCGTCCTGGGCGCGGAGGTCGCGGCGTTCGAGGCGGAATGGGCGGAGTACGTCGGCGCGCGGCACTGCATCGGTCTGGGCAACGGCCTGGACGCCTTGCATCTCGGGCTGCGCGCGCTCGGGGTCGGCGCCGGCGACGAGGTGATCGTGCCGTCCCACACCTACATCGCCACGTGGCTGGCCGTGAGCTACGCCGGTGCCGTGCCGGTGCCCGTGGAGCCCGACCCGGAGACGTACCTGGTGTCCGCGGGGGCGCTCGACGCAGCCGTCACCGAACGCACCAAGGCGGTGCTGCCGGTCCACCTCTACGGCCGGCCGGCCGATCTGACCGAGATAGGCGCCGCGGCCGCCAGGCACGGGCTGCGTGTGCTCGACGATGCGGCCCAGGCGCACGGCGCGACCTGGGGCGGGCGGCGGGTCGGCGCTCTCTCCGACCTCACCGCCTGGAGCTTCTACCCCTCGAAGAACCTCGGCGCGCTGGGCGACGGCGGGGCGGTCACGACCGACGACGACGGTCTCGCCGACCGCGTGCGTCTGCTGCGCAACTACGGCAGCGACCGCAAGTACGTCCACCAGGTGCCGGGCTACAACAGCCGCCTCGACGAGCTGCAGGCCGCCGTCCTCCGCGCAAAGCTGCCGCACCTGGCGGCGTGGAACGAGCGCCGCCGGCTGGTCGCCGAGCGCTATGGGGCCGAGCTGAAGGGCCTGGACCTGGTGCTGCCGGAGGTCGTCGACGGGCACGTGTGGCACGTGTACGTCGTCCGGTCATCGCGACGCGACGCGCTGGCGGCCCACCTGGCCGAGCGTGGCGTCGAGACGGTCGTGCACTACCCGATCCCCCCGCACCGGCAGGGCGCGTACGCCGCTCTCGGTCTGGCCGCCGGCAGCCTGCCGGTCGCCGAGGCCGTCCACGACGAGGTGCTGAGCCTGCCGATGGGGCCACACCTCACGGAGGCGCAGCAGTCGTACGTGATCGACGCCGTGCGGTCGTTTGCGTGACGCAGCCCCTCGTGTCGGTCTGCGTGCCGGTCTACAACGGCGGCGCGTTCCTCGAGCGCTGTCTCGGCAGTATCGCCGCGCAGTCGTACGCGAACCTGCAAGTCGTCCTCGTCGACGACGGCTCCACCGACGACTCGGTCGCACGACTGGAGTCCTTCGCCGCGGGCCGTGAGCACGTGACCGTCCATCGCAACGACACGAATCTCGGCCTGCCCGGCAACTGGAACCGTTGCATGGAGCTCGCCGGCGGCGAGTGGGTGAAGTTCGTCTTCCAGGACGACTGGCTCACCACCGACTGCGTGGCGCGGCTGGTCGAGGCGGCGCACGACGCCACGGACCTGGTGCTCTGTGCGCGCGAGTACGAGTTCGACGACCGCGTGCCCACGGCGCTCCGGGACGACCGCGAGTGGCTGCGCTCGTCGAGCGAGCGCTACCTCGGGGCGGAGGTGCGCCATCTCGACGTCGACGAGGTGGCAGCTGCCCTGGCCCGCTGGGGGAACTGGAACTTCCTGGGCGAACCGGTGGCCGTGCTGCTGCGTCGCGCCGCGGTCGACCGCGTCGGTCCGTTCTCCGACCGCTTCCACGTGATGTCCGACTACGTCCACTGGCTGCGCGTCGCGATGCACTCCGGCTGCACCTGGGTCCCCGACCGGCTAGCCGGCTTCCTCGTGCACCAGGCCAGCGTCTCCGGCAGCACCTGGGAGACCTACGAGGTGCAGCAGCTCGAGAGTGCGCTGTTCTTCGCGACGCTCATGAGGGACGCGGACTTCGCGCCGTTCCGCGAGCACCTGCGTCGCACGGGCCAGCTCGACCGGTACGCCGCCGCGGCACGCTGGCTCGCGGCGGACAGCTACCGCGCCGCGCGCTGGTCGGCGCACACCGGCGAGGGTCCTGGCGCGCTGCAGGCGTGGCGCGACTGTGTCCGCCGCCCCGGCAACGCGCGGCTGCTCGGAGCGCGCAGCGTCGAGCGCTGGGCGCCCCTGTTCCGGCTGCGTCGCGCGTGGCGACGGCGCACGGGCGGCGGCGAGCGGCACGTCGGCGTGCTTCGGCCGGTCGACCTCCTGGGCCGGTGAGCGTGCCGCCGCGGGTCAGTGTGGTGATCGCCGCGTACAACCACGCCGCGTACGTGGCCGAGGCGGTCGAGTCGGCCTGGGCGCAGACGTCTGGCCGCCCGCAGGTCGTCGTCGTGAACGACGGGTCGACCGACGACACGGCCGAGGTCCTCGCCGGTCTGGACGTGGAGGTCGTGACGCGGGCCAACGGCGGGCTCTCCGCGGCGCGCAACTCGGGCCTTCAGCATGCGCGTGGCGACTACGTCGTCTTCCTCGACGCCGACGACCGGCTCGACCCGCGGCACAACGAGGCCTGCCTCGCGGCGCTCGCCACGCATCCGGAGGCGACCTACGCGTACACGCAGTGGCAGTGCTTCGGACTGTCGGACCACCGGTCGGAGTTCCCGCCGTTCAGCCGCACGGCGCTACTGGAGCAGAACTTCATCCACGCCGCCGCCCTGGTGCCGACGGCGCTCGCCCGGTCGACCGGCTTCGACGAGCGGTTGCGCTGGGGGCTCGAGGACTGGGATCTCTGGCTCACCCTGCTCGGCGACGGGCATGTCGGCGTGCTCGTCGACGAGCCGCTGCTGCACTACCGGCAGAGCGGCACCGGGATGACCGCCCTGCACCGCTCGCGTCCGGTGAAGCTCACCGGCGTGCACCTGTGGCTGCTGCTCAAGCACCGGCGGCTGTACGGCCTCCGGCCGTTCCTGCGCCGGCTGGTCACGTTGCTGCGCAGGATGGGCAGGGATGTCGCGCGAGCGCTGCGCAGACGCTGAGGCCCCTATCCTGTAGGCAGGTCAGGACCGTCCCGACGTGACGAGGTGCATGTGGAGCCGCAGGTCCTGCTGTCCCTGCTCCGCAGGCGCTGGCTGCCTCTCCTGCTCTGCCTGCTGGCCGGACTCGGCGCCGCCGAGGCCGTGACCCGCCGCTCGACGCCGTTCTACGCCTCGTCGGCGCGGCTGTTCGTCAACATCCCGAGCGCCACCTCGCGGTCCGAGGCGGAGTCCGGCTTGCGCCTCACGTCGCAGCTGTTGCGCAGCTACGCGCAGGTGGCCACGTCGCGCTCGGCGGCGCAACAGATCGTCGAGCGGCTGACCCTCCCGGAGGGTCCCGACTCCCTGCGCAGCCGGATCAGCGCCACCCCGGAGGCGGACACGCTGCTCGTGACGGTCAGCGCGGTCGACGCCGACCCGCAACGGGCGCGGTCCATCGCGAACATGGCGGCCAACGTCCTGATCGACACGATCAACGAGTTCGAGAAGGGCAAGGGCGCCGACGCCATCCAGGCCGAGGTCATCGACGACGCGACGGCCGCCGGATCGCCGTACACGCCGAGACCGCGGCTCAACCTGCTGGCCGGCGGGTTCCTGGGCCTCGTGCTCGGCCTCGCCGCGGGTCTCCTGCTCGACGTCATGGACCGCAGCGTGAAGGCGCCGGGTCAGGCGGCCGAGCTCTTCCGCGCGCCGATGCTCGGCCTGGTGCCACGGCGGAAGGAGGTCACCGCGAACCCCGTGGTCACCGTGGAGCTGCCCACCGACCCGGCGAGCGAGTCCTACCGTGCCCTGCGTACCGCCGTGCGCTTCATCAACCCGGACGAGCCGCTCCGCACGATCCTGGTGACCTCGCCGACCCCGAACGACGGGAAGACCACGACCGCGGTCAACCTCGCCGTCGCCATGGCGCAGAGCGGGGAGCGGGTCGTCCTGGTCGACGCCGACCTGCGGAGGGCGCAGCTCGGCGGCCTGCTCGGCATCGAGTCCGCGGTCGGTGTGACGTCCGTGGTCACGCACCTCGTCGCGCCGACCGACGCGCTGCAGAACTGGCGGGACATCCTCGGCTTCATGCCGTCCGGCCCGCTGCCGCCCAACCCGTCGGAGATCCTCGGCTCGCAGACGATGGCGCAGCTGATCAACGCGCTGCGCAACCTGGCCGACGTCGTCATCTTCGACGCCCCGCCGGTGCTGCCGGTGACCGACGCGGTCGTCCTCTCCACCCAGGTCGACGGTGTGATCCTGGTGGCCCGTTCCGGGCGGACCCAGCGCAACGCTGCGGCGGAGGCGCATCGCCGCCTGGACACCGTCGGGGCCAACGTCGTCGGTTTCGTCCTCAACGCCGTCCCGACGTCCGCGTCGGTCGGGTACTACGAGGACTACCGGTACGTCGATCCGCGGGCCGGATCAGGAGTCGAGCGGCTGCAGGGCCGGCTCAGCGGCCGGATCGGTCGCCGGCAGGGCTAGCGTGAACGTGAGCGCGTCGCAGTACGGGGAAGGATGAGGGTCGTGGCAGAGCGGAACCGGCCGGACTGGCCGCGCGGGGAGCAGCGGGACGCCCCGCTGACGCCCGCGCGCCCGGGGGGTGACCGGCCCGGCGTCCCGTGGACCGTGCCCGCCCCGGAACCGGAGGTGACGAGCGACTCCGGCGACGTGGACCGGGGGCGGGTCCTGGCCACTCTCGCGGCGCTCGGTCGCCTGCAGGTGAGCCTGGACGGGATACAGGCCAAGGTCGACGCCGTGGAGCGCGTGCAGGACGAGCTGATCATGCGGCTGGATCAGCGGCTCCGCGGCATCGAGACCGCGATCGCCGCCCTGCGCCAGCCGGCCGCTGCGCCGGCGGCCGCGGCCTCAGCCGCGGCCCCGGCGCCGGCGCCGGCCGCGGTCC
>CAZYXZ010000066.1:0-19453 GCA_964651395.1 uncultured Frankiaceae bacterium
CGTCGAGGAAGTGGTGCTCGGTCACCCAGACGTACTTGAAGCCGGCCTTGTCGGCCGCGATGACCGCCTGGAGGTCTTCGAAGATGGCGTGGTGCTCGGCCTCGGGGTCGACGTCGCGACGGGACTGCGGCACGTAGTTCTGGATGAACAGCCCGAACTCCATTACGACTCCTTCGCGGGTCGGCTCAGCGTGACCGTACCGGTGACGTGGGCACCGAGGGAGTTCGTCCCGACGACGGCCACCTCGTCGCCGGACGCCGTACCGGTGAGCGTCATCGTGTCGCCGGCGTAGTTGGGCGCGCCGAGGCGGATGGCCACCTTCGTCAGCCGCGCCTCGGGCCCGGCCCAGTCGGTGACGAAGCGCCCGACGAAGCCGTTGGTCGTGAGGATGTTCATGAAGATGTCCTTGCTGCCGCGCATGCGCGCCAGGTCGGGGTCGTGGTGCACGTCCTGGTAGTCGCGGCTCGCGATCGCCGTGGCCACGATGAGCGTGCGCGTGAGCGGCACGACGAGCGGCGGCAGCTGCTCCCCCGCCGACTCGGCAGCTTCGCGCGGAGAGCCGCCAGTCGACGGCGTCCCCGTGCCCGGCGCGAACTTGAGGAGGCGGAACAGCATGGTGCCGACGACCTCGCCGGCGGCCGTGTAGGTCTGGCGCGACGTGACGAAGTGGCCTACGCCGAGGGCGGTCTTCTTCTCGTCGGAGACCGACTCGAGGGTCGAGTCCACCGACAGCCGGTCGCCCAGGCGGAGGTAGCGCGGATAGGTCTGCTCGCAGTTGGTCGCGACGACCGACGTGAAGCCCTCGGCGTCGAGCTTGGCCATGACGTCGTCGGCCTCGGTGCGCTCGGTCGGCTGTACGCCGTACCCGCGCATGGTCCAGGCCTGCAGCATCGTCGGCGGGGCGAGCGCATCCGGGCCGAAGTAGATCGGGTTCGTGTCGCCGATGGCCTGGCACCAGTGCCGGATCATCGCCTGGTTGACCTCGTCGGGAGCCTCCACGGCAAGCACCTTACGACCTGAAGTAGGTTTCCTGACACATCGTCAGGTGGGGAGGCCGCCGTGCTGCTCGAGGGCAAGACCGTCCTGGTGACCGGGGTCGGACCCGGGCTCGGCCGCGAGGTCGCGCTGGCCGCCGCGCGCGACGGCGCGAACGTCGTGCTGGCCGCCCGCCGCGAGGAGAGCCTCACCGCCGTGGCGGAGGAGATCGACCCGGACGGCAAGCGGGTGGCGCACGCCTCCACCGACATCACCGACGGGGAGCAGGTCGCGGCGCTCGTCGCGCTGGCCACCGAGCGGTTCGGCACGATCGACGGCATCTGCCAGGTGGCCGCCCAGGACCGCATCTTCGGTGGTGTCGAGACCACGACGCAGGAGCAGTGGGACGACGTCCTCGGCGTGAACATCAAGGGCACGATGAACGTCGTCCGGGCCGCGTTGCCGGCCCTCCGGCAGCAGGGCGGCTCGGTCGTCATCATCGGCTCGACGTCGATGTTCAAGCCGACGACCGGCATGCCGCAGCTGGCGTACGGCGTCTCGAAGGGCGCGCTCCGGTCGGCGACCTACTACCTGGCCGACGAGCTCGGGCCGGACCGGATCCGGGTCAACCTCGTCGCTCCCGGCTGGATGATGGGTCCGCCGGTGGAGATGTACATCAGCGGCATGGCCGGCTGGAAGAAGGTCCCGGAGGACGAGGTGCGCGCGGACCTCGAGTCGCGCATGGCGCTGCCCGAGCTGGCCACCGACGGCGACGTCGCGGAGACCTGCGTCTTCCTGCTCTCCGACCGCGCGAAGGGCATCACCGGCCAGTCGCTGCTGGTCAACGCCGGCGAGCAGATGCAGTGAGCCGCTACACGGACAAGGTCGCCTTCGTCACCGGCGCCGCCTCGGGCGTCGGGCGCGCCGTGACGCTGCGGCTGTCCGAGGAAGGCGGGCACGTCTTCGCGGTCGACGTGAACGGCTCGGGGCTCGCCGACACGGTCTCGATGGCGGTCGGCCCGGTCACCTCGCGGGTCACCGACGTCTCCAGCCGCGAGGACTGCCGCGCGGCGGTCGAGGAGTGCGTGGCGGCGTACGGACGGCTCGACGTGCTCGGCAACATCGCGGGCATCGCGCGCGGCGAGCACATGGTCGACGTGAGCGAGGCGGACTACCGCCGCATGATGGGCGTCAACGTCGACGGCTACTTCTTCCTCGCGCAGGCCGCGATCCCCCACCTGCTCGAGACGAACGGCAACATCGTCAACATCGCGAGCAACGCCGGCCTGATGGGCCAGGCGTACACGGTCGTCTACTGCATGACCAAGGGCGCCGTCGTGCAGCTCACGCGGGCACTGGCGATGGAGTACATCAAGACCTCGCTACGCGTGAACGCGATCGCACCGGGCGGCATCCGCACGCCGCTGGTCGCCGGCTACCAGATGCCCCAGGACGTCGACTTCGAGCTGATCGCGCCGTACATGGGCAAGCGCATGCCGGCCGAGCCCGAGGAGATCGCCGCGCTCTTCGCCTTCCTCGCCAGCGACGAGGCCAAGAACATCCACGGCGCCATCGTCAGCAGCGACGGCGGCCTCACGACGGGCTGAGCGGGTACTCGTCGTGCTCGGGTGAGTCCTTCGGGATGATGAACAGGGCCTCGGCTTCGGCGGCCAGGTCGTCGCCTACGTGCATGGTGCCGTGCACGTGGCGGCGGCGACCGTCGGCCTTCTGCAGCTCGGCCCAGAGCCGCACCTCGGTGTCGAGCGGGATCGGCGTGCGGTACTTCACGGTCAGCGTGCCGGTCAGAGCGGGCACGAGCTTGCCGTAACCCATGAGCTGGTCGAAGACCGCCGCGATCCAGCCGCCGTGCACGTAGCCCGGCTTGCCGGAGTACGCCGACCCGAAGGTGACCTCGCCTTCGGCGTGCTTGCCGTTCTCCCCCAAAGCGATCCGTAGCGCGACCGGAGGCGCGACCGGGTTGGCCTTGCCGTCGATCGGGTTGCGGGTGGTCGACCCGCGCCGGTGCAGCCCGTCGGCCGGCGGCACCACCGTCGGCAGCTCGCGGATGGCGCTGGTCAGGATCTGCGCGATCCGCAGCGCGCCGTCCAGGCCTTCGGCCTCCGGCTCCACCCGCAGCAGGTGGTCGATCGCGGCCCGCAGCTCCGTGCCGACCGCCACGAGCGCGGCGTCAGTGTCGCTCACACGACTGTCGTGAGCGGAGCGAGCTGCTTGATGACCTCGACCGCGTCACCGGTAGGCGGCAGGTTGTAGACGATCCGCGCAATGCCGATCTTCGCGTAGTGCTCGACGATCTCGGGCTTGGGTGTCGCGGCGTACGCCGTGACCTCGGGCGTCGGGCGACCCTGCTCGGCGGCCAGGTCCGCGAGCACCTTCATCCGGTCGGTCATCGACCCACGCCGCTTGTCCGGGATCGGCATCCAGCCGTCGCCGTACTGCGCGGCGTGCTTCATCGCGAGCGGGCCGTCGCCGCCGACGTGGACCGGCACGCCGCCCGGCTGCACCGGCTTAGGCCACTGCCACGAGGGCTCGAAGCGCGCATACGGCCCGTCGTACGCCGCGACGTCCTCCGACCACAACGTGCGGATGGCGGCGACCCGGTCCCGCGTGATCCCCCACCGCTTCGAGAAGTCGCTCCCGTGGTCGGCCATCTCCTCGACGTTCCAGCCACCGCCGACGCCGAGGATGAACCGTCCGCCGGAGAGCTGGTCGAGGGTCGCGGCCTCCTTGGCCAGGTGGATCGGGTCGCGCTCGGCCACCAGGCACACACCGGTGCCGAGCTTGAGCCGCTCGGTCACGCACGCGGCGGCGGTGAGGGTGAGGAACGGGTCGAAGATGCGCGCGTACTCCCCCGGCAGCTCGCCTCCTGCGGGGTACGGCGTCGCGCGGCTGGCCGGGATGTGCGTGTGCTCCGGCACCCAGAAGCTCTCGAAGCCATGGTCTTCCGCGGCGCGCGCGACGTCGCGGACGTCGGAGGACCAGTCCGAGACGAAGAGCGCGAGCCCGAGGTGCATCAGGACTCGGTGATGTACAGGGCCCGCTTGGGGCAGCGGGCGACGGCCTGGCGGACCTGCTCCTCGAGCCCGGCCGGCGGCTCCTCGAACAGGATGTGCAGCACGTCGTCGTCGTCGAGCTCGAAGACCTCGGGGACCAGGCCGACGCAGACTCCGTTGGCCTCACACTCGCGCGGGTCGACAGCCACCTTCATGCGGCGACCATACCGGCTATCTTCTGCGGCCATGGAGCCGACCGAAGCCCCCGCCGCCGAGCGCCCGCGCACGTCGACCCGCGACCCGGAGGAGCTCCGCGCGCGGCTCGCGACGTGGCTCGAGAAGCAGCATGCCGGCGCGACGATCAGCGAGCTGCACATCCCGCAGTCCAACGGCATGTCGAGCGAGACGCTGCTGCTCACCGCCGACCTGCCCGGCGAGGGTGAGATCAAGGCCGCGGCGCGACTCGCGCCGGACCCGGCCGCCGTGCCCGTCTTCCCGGTCTACGACTTCGCGAAGCAGTTCGGCGTCATGCGCCTGGTCGCCGACCGCTCGTCGGTGCCGGTGCCGCGCACGCTCTGGCTCGAGGAGGACCCGGCGCCCCTCGGCGTGCCGTTCTTCCTCATGCAGCAGGTCGACGGCATCGTGCCGCCGGACGTCATGCCCTACACGTTCGGCTCGTGGCTCAAGGACGCGTCGGTCGAAGACCAGCGCAAGCTCCAGGACGAGACCGTCGAGGTGATCGCGACGCTGCATGCGATCGGCGTGGACGACGACGAGGCGAAGTTCCTCGAGTTCCCCCACGCCGGCGACACGCACCTGCGGCGCATGGTCGCCGAGCAGCGCGCGTACTGCGACTGGATCTCCGCGCAGGACGGGCTGCGCGTCCCGCTGCTCGACCGTGCCTTCGACTGGCTCGAGGCGCACTGGCCGAAGGACGAGGGCCCGACGGTGCTCTCGTGGGGTGATGCGCGGATCGGCAACATCATCTACCGGGACTTCCTGCCGGTCGCCGTGCTGGACTGGGAGATGGTCGGGCTCGGCCCGCGCGAGGTCGACCTCGCGTGGCTGATCTGGATGCACAAGCAGTTCGAGGAGTACGCCGGGATGGCCGGCATGACCGGCATGCCGCACTTCCTGCGCGCGGAGGACGTCGTGGCGACGTACGAGGAGCTGTCGGGTCACACGGTGCACGACCTCGAGTGGTTCCTCGTCTTCGCGACCCTGCGCTACGGGCTGGTCATGAGCCGGATCGCGCGGCGGCAGATGCTCTTCGGCGAGATGGAGATGCCGGCCGACCTCGACGACCTGGTGGCCAACCGGGGGCCGTTGGAGAAGATGCTGGCCGGCAGCTACTGGTGAACCTGCTGGGGTTACCCAGAGTGACTGTTGGGAAAGCCCAGGCTGTCCAGTTCGGTCAAAGGGGGAGACCCGTGGTCGCCGCGCACAGCGCAACGTCGCGCTGGACTGCTGTCCGCCGCCTGCTCCCGGCCGGTCGCCGGCTGCCCGACGACGTCTGGTGGCAGCGGCACCGCGGCATCCTGGTCCTGCTCTGGGCGCACGCCGTCGCGATCCCGGCCTACGGTCTCTACCAGGGCTACAGCCTCCAGCACATCGGCCTGGAGAGCCTGATCGTGCCGGTGACCGCGTTGAGCGCCAGCCTGCCCCGGCTGGACCGCCGGGCGCGCACGGCGACAGCCGCCCTCGGCCTCCTGTCCTGTTCCGCGATCCTCGTGCACCTCTCGCACGGGCTGATCGAGATGCACTTCCACTTCTTCGTGATGGTCGCGGTCGTCGCCCTCTACCAGGACTGGGTGCCGTTCCTCGCGGCGATCGCCTACGTCTTCCTGCACCACGGCGTCATGGGAGTCGTCGACGGCCCGTCGGTCTACAACCACCCGGACGCGCAAGCGAACCCGTGGCGCTGGGCCGCCGTGCATGCCTTCTTCATCACTGGCACGAGCATCGCCTGCCTGGTCACCTGGAGCCTCAACGAGCGGATCCTCGAGCACAACGAGGAGCTCTACGAGTCGGAGCGAGCCGCTCGCCTGGCCGCCGAGGAAGCCGGCGCGGGGCTGACCCTGCTGGCCGACGCGACGCGCGTGCTCACGTCGTCGATGGAGGTGGACACGATCCTCCGCGACCTGGCCACGCTGGTCGCGCCGGGCATCGCGGACTACTGCCTTCTCGACATCAAGGACGACGCGGGCCGGATCACGCGGTACGCCTCCGCCGGCCCCATCTTCAGCGAGCGCGCCATCGTGCTCGAGGACCAGGTGCCGGACATGGACGACGCCATGCATGCCGTGGTGCGCTGCCTGCGCAGCGGTGTCCCGCTCGTCTTGACCCCGGCTCCGCCACAGCTGCTCGGCCTGCCGCCCGACTTCCTCGCCGACACGACCGCCGAGGCCCCGCGATCGACCGCACTGGTCGTGCCCATCCTCGACCGCGCCGAGGTGCTCGGCACGATGAGCCTGGTCACGATCTCCGACGCCCGGCGCCTCGGGGAAGCCGACCTGCCGGTCGTTGCCGAGCTGGCCCGCCGTACCGGCATCGCGATCGCGAATGCGCGGCTGTTCGCGCGTCAGCGCACCGTCGCCGAGACGCTGCAGCACAGCCTGCTACCCGACCGGCTGCCCGACGTGCCCGGCATCGAGTCGGCCGCGCGCTACATCGCCGGTGGCTCGGGTGTCGACATCGGTGGCGACTGGTACGACCTGATCCAGCTGCCCGGCGGTCGGTTGCTGATGACGATGGGTGACGTGGTGGGCAAGGGCGAGCGGGCTGCTGCTCTCATGGGGCAGCTGCGCAACGCCCTCCGCGCGTTCTCCCTGGTCGAGTCCTCGCCGTGCGCCATCATCCGCAACCTCAACCGGCTGCTGCACGACCTCGAGCGCTCCGACATGGCGACGATGCTCTGCGGCATCCTCGAGCCGGAGACCGGCCTGCTGCGCATCTGCAACGCAGGCCACCCGCCGCCGGCCATCCTCGGCCCGGACGGCGCTGTGCGCTTCCTGGACGAGGTGAGCGGGCCGCCGATCGGGGCGGTGCCGCGCGCGGCGTACGACGACTACGTGACGACGCTCGACCCGGGTACGACCGTCGTCCTCTACACCGACGGACTGGTCGAGGACCGGCGGATGTCGCTCGACGCCGGGCTGGCCCGGCTGCGTGGCGCGCTGACCGGCGCGCCGCAGGACCTCGAGGAGCTCACCGACGCCGTGCTCGCGCAAGGCGTTGCCGGCCGCGAGGCGGCCGACGACGTCGCGATGCTGGCCGTGCGGCTCATTCCACTGGGGACGAACCTGGCCATGCACCTGCCCACGTCGATCACGACGCTGGAGCCGCTACGAGCCACGTTGCGGCGCTGGCTGAGCAACGCCGGTGCGACCGAGGAGGAGACGTACGAGATCCTCGTCGCGATCTCCGAGGCGTGCGCCAACGCGATCGTGCACGCGCGCGGCCCGGCCAGCGGCACCTTCGACGTGAGCGCCTCGCTCGACGACGAGATCCGGGTCGAGGTGCGCGACCACGGCACGTGGCGGTCGCCGCGGCCGAGCTCCGGTGGGCGCGGGCTGCACATCATGGAGTCGTTCATGGACGACGTGCAGGTCACGACCGACGCGACCGGGACCGTGGTGTCCATGCGGCGCCGCCTCGGCACACGGCTGGCGGGTGTGTCATGAGCCCGCACCCGGTGCCGATCCGCCTCGAGGACGGCGTGGCGATCGCGACCATGGCCGGCGAGATCGACATCGTCAACGCCCAGAACCTTGCCGACGAGATGCTCGGCGCCGTGCCGAACGACGCGCTGGGCCTGGTGCTCGACATCTCCGGTGTGCGCTACATCGACAGCGCCGGCGTACGGATGCTCTTCGGTCTCGCGCGCAGGCTGGATACGTGCCGGCAACGACTGGCGCTGCTGCTGCCCGAGGAGTCCCCGCTCGTGCGGTTGATCAAGATCACCCATCTCGGCGAGGTGGCCACCGTCTGTGCCGACATGGACGAGTGCATCGCCGGCATGCGCGAGCCGCACTGACCGCGAGGCCTCAGTTCAGCGACCCGGGTCGCTGCGAGACCGTCACTGCCGAATCAGCGGCACCTGCTGCCTCGCTCGCGCTCACGGATGCCGGATCGTTGGCCGTGGCGGGCAACGTGCTGCTGAGATGCACGAAGAGCAGCGGCGGCGGCAGCAACACCGTCGCCGCCGGTGGATCGATGACGGCCGTTCAGGTCTCGGCGCTGAGCTAGCCAGCGCAAGACTGTTGAGATGAGCGTTTCAGCCCCTGGCTGAAACGCTCATCTCAACGGGTTCGGGGTTTGGGTTCTAAGTGAGTGTCGCGGCCAGGGTGCCGCCGAGGTTGCGGGCGGCGTCGAGGTCCTCGGGCGTCGGCGCGCCGATTACGGTCAGTACGTCGGCGACGCGCTTCCAGCGCAGGCCGGTGACGATCGACTCCACTCCGCGGATCGCGCCGGTCGTGTCGTTGTTGCCGTGCACCCAGAGCCCGTACGGGCGGCCGACCGTCGCGTCGAGGCACGGGTAGTAGACCTGGTCGAAGAAGTGCTTGAGGGCGCCGGACATGTAGCCGATGTTGGCCGGCGTACCGAGCAGGTAGCCGTCGGCCTCCAGCACGTCGACCGCCGTCGTCACCAGCGCGGGCTTCACGACGACCTCGACACCGTCGATCGCGGGGTCGCGCGCGCCGTCGAGCGCGGCTTCGAGGATCGCCTGCGTCGCGGGGGAGGTTGTGTGGTGGACGACCAGGAGCCGGGGCACCCGGCCATCCTCTACCCGACCGAGGCCCACCAGCCGTACGCGTCGACGGACACCCCGACACCGGTCTCGTAGCGCACCTGGTATGCGACCGTGGCTGCCGGGCCGGTGACGAGATCTGCTGTCCCGAAGAGCGCGCTCTCCCGGCCGACACGCGGGTTGCCGCCGCCGACACCGAGGATCGGGACGTGCGCGCAGATCGCCGCCTGCTCGTCACCGCCGGGCTCCTGGCCGGTCACGCATCCGCCGGCCCAGGGAAACCCGGCGCTCGCCTCGCTCTGCACGCGCACGGCCAGCCCCGCCAGCACCAGCTGGCCCAGCCCCGACTCCTCACGGCTGTCGAAGGTGTACGGGTCGTGCACACCGGTCTGCGGCAGCGCTCCCATCGAGGACAGGCGCACGACGGCGGGCCGGTCGGTGCGGACAGCGCTCGTGCCGCGCTTGAGACCGGCCAGGGACAGGCGGGCAGTGACGGTGGATCCCGGTTCACCCACGAGGACGACCGTGTAGCGCCCGCGTGGCAGCGCGACGTACTGGCCGGCGCCACCCGGCGCGACGTCCTGCCGGTAGCCGCGCGGGCAGCCCTCGGGGCAGGCCCAGGACTCAGCGACCTCGGACAGCGCGAAGAACGCCGGGCGCCGGCCCTCCGGAGCTGCCGCCGCGACGAAGCCGACGGCGGCCAGGTGCCCCCGGTCGGCCGTGACGCTGCCCGGCGAGGAGTTCCACCGGTCGACCAGCGCGGTGTACGGCAGGTGCACGGTGGCGCGCGAGCCGGCCGGGCCGGTGATCGTGACGTTCGAGGTCAACGACGGCGGTTCGGCCGCGCCTGCTCCCGGTGCGAACACCGCGAGCCCCAGTGCGAGCGACATGCCGATCGGACGTGCGCGCACGTCAGGCCTCCTCGGTGTGGCGGAACTCGATCTGGAAGCGCGCGCCCTCGCCGAGCTCCGGGGCGAACGCCTCGGCTTCCATGACGTAGGTGCCGTCCGGAACCGGGACGCCGGTCTCATCCGTGCCCGTCCAGGCGACCGACCACGAAAGGCAGTCCGACGGCGCCATCGGCTCGGTGTGCGGGCTCTCGTCCCAGGTCGACCCCGTCGACCAGGTCCAGGCGACTGCACCCTGGTCGAGGACGCGGAAGTCGCTCTCGAGGCCGCGCGGGAACGACAGTGCGCGGGTGTCCGCAGCGTCGTGCGCCCGGCACACCTGGAGTGACAGCGTGTCGTAGCCGTCCTGCGACCAGACCCATGCCATTGCGCAGAAGCCGTCGGGGAGGGTCCGCACCGGCCTCTCCTCCAGCGGGTCCTTGCAGGCCAACGGGTAGCCGCTGAGCTTCTGTCTGCGCATCGTCGGTTTCTCCGGCGACTCGGCGTCAGGGCCCACGGGGTAGCTGCGCGGCGACGAATCCGGCTCGCCCGCAGGCTCCTCGCTCGGCTGGCTCTCGGTGGTCGGCGTACCGGACGGACCGGTCGGACCGGGGAGGACGAGGCTGGGCAGCGGAAGGGGAAGCTCGCTCGGGGTCGGCACGGGCGGGTTGACCAGGTCGGCGCGGTCGGCCATCGCGCCCCCGGCCAGGCCGGGCAGGACGAGTACGCCGACGACGGCGGCCAGCGCGAGACCGCCGGTCGTCGCCGTACGCGCGGCACGGCGGCGCTTGGCGCGGGCCAGGATCTCGGCCGCCTCGCCGGCGCGCGGCCGCAGGTCGGGGAACGTCATGACTGGTCTCCTAGTCCGCGGGCGAGCAGGCCGCGCGCCTCGTGCAGGCGGCGCTTGACCGTGCCCTCGGGTTGGTGCAGCCGGAGCGCGATCTCCGCGATGGTCAGGTCGGCGAAGTAATGCAGGACGACGACCTCGCGCCACTTCCGCGGCAGCCGGGCGACGACGTCGCGGACGTCGAAGTCGGGCCCGTCAGCGGTGTCGTCGGGCTCGTACGTGACGGCGTACGCCGCGGTCTCGGTCTTGTGCCGGCGGAAGTGCCGGCGCACGACGTTGGTGGCGACCAGGTAGAGGTACGGCCGTGGCTCGGTCACTTTCGTCCACCGGGCGAACAGGCGGACGAAGGCCTCCTGGGTCACGTCGCGGGCCAGCTGCTCGTCGCGGACCAGGCGGTAGGCGTAGCGGGCCAGTGCCTCGTACTCGCGCTCGCAGAAGGCCAGTTGCTCCGCGGCGGCGTCGACCGATCCGGCCGCCGCCACCACTGCCTCCAGCTGGGTCACCACCCCTCCTCACCCTGGCTCCAGTCACGAGTCGGGTAGGAGGTTCAAGATTTCTCGGCGGGGACCTACCAGAGCTGGTCGGTGTAGGTATCGGTGCCCTTCACGGTCTCGATGAACGGGCCGGCCCACACGAGGCTGCCCTGCCCCGACTCGGCCAGGTCCTTCCCGAGCGAGGCGAAGGTGGCGTCCCACACTTCGCGCGGGTCCTGCTCCAGGAAGAACAGGTGCAGGTAGCGCTGGTCGTCGTTCTCGGTGCGCGGCACATCCCCCGGCGCGTCCCCCAGCAGCGGCAGTGGCGTGAACGTGAGCACCTGCGAGCCGGGCAGCTTGGCGAGGAAGCCGGGCAGGAACTCGTCGCGCAACCAGGCGCCGTACGCGTCGCGGTCGCCCGTGGCGTCGGTCATCACCGACACGATCCCGGCGTAGCGGTGGTCGAGGGCGAGCTCGGGCGGTACGCCGTCCGCGTCCTGCGAGACGGGGAACGCGTACTTGTAGAGCAGCGTGTGGATGTGGTCGCGCTCGGCGAACATGCGGCCGTTGGCGTGCAGCCAGCGGACCTGCTTGACCGCCCACTTGTTCCACTCGTCGTGCGCGCCGTCGAGGATCCAGTAGATGGCGACGTAGGAGCCGGTCTCCGGCGCGGGCGTGATCGGCGACTCGCTCGGGTAGCGCAGTGCCTTGAGGTCGCGCGTGGCGACGTAGCGGTTCCCCGCGAAGTTGTTCGCGCCGATCATGCAGCCGGCGTAGAAGTGGTCACGCTCGTACCAGCGGTTGTACTCCACCTCGTGGCCCTTGTGCGGCTCCACCATCGTGAACAGGATCGAGCCGAGCTTGACCGGGTACTCCCTCATGCCGTTCCCCTCAGCTGGAACTTCAGGACCTTGCCGGACGCGTTGCGCGGCAGCGCGTCGATCGCCTCCACGGACCGTGGCACCTTGTAGTTGGCCATCCGCTCGCGACACCAGGCGATGACCTCGTCGGGGTCGATGCTCTCCCCCGGCTTCGCGACGACGAACGCGCGGCCGACCTCACCCATCCGCTCGTCCGGTACGCCGACCACGGCGGCCTCGGCGACGGCGGGATGCTGTGCGAGCGCCTGCTCGATCTCCGCCGGGTAGGCGTTGAAGCCGCCGACGACGTACATGTCCTTGATCCGGTCGGTGACCCGCAGGTAGCCGCGCTCGTCCATCACGCCGATGTCGCCGGTGTGCAGCCAGCCGTCGGCGTCGATCGTCTGTGCCGTCGCCTCGGGGTCTTCGAAGTAGCCCTGCATGACGTGGTAGCCCCGGGTCACGACCTCGCCGGGTACGCCGGCCGGCTGGTCGTTGCCGTCGGCGTCGACGACGCGCAGCTCGGTGTCGGGGATCGCACGGCCGCTGGTCGTCGCGATGGTCTCGGCATCGTCGTCGCGGCGGCACATGCTCACCGTCCCGGTCGACTCGGTCAGTCCGTACGCCGTGAGCACCGTGTCGAAGCCGAGCTCGCTGCCCATGCGCCGGACCAGCTCGACCGGCACGACCGCGGCGCCGGTGACGGCGAGGCGTAGCGACGACAGGTCGCGCTTCTCGCGGTCCGGCGCGTCGAGGATCGTCTGGTAGAGCGTCGGCGGTCCGGGCAGCACGGTGATCCGCTCGCGCTCGATCGTCTCCAGGGCCTCGGGGACGTCGAAGACCGCCTGCGGGTAGATCGTCGCGCCGCGCATGAGGCACGCGAGGATGCCGGCCTTGTAGCCGAAGGTGTGGAAGAACGGGTTGATCACGAGGTAGCGATCGCCCTCCTCGAGACCGACGACGTCGCTCCAGGTGTCGAAGACGCGCAAGGTCTGGGCGTGCGTCGTGACAACGCCCTTCGGCCGGCCCGTCGTACCGGACGTGAAGATGACGTCGGAGATGTCCGCGCCCTGGATCTCGGCCAGCCGCAGGGACACGTCGTCGTCGAGGACGCTCGTGGCGTCGTCGAGGAAGTCGGCCCACTCGTCGCCGAAGGTGACGATGCGCTCCACCACGCCAGGACCGGTCGGGTACTCCGCGTGGAGCATCGCCGCGTAGTCGGTGCCGAGGAACTCACCGCTGACCACCAGCAGCCGCGCGCTGCTGCGCTCGAGGATGTAGCCGACCTCGGCCGCCTTGAAGCGCGTGTTGAGCGGCACGAGCGCCGCGCCGGCGGAGACCAGCCCGAGCGCGGCGACGATCCAGTCGCTGGAGTTGGGCGCCCAGATCGCCGCGCGGTCGCCCGGCTCGATGCCGTGCGCGATGGCCGCAGCGGCCGCGACCCGGACCTGCAGGGCCAGGTGCTCGTACGTGACGTGGTGCAGCCCGTCGACCACGGCCAGCCGGTCGCCGTACCGCGCGCCGGCGTCCTGCACGAGTGCGGGGATGCTGTCCCACTGCATGGGGACGACCCTAGCGGGACCCCTGACGGCGCGTCAGGTATCCACGGCGCCCTGGCGGGGTAGGCCGCAGGGCATGCGATTCAACGAGGGCGCGACGCTCGACCCGGGCCAGGTCCAGGACTCGCGCGGCCGTGGCCGCGGGCTCGCCATCGGCGGTGGCGGGCTCGGGATCGTCGGCGTCCTGATCGCGCTGCTGATGGGCGCCAGCCCGGCCGACCTGCTCGGCGGCCCGAGCTCGTCGTCGGTCGACTCCACGAAGATCCAGAACGAGTGCCGGACCGGCGCCGATGCCAACCGCAGCGACGACTGCGAGGTGGTCGGTGTCGTCAACAGCGTGCAGGCGTACTGGACCTCGGCGTTCCGCGGCTACCAGGAGGCGCCGACGCGGCTGTTCACCGGCGGGGTCAACACCGGCTGCGGCGGCGCGAGCTCCGACGTCGGGCCGTTCTACTGCCCGCTCGACCAGACCATCTACATCGACCTGTCCTTCTTCGAGGTGCTGAAGTCCCGCTTCGGCGCGAACGGCGGCCCGTTCGCCCGCGCGTACGTCATCGCCCACGAGTACGGCCACCACGTGCAGAACCTCGACGGCACCAGCGACCGCGTGCAGCGGGCCCGCGGCGAGACCGGCGAGCAGAGCCCGTCGGTGCGCCTCGAGCTGCAGGCGGACTGTTACGCCGGGGTGTGGGCCAAGAACGCCGTCGCCACCGGGGTCATCGAGAGCCTGACCGAGGCGGACATCGCCGACGGGCTGTCGGCGGCGGCCGCCGTCGGCGACGACCGGATCCAGAGCAAGGCCGAAGGCCGCGTCGCCCCCGAGTCGTGGACGCACGGCTCCGCGGCGCAGCGGCAGCGGTGGTTCACCAACGGCTACACGACCGGGCGGCCGGCCGCCTGCAACACCTTCTCCGGCACCGTCTAGCCCGCGACTGGAACGTGTTCCAGTTTCGGCGCTAGAGTCGGGCTCCGCCTCCCGGAGGAGCCGCACGTGATCCTCGACCGCTTCCTCGTCACCGACCAGGTCGCCGTCGTCACCGGCGCCGGCCGCGGCATCGGCGCCGCCACCGCGATCGCGCTGGCCGAGGCCGGCGCCGACGTCGTCATCTCGGCCCGTACGGCGGACCAGCTCACCGACGTCGCCAAGCACATCGAGGCGGCCGGCCGGCGCGCGCACATCGTCGTCGCCGACCTCAACGACGTCGACGCGGTGGCCGGTCTCGCGACCGCGGCGAAGGAGACCTTCGGCCGGCTCGACATCCTCGTGAACAACGTCGGCGGCACGATGCCGTACACGCTGCTCGACATGCCGCCGAAGTTCCTCGAGGACGCGTTCCACTTCAACGTCACGACCGCGCACGCCCTGGTGCAGGCCGGCGCCCCGATCATGTTGGAGACCGGCGGCGGCGCGATCGTGAACATCTCGTCGGTGATGGGCCGCCTCGCGGGCCGCGGCTTCGCGGCGTACGGGACGGCGAAGGCCGCGCTCACCCACTACTCCCGCCTCGCGGCGTACGACCTCGCGCCGCGGATCCGCGTGAACGCGATCTCGGTCGGCTCGATCGCCACGTCGGCGCTCGAGGTGGTCGTGTCCAACGACGAGCTGAAGACGACGATGGAGGAGTCCACGCCGCTGAAGCGGATCGGCGAGCCCGAGGACATCGCGGCGGGCGTGCTCTACCTCGCGTCGCCGGCCGGTGCCTACATCACCGGCAAGCTCATCGAGGTGGACGGCGGGCTGCAGACGCCGAACCTCGACCTGCCCATCCCCGACCTCTAACCCAAGGGAGCGCTCCGGTGACCTACCGCGTCGTGGAGTGGAGCACCGGCAACGTCGGCGGCCACGCCATCAAGGGCATCCTCGCGCGGCCGGAGCTCGAGCTGGTCGGCGTGTGGGTGTCGTCGGAGGCGAAGGACGGCAAGGACGTCGGCGAGATCGTCGGCATCGACCCGATCGGCGTCACCGCTACGACGGACGCCGACGCGCTGCTGGCGCTGAAGCCGGACTGCATCGTGCACACGGCCATGGCCGACCACCGGCTGCCGGAGGCGCTCGCGGACCTGGCCCGCTTCCTGCAGGCCGGGATCAACGTCGTCTCGAGCGGGCCGGTGTTCCTGCAGTACCCGTACGACATCGTCCCGGACGAGCTGATCGACCCGTTGAAGAAGGCCGCGGCCGAGGGCAACGCCACGCTCTACGTCAACGGCATCGACCCCGGCTTCGCCAACGACTGGCTGCCGCTGTCGATCACGAGCATCAGCGAGCGGATCGACGAGGTCCGCTGCGTCGAGCTGCTCAACTACAACACCTACGACCAGCCGATGATCCTGTTCGACGTCATGGGCTTCGGGAAGCCGCTCGACGAGCCGTGCATGCTCCTGACGCCGGGTGTGCTGACGCTCGCGTGGGGCTCCGTGGTGCGGCAGATCGCGGCCGGCCTCGACGTCGAGCTCGACTCCGTCGAGGAGTGGTACGAGCGCTTCCCCGCGCCCGAGGACTTCGAGGTGGACAGCGGGACCATCAAGGCCGGCACGGCGGCCGCGCTGCACTTCGAGGTGCGCGGCATGCGCGGCGGGCGAGCGGTCGTCGTACTGGAGCACGTCACGCGGCTGCGCGACGACCTCGCCCCGGACTGGCCGCAGCCGGCCGGCCACGGCTGCTACCGCGTCGTCGTCAGCGGCGAGCCGAACTACACCGTCGACCTGCAGCTGCTCGGCAGCGACGGCGACCACAACACCGCGGGCCTCAAGGCGACCGCGATGCGCCTGGTCAACGCGGTCCCCGCGGTCTGCGACGCCCCCGCCGGCCTGCTGACGACGCTGGACCTCCCGTTGATCACCGGCCGAGGCCTCGTCAGCTAGGCAGCTTCCAGAAGTCGCCGACCAGGCCGGCGTCGGTCAGCAGCTGCTGGTTGTGCTCGCGCGGGTGGGGCTCGTAGTCGGGGGCGAGGCGGTCGCCGTACCAGGGCTGGGCGAGGCGCCACACCGTCTCGAGCGGCACGATCTCGCCGCGCGGGTCGGGGACGTGTGACGCGTCGCAGAACACGCGGATGTGCGAGCAGGTGTGCACGACGTCGTCCCACCAGTGCGCGGCCGGGACCCGGTAGTGGACGACGAGGTCCGGCTCGGGCGGTGTGGTCGGACCGGCGGCGTAGGTGTGGTGGGTGCCACAGCCCGGGCAGGCGGTGTCGATGCGCACGTCGATGCCGAGCGCGGCCTGGATGCCGAACGAGTCCCACGCGCAGCCGCCCCACCACAGCCGCTGGTCGAGACCGTCGGCCGGAGTGACGACGAAGCCCATCGGTACGGCGGAGAACGGGTGCGCCATGCGGATCGCGTCGCCGTCCTCGGTCAACACGAGTGCGTGCCCCTCGTGCAGCTGGTTGAGCGCGAGCAGGACGCGGTCGGCAGTGAGACCGCTGCGGCGGGCCAGCTCGTAGAGCGACGGGGCGCGTCCCTCGGCGGCGAAGGTGAGGTAGACGATCGTCCAGATGTCGTCCGGGTCGGAGGGCATGGGCAGACGTTAGTAGGGTCTCGGCCCATGACGGATCTCTTCTCGTGCGCGGGCAAGACGGCGCTGGTCACCGGGGGCTCGCGCGGCATCGGGCTGATGATGGCCCGCGGCCTCGTGCAGGCCGGCGCCAAGGTCTACGTCAGCTCGCGCAAGGCGGATGCCTGCGACGAGGCGGTGCAGGAGCTCTCGGCGTACGGCGAGGCGATCGCGCTGCCGTCGGACCTGTCGACCGAGGACGAGGCGGTGCGGCTGGCCGGGCAGATCGCGGAGCGCGAGAGCGCGCTGCACATCCTCGTGAACAACGCGGGCGCGACGTGGGGCGAGCCGATGGAGACCTTCCCGGCGAGCGCGTGGGACAAGGTGGTCGACCTCAACCTCAAGGCGCCGTTCTACCTGACGCGCGCGCTGCTACCGCAGCTCGAGGCAGCCGGCGAGATCGGCGATCCGGCGCGCGTCATCAACGTCGGCTCGATCGACGGGCTGCGCGTGCCGATCCTGCCGACGTACTCCTACTCGGCGAGCAAGGCGGCGCTGCACCACATGACCCGCGTGCTGGCCAAGGAGCTGGGGCCGCGCAACATCTCGGTCAACGCGGTGGCACCGGGCCCGTTCGAGTCCAAGATGATGGCTGCCACGCTGAAGCAGGCCGGCGACGCGATCGCCGCCGCGGCGCCGCTGAAGCGGATCGGGCGCCCGGACGACATGGCCGGCATCGCGGTCTTCCTGTCCAGCCGCGCCGGGTCGTACCTGACGGGCGCCGTGATCCCCGTCGACGGCGGCCTCGGTACTACGGTCTGACGCATGGTCCGCACCGAGCCGCAGCTACCCGAGTCCGAGTGGCAGCTGACGCTCGAGGTCGAGGGCAACGTAGGCGTCGTCACGAACTCGCTGCAGGACAAGCTCAACGCGTGGAGCTGGGAGGCGACCCGCCAGCTCGGTGTCATCGCCGACCGGATCCGTTTCGACGACCGGATCCGCGTCGTCGTCCTCCGCGGTGAGGGGCGCGCGTTCTGCGCGGGTGTCGACCTGGGCATGCCCGAGGACCGGGTCACCGGCCGCTCCCCCGCCGAGAAGGTGCGCAACTACTACGAGGGCATCCGCTGGGTGCACGAGCGCTTCAAGGTCTGGTCCGAGCTGCCTCAGCCGGTGATCGCCGCGGTGCACGGCTACTGCCTCGGCTTCGGCTTCGAGCTCGCGCTGATGTGCGACATCCGGATCGCCGCCGACAACGCGGTCTTCGCCCTGCCGGAGGCGCAGGTCGGCGTCTCGCTCGACGCGGGCGGAGACCTGCGGATCGCGACAGAGGCCGGCGCCGGCTGGGCCCGGCTGCTCGCATTGTCCGGGCGGCGCATCGACGCGGCGACCGCAGAACGCCTCAACCTCGTGCAGCTGGTCACGACGCCGGAGGACCTGATGCCGGAGACCATGAAGCTGGCCGGCGAGATCGCGGCCAACGCGCCGCTCGCCGTACAGAGCATCAAGCGCACGATCAACCACTGGTCCGGGCGCGGGCTCAACGAGGCGCTGAACTTCGAAGCGATGAGCGCGTCGGTCGAGTTCGTCTCCGACGACATGCCGGCCGGTTACGCGGCCAAGGCGAAGAAGCAGCCGGTCGAGTTCGAGGGCAAGTAGTGGGCCTGCCCGAGCCGCCCGCGCTCGGCGCGTCGATGCTGCCGGCCGGGACGTACGACGGGACGACGGTGATCGTCACGGGCGGCGGCACCGGCCTGGGCAAGGCGATGGCAGTCGAGTTCGCGCGGCTCGGCGCCGCGGTCGGGATCGTGAGCCGCAGCGAGGAGCATCACGCCGCGGGCGTCGCCGCGGTCGAGGCGGCCGGTGGCCGCGCCTTCGCCGCGTCGGCCGACGTTCGCAAGCCCGAGGAGATCGCGGCGGCCTTCGACGCGGTCGAGGCCGCGCTGGGGCCGGCGTCGGTCCTGGTGAACAACGCGGCGGCCAACTTCCCCGCCCTGGCCGAGGAGCTCTCCCCCAACGCCTGGCGCGCGGTCACGTCGATCGTCGTCGACGGCACGTTCTTCTGCTCGCAGCAGCTCTACCGGCGCTGCGTCGAGCGCGGCGCACCCGGCGCGATCCTGTCCATCGCGTCGACGCAGGCGATGGCCGGCGGGCCGGGCACCGCGCACTCCGCCGCCGCGAAGGCCGCGGTGGTCAACCTGACGAAGAGCCTGGCCGTCGAGTGGGCGCCGTCCGGCGTACGGGTCAACGCACTCGCGCCCGGGCTCTTCCCGCACGAGGACATGACCGCCGACATCCAGGCCCTGCGCAAGGGCGTGGGTGGCGACGACGAAAAGCGCCAGCCGGCCGGCCGCGCGGGCCGCCCGCACGAGCTCGCGTGGGCCGCGACGTGGCTCTGCTCGCCCTACGCCGCCTTCGTCACCGGCCACACCCTCGTCGTCGACGGCGCCAACATGCTCCGCCGGGACATGGCCATGCCCGAGTTCCGCTCCATCAAGTCCCAGCTCGGCAAGGACTAGACCCCAACCGTTGAGGTGGGAGTTTCAGCAGGCGGGGGGAACGCCCCCCCCCACCCGGGCCGGGGGGATGACCCCGCGGTGGGGG
>CAZYXZ010000067.1:0-11682 GCA_964651395.1 uncultured Frankiaceae bacterium
GGTGACTCCACGGCCCGCGCCGCGAGCCGCGCCTTCGCCGTCGCGAGCATCGCCTCGGCCCGCGCGACCCGGCGTACTTCCGTCGCCGCGTCGGCCGTGGACATGCGCGAAGGGTCGAGGCCGCGGACGAAATCCGCCACCACGTCCTGCACCGTCGCGCTCGATGTCATACAGCGACGCTACCCAGAGGGGCTGACAATTTCGGCTGCGGAATCCGGGATGTGGAGAAGAAATCTCACGACGCGAACTGTGGATTGCCCGGCGCGGCATGATGCGGTCGTGGCCGTCACCTTCCGGGTCGAGACGATGCTCGCGGCCGCCCCGGAGCGAGTGTTCGACTTGTGCCGAGACATCGAGGTTCACATGGCCGGATTCGCACACACACGCGAACGCGCGGTCGCGGGCGTCATCAGTGGGCTGATCGGCCCCGGTGAAGAGGTGACGTGGAGCGCACGGCACTTCGGCCTGCCCTTCCGCCTGACGAGCCGAATCGTCGAGTACGACCGGCCTCGCCTGTTTGTCGACGAGCAGGTTCAGGGGCCGTTCAAGCGGTACCGGCACATGCATCGCTTTGATGCGGTCCCAACCGGCACCCGCGTCACCGATGACGTCGAGTTCACCGCACCCGCGGGACCGCTTGGTTGGCTCGTGGAGAGGGCGATGCTCGCTGCGTACATGAAGCGCCTCATCGAGACGCGCAGCGCGCACATCAAGACACTTGCCGAACGGGCCACGTGATGAGCGACGCGCGTCGTACCGAAGACTCCTTCTTTGCGGCGCTCATGGGTGACGGGGTGCCGATGCTCGTCGCGGCAGCTGCCGCGGTCATCTTCGCAGGGGGGTTCGCGATCTTCCTGGCCGCGACGGGCGAGTTCCTGCCGCAGGACGTCCACTACCTCGGGATGAGCGCGCGCGAGCTACGCGACGTCTGCGACGTCGTCAACTGTCGCGTCGTCGAGTTCATGGTCCATGACCGGGCGGCGTTCGGCGGCGCCGTGGTTGGCATCGGCACGCTCTACCTCTGGCTCGTGTTGTTCCCGCTCCGCCGTGGCGAGGCGTGGGCATGGTGGCTCTTGGTCACCTCCGGAGTGCTGGGTTTCGGGTCGTTCCTCGCCTACCTCCGCTACGGCTACCTAGACACCTGGCACGGCATCGGCACGCTGCTGCTTCTCCCCGTGTATGTCGGCGGTCTGATCCGGTCCCGACGTCTGATCGCGGAACTCGGTTGGCCTCGGGCGCTGAGCCAGATCGGTGCCCCGCTCGACAGCCGCTCCGTCGCCGGCCTCGGCCGCATCGCCCTGATGGCCGGCTCGCTCGGCACATTCCTCGGCGGGGCGTCGATCCTGTTCGTCGGGCTCACCGGGGTCTTCGTCGACACCGACCTCGAGTACATGCGCATGAGCGAGCGCGACCTGGACGGAATCAGTCCGCGGTTGGTGCCGCTCATCGCCCATGACCGGACCGGCTTCGGGGGAGCCGTCCTGGTCCTCGGTCTCACCACGTTCCTCTGCCTGTGGTGCAGCCAGGTGGAGCGCAGCTTGCGCCAGGCCATCACCGTGGCGGGTGTGCTGTCGATCATGGCGGCGCTCGGAGTCCACTTCGTGGTGGGCTACACGACGTTCCGGCACACGCTGCCCGCGATGGTGGCGGCCACCTCACTGGTGGTTGGTCTCGTCCTGTGGCAGGTACCGAGGGAGCGGAGCTCGCATGGGTGACCAGTTGTCGGAGGCGTTCGATGCGGTGCTGGACGCGCTGAGGGCGGGCGAGGAGAAGCTGCGTACGGCGGACCTCACCGAGATCGAGCGGACCGAGGGGTACCGCTGGCTGTTCTCGCTGCTGGCCGTGGGGCTCGACGCGCACGTCTGGGCGGACACCGGGCGACCGCGGTTCGTCGACATCGTCGGGCCGTACCGCAAGTGGGGCGGTGACAACGCCGACGCGTTCTACCAGTACGCCCCGGTCGACCCGGCGCGCACGTACCGCGTCTCCGGCACGAAGGGCGACGCGGTCTACCTGAGCCTCACCGTGTACGGCGGACCGGCCGACGGCCACTACTCCAACCGCATCGTCGGCTCGCTCAACGACCGGGAGGTCGAGGTCGCCGCGGACGGCACGTTCAGCTTCCTCATGGGTCCGGGCGACGACGCGGACCTCACGCTCGAGCCGGACGCGGTCTGTGCCATCACCCGCGACTACGTCAACGACCCCGACCATGCGCGGCGCGTCGAGTGGTCGATCGAGGCGGTCGACGCGCCGCCGACTCGGGACCGCTCGCCCGAGGACCTCGCGCGGCGCTTCGGCCACACCGTGAACTGGCTCCAGGAGCAGATCGCGATGTGCCCGGTGCCGATGCTCGACCCCAACACCGTGGCCGAGCCGTTCCCCGTGCCCCAGGTGACGTTCGGCTGGGCGGCCGGGGACGCGGCGTACGCGCGCGGGACGTTCCAGCTCGCCGGCGACGAGGTGCTCGTCGTCGAGGGCCGCTCGCCGGCGTGCGCGTTCTGGAACGTGTGCCTGTGGAACCCCTACCTCCACACCTACGACTACGCCTACGACCGGGTCACCCTCAACGGCGCGCAGATCCAGTACGAGCCGGACGGCTCGTGGCACATCGAGGTGAGTGCCACCGACACCGGCCATCCCAACTGGATCGCGACCCAGGGCCACGAGCGCGGCCTGCTGTGGTTCCGCTGGTTCCTCCCGGACGCGACGCCGGAGCGACCGACGACGCGCGTGGAGAAGCGATGAGCCGGGGCGACGCGATCCACCTCGACGACCTGGCCGACCCGCAGTTCTCGCCGGAGGCGCAGCCGATCATCGACGGCCTCACGGCGTACGGCGCGACGCTGACTCTCGACGCGCAGCAGATGTGCGAGACCGCGAGCGAGCGGACCGGCCTCGACACCTGGGGCGACCCCGGCTTCCGGGAGCGGCTCGACCTCTACGTCGACGCGATGAACAACGAGGCCGACCTGGCGCCGCACGGCGTCGTCCTCTCCTATGAGTCGACCGTCGGCATGCTGGCCAACCGCCTGCTGCTCGAGGACCTCATCGCCCGCCACCCGGAGATCGAGGACGTCGCGATCGAGCGACCGATCATCATCTGCGGGCTGCCGCGGACCGGGACGACGCACCTGCACAACCTGCTCTCCGCCGACCCGGCGCTGCGCCACCTGCCGTACTGGGAGAGCCTCGAGCCGGTCCTGCCGGAAGCGGCCAGGCACGAGGCGCCCGACCCGCGCCTGGCCCGCTGCGCCGCCGCCGTCGGCCTGGTCGACACGGTCATGCCGCACTTCAAGCGCATGCACGAGATGACCGTCGACCACGCCCACGAGGAGATCCAGCTGCTCGCGATCGACCTCTCGGGCATGTTCCTCGAGGTCAGCGCCCTCATGCCGTCGTGGCGCGATCACTACCGCGCGACCGACCAGACGTCGTCCTACGCCTACCTGAAGCGCGTCCTGCAGGCCATGACCTGGCTGCGCGGCGGCAGCCGGTGGGTGCTCAAGTCGCCGCAGCACCTCGAGCAGTTCGGCCCGCTGCTGGCCACGTTCCCGGACGCGACGTTCGTGGTGACCTACCGGGACCCGGTCGCGGTGACCGCATCCACCTGCACGATGCTCGCGTACGGCGCGCGCATGCGGACGGCGCAGCCCGACGTCCATGCCTACGGGCGCTACTGGGCCGATCGGGTCGGCGACCTGCTCGGCGGCTGCCTGCGCGACCGTGACCTGCTGCCGGCCGACCGCACCGTCGACGTCCGGCTCGACGACTTCGTCGCCGACGAGCTCGGCACGGTGGAGCGGATCTACGACGTCGCCGGCCAGCCGCTCGACGCCGCGGCGACAGCGGGCATGGAGGCGTTCGTCGCGGCCCACCCGCGCGGCCGGCACGGCACGATCCGCTACGACCTGGCCGGGCTCGGCCTCGACGCCGGCGAGCTGCGAGCCAACCTGCGCGAGTCCGCCGAGCGCTACGACCTCCGCGACGAGGGCCTCGCCTAGGATCAGCTGGTCGGCGCTAGGGGAGGCATCGTGGTCCGGACCAGGCAGCTCGTCACCGTCGCCCTGCTCGCGGCCGCGAGCGTGTTCATCCCGGGCACCACTGCGCACGCGGCCTGCCATTTCTTCTCAGTCTCCGCGTCCCCCGCCAACCCCGCAGAGGGTTCGTCGATCCAGGTAACGGTGTCGCGTGACGACGATGAGGCTCCGTCGCACGTCGATGTGAAGGCCATCCACGGCTCGACCGAGGCGGGGGACTTCGGGTCAGTCGATCGGACCATCGCGTTCCAGAACGGCACGTCGCAGTCCTTCAACGTCGCGATCACCAATGACGCGGAGATGGAGCAGGCCGAGTCGTTCGACCTGCGGCTGAGCAACGGTGGTGGGTGCGCGCCGAACCCGAACATCGTCTACGGCGACGACTTCACGGTGACCATCAAGGCGAGTGACCAGGTGATCGTCGTGCCGTCGCCGACGCCGACGAAGAGCAAGCCGCCGTCCATCGCGCCGTCACCGACCAAGTCCAAGACGCCGTCGGCGGCGCCGACCTCGGCCGCGCCCTCGGAGTCCGAGTCGCCGAGTCCGAGCGAGAGCGCGTCGCCCACCGACTCGCCGTCCCCGAGCGACTCCGCGTCGGTGGACACCAGTCCGCTCACGGCGGACGACGACGACGGTTCGAACCTGGGTGCCATCGCCCTGCTGACCGGCCTGCTCGCCGCGGCCCTCGGCACCGGCGCGATCGTCTACCTGCGCCGCACCAGCCCGAACCGCCAGTAGCTACTCCGCAGCGCGGTGCTCCTCCTGGTGGTGCTGCCAGCACCACTGGAGGAAGCGGTCCACGCCGCGCAGCACGTGCGAGCTGCGGATCGACGGGAACACGTCGAACGCGTGGTGCGTGCCGGGCAGCTCGGCGTACGCGACCGGGTGCTTGGACACCTCGCGCAGCCGGCGCACGAACTCGCGCGCGGTGCCGACGGGGGCCAGCGAGTCGTGCCGCCCGTGGATGACGAAGAACGGCGGGGCCTCCGGTCGTACGAGCAGCAGCGGCGTCGCCGCCTCGAAGACAGACGGGTCGGCGGCGTAGCGCTGCTTCATCACCATCGGCGCGAGCATCCGGTCGCGCGTGTCGCGCGTGTGCCGTGACCCGGTCACGTCGGCCAGGTCGTAGACCCCGTAGTGCGGCAGGCAGGCCTGCACGGTGGTGTCGACGTCCTCGAAGCCGGGCTGGTACGCCGGGTCGTTCGCGGTCAGGCCGAGCATCGTGGTGAGGTGCCCGCCGGCCGAGCCGCCGGTGACTGCGACGAAGCTCGGGTCGCCGCCGTACTCGCCGATGCGCTCGCGCACCCAGGCCAGCGCGCGCTTCGTGTCGACCAGGTGGTCCGGCCACGTCGCGCGCGGGCTGAGCCGGTAGTTGGGCGCGACGCAGACCCAGCCCTTCGCCGCGAGGTAGTGCATGAGTGCGATGCCCTGTTGCCGCTTGTGCCCGATCATCCAGGCGCCGCCGTGCAGCTGCAGCAGCACGGGCGAGCCGACCGGCGCGAGGCGGTGGCGGTAGACGTCGAGGTGGTTGCGCCGCCCGTACGGGCCGTAGGCGATGTCGTGCACGACCTCGACGTCGGGGCTGCGGCCCAGCAGGTAGGGCCGCGCCACGTCGCGCCAGGGGGTCGCCAGGTCACGAGCCGTCGGCGCCGGGTCGAGGTAGTCGAGGTAGTCCGGCCCGAGCGCCTCGCACAGCGCTGCCTCGACGTCGTGGCGCGAGTCGTGGCCCTGCTTGGCCAGCATGGCGAGGCCGGCCATCGAGGCCAGGTTCACCGCGACCGCGATCCGGTCACCCCGGGTCTTCTCGCCCCGGCCGGCCAGGTGCGCGGCGGTGACGGCGCCGGTGACGGCGAGGTTGTGCGGCGCGAGCTCGGTGGTCAGCCACGCACCGAAGAAGCTCGGGACCAGCAGCGGGGTCTCGGAGATCGGCTGCAGGGCGTTCGCGGTGAGCGCCGCGCTGATCGCGGAGAAGGCCTGGAAACGTCGTGACACCGCGTCAGTTTCCCACAGCGCCGTACGCTCCCTGACCATGGAGAAGCTCAGTGGCCTCGACGCGGCCTTCCTCTACGGCGAGACGCCGACGATGCACATGCACGTCATGGGCCTCATCGTCGTCGATCCGGACACCATGCCGGGTGGCTACCGCTTCGAGAAGATCCGCGACCTGATCGAGGCGCGCAGCAAGGTCGTGCCGTCGATGCGCCGCAAGCTGGCCACCGTCCCGCTGCACATGTCGCGCCCGTACTGGGTCACCGACAACCACTTCGACCTCGACTACCACGTACGCCGGGTCGCGGTGCCGTCGCCGGGCGACGACCGCGAGCTCGCGACGCTCGTCGGGGACATCGCGGGCCGCCCGCTGAACCGCTCCAAGCCGTTGTGGGTCTTCACCGTCGTGGAGGGCCTGGCCAACGGCCATGTCGCCATCATCGGCAAGATGCACCACTCCACCGTCGACGGCGTGACGGGTGCCAACTTGCTGTTCACGATGTTCGACCTCGAGCCGGACCCGCCGAAGCAGGCGGAGCTGGAGGTCGCGCCGCGGATCGACAAGGACCGCAGCGACGTCCAGCTGCTCGGCCGCGCGCTGTTCGACGTCGTCAAGAGCCCGATCGGCGTCGCGATGCTCGCGCCGCGCACCCTCGCCCGGGTGGGCTCGATCGTCGCGCAGCGACAGCGGCGCAAGCGGCCGGGCATGCCGACGCCGTTCACGGCGCCGCGGACGTCGTTCAACGCCGGCCTCACGCCACACCGCAACATCGCGTTCACGCAGGTGTCGCTGGCCGAGGTGAAGCAGGTCAGCAAGGCCTTCGGCGTGAAGGTCAACGACGTCGTCCTCGCGGTCACCTCCGGCGCGTTGCGCCGCTACCTCGCCGACCGCGACGAGCTGCCCGACACGTCACTGATCGCGTCGGTGCCGGTGTCCGTGCACGACCAGACCGCCGGACGTGAAGGCGTGAACAAGGTGTCGATCATGTTCTCGACCCTCGCCTCGGACATCGAGGACCCGGTCGAGCGGTTGCGGGTCATCGCCGGCGCGAACGTCGATGCGAAGGAAGAGCACAAGATGCTCGGCGCGGACACGCTCCAGCAGTGGGCGGACACCGCGACGCCGAACATGTTCGCCCTCGCCCTGCGGCTCTACTCGGGGCTCAACCTCGCCGACCGGCACCCGGTCGTGCACAACCTGATCGTCAGCAACGTGCCAGGCCCGCCGATGCCGCTCTACTTCGCCGGCGCGCGCCTGGTCGCGCTCTACCCGCTCGGCCCGGTGCTCGAAGGTGCGGGCCTGAACGTGACGATCCTGTCCAACCAGGACCGGGTCGGGTTCGGCTTCATCGCCTGCCTCGAGCTGATGCCCGAGCTCTGGGACCTCGCCGACGCCGTACCCGAAGCGCTGGCTGAGCTGGTGAAGGCGGCCAGCTAGGCGGCTTGCGGCTTGCCCGTCACGGTGAGGCAGGCGTCGAGCAGGACGGGGACGAAGCCACCGGCGCCGAGGACCAGCGCCGCGTGGGAGCCGGCCACCTCGTACGCCGTCGCGCCGGGGATGCACTCCGCCAGCCGCCGCTGCCGGCGAGTCGGGATCAAGTGGTCGTTGGCCACGACGACGACGCTGGTCGGCACGTTCACCTGTGCGATCCACGGCGCGGAGTCGAACGCCGTGATCTCCGCGACCGCCGCGAACATCGCCCAGTAGCTGGTGCTGCGGAACTCCCGCATCGCCCAGGTCGACACATCCATCTCCGCGGCCGTGAGTGGCGCCGGGCACTGGTCGAGCGTGGCGGCGAGCCGCGACGAGCGCGTCCGGGCATAGCGGCCGAGCGGCGTCATCGCGGCGTGCAGCCCCTTGAGTGCGACCCGCTCCCGGCGGGTGCCCTGGAAGTTGCGGGTGGCCGCGCAGAGCACCAGCCCGTCGAGCCGGTCGCCGTGCCGGCGCCAGACCAGCTGCGCCACGATGCCGCCCATCGAGTAGCCGACGGTGACAAACCGCTCGATGCCGAGCGCGTCCGCGACGGCGGCGGTGTCGTCGGCCAGGTCCTCGAGGCGGAACCGTGGCGACTGGATCCCGTGCCCGTGCCAGCGCTGGTCGAACGTGACGACGCGGAAGTGCTTCGACAGCTCGCCCAGCGACGGGAACCACGAGAGGTAGGCCGTGGTGGCCAGCGCGTGCAACAGGATGAGCGTGGGCGCGCCCTCGGGCCCCGGGACGTCCACGACGAACGTCGTGCCGCGGCCGGGCAGCTCCATCATCCGGCCGGGGAACAGGTCAGCCGGCGGGGGCGACGCGACGACGCGGCGCAGTGTCCTGCCGGCGAGACCTGGAAGGTCCATGGGCCGAACATAGCCTCTCTACCTGCGGAAACACGCGAGAAGGATCAAGTGTCAGATGCCGTTTTCGCGGCTACTTGAAACCTGTTCTAGCATGCGAAGAACGCCGCAGTCGTGGGGGGTCGCAGCATGTCGCTCGGAGTCAGCGAAGAGCACACCGCGCTCGCCGCGTCCGTGCGCGGCTGGGCCGAGCGGGCCGGCGTCACCAGGGCGGCGCGCGACGCCGCCGACAGCGACGACGACCAGCTGCCCGGCTTCTGGTCCGCGCTGGCCGGCCAGGACCTCCTCGGCCTCGCCGTCGACGAGGAGTACGGCGGCAGCGGTGCCGGCGTCGAGACCCTCGCGGTCGTCCTTGACGAGCTCGGGCGCGCCCTCGCGCCGGGTCCGATCGTGCCGACCGTCCTCGCCGCCCGGCTGATCCAGCAGTACGCCGACCCGCAGGTCGCGAAGGACCTGCTGCCCGGCCTGCTCGACGGGTCGCGCACCGCCGGCGTCGCGCTGACCGGCGACCCGGCCGTCGTACTCGGCGGTGGGTCGGCCTCGCTCCTCCTCCTTCCGGTCGATGGCGTCTGGTACGCGGTCGACGCGGACTCGCAGACCCGCCGCTCGACGAAGGGCATCGACCCCTCGCGGCGCGTGGCCGCCGTCGAGTCGCCGCCGCACCCCCCCGCGGTTCGGCGGCTCGACGGCCTCACGACCGATGCAGTGACCCAGCTGGCCGCCGTGCTCCTCGCGGCCGAGGCGGCCGGGGTCGCCGGCTGGTGCCTCGACACCGCCGTTGCCTACGCGAAGGTGCGCGAGCAGTTCGGCCGGCCGATCGGCGGCTTCCAGTCCATCAAGCACCGGCTCGCCGACATGCTCTGCGACGTCGAGCTGGCCCGGGCCGCCGCCTGGGACGCCGCGCGCGCGGTCGACGACGGCCTCGCCCCCGACCTGGCCGCGGCCATCGCGGCCAGCACCGCGCTCGACGCCGCGGTCGAGTCGGCGAAGTCGTGCATCCAGGTGCTCGGCGGCATCGGCTTCACGTGGGAGCACGACGCCCACCTCTACCTCAAGCGCGCGCGCGCGTCGCGCCAGCTGCTCGGCGGCTCGCAGCAGTGGCGGCACACCGCGGCGACGCTGGCGAAGTCCGGCGTACGGCGGCCCATCACCATGGAGCTCCCCGCGGAGGCCGAGCAGTACCGCGGCGACGTCCGCGATTTCCTCGCGTCGATCGCTGACCTGGATCGCGATGCCAAGCGTCGCCGCATGGCCGACGAGGGCTACCTCGCCGCGCACTGGCCGAAGCCGTACGGGCGCGCGGCCGGCGCGCTCGAGCAGCTGGTCATCGACGAGGAGTTCCGCAACGCCGGCGTACGCCGGCCGGAGCTGGTCATCGCCGCGTGGGCCTTGCCACCGGTCATCCAGTACGGCACCGAGGCGCAGCAGGAGCGCTTCGTCTGGCCGTCGCTCTACGGCGAGATCACCTGGTGCCAGATGTTCAGCGAGCCGGGCGCCGGCTCCGACCTGGCCAACCTGTCGACCGCAGCGACGAGGGTCGAGGGCGGCTGGAACCTCAACGGCCAGAAGGTCTGGACATCGCTCGCGCGCGTGGCCGACTGGGCCATCTGCCTGGCCCGGACCAACCCGGACGCGCCGAAGCACGAGGGCATCACGTACTTCCTCGTGGACATGAAGACTCCCGGCCTCGACGTGCGCCCGCTGCGCGAGCTGACCGGCGAGGCGATGTTCAACGAGGTCTTCCTGACCGACGTGTTCGTCCCCGACGACTGCGTTGTCGGCGAGGTGGACGGCGGCTGGCGTCTCGCCCGTACGACGCTGGCCAACGAGCGAGTCGCGATGAGCGGGGGAGCGGCCTTCGGCGCCGACTTCGACGCGTTGCTGGCCGCGGTCGACGAAGCCGACGGCGCAACGCTCGACCGGATCGGCGCCCTCCTCGCGCACGGCCGCGCGGAGGCGCTGCTCGGGCTCCGCCAGACGCTGCACGCCGTCAGCGGCACCGACCCGGGCTCGGCCAGCAGCGTGCGCAAGCTCGTGGGCATGCACCACCGCCAGGACGTCTCCGAGCTCGCGCTCGAGCTGCTCGGCCCGGCGGCGGTGTCCGCGGAGGGCGAGGCGGCGGGCGCGCTCGGCATCTTCCTGGCGACGCGCGCGCTGACCATCGCGGGCGGCACGAGCGAGGTCCTGCACAACGTCATCGGCGAGCGCATCCTCGGCCTGCCGCGCGACTGAGAGGGGCCGTACCGTGGCCACGGATCTGAAGCTCGGCCTCATGCTCGGCTACTGGGGCGCCAAGCCCGACGACGCCACGGAGTCGGTGCTCGCCGCCGAGGACGCGGGCTGGGACTCGGTGTGGACCGCCGAGGCCTACGGCTCGGACGTCTTCACCCCCTTGGCGTGGTACGCCGCCCGCACGTCGCGCATCGGGCTCGGCACCGGACTCGTGCAGATCAGCGCGCGCACGCCGGTCGCGACGGCGATGGCCGCGGCGACGCTCGACTCGCTCAGCGGCGGGCGACTGCGGCTCGGCCTCGGGGTCAGCGGGCCGCAGGTGGTCGAGGGCTGGTACGGCGTGCCGTTCCCGAAGCCGCTGGCGCGCACCCGCGAGTACGTCGACATCGTCCGTCGCGCATGGCGGCGCGAGGTGCTGGCCAACGACGGGCCGCACTACCCGCTGCCCTACCCGGGCGGCACCGGGCTCGGCAAGAGCATCAAGCTGACGTTGCACCCGTTGCGCGACGACATCCCGATCTACCTCGGCGCGGAGGGCCCGAAGAACGTCGCGCTGGCCACCGAGATCGCCGACGGCTGGCTGCCGATCTTCTTCCACGCCGAACGCGGCCACGAGGTCTACGCCGACGCGCTGGCCAAGGCGCCCGAGGACTTCGAGATCGCGTGCCCGGTCACGGTGGTGATGAAGGACACCACCGCGGAGGCGCTCGAGTTCGTGAAGTGGACGATGGCGTTCTACATCGGCGGGATGGGCGCGAAGGACGTCAACTTCCACCTCAACGTCGTCGGCACGATGGGCTACGCCGACGCGGCCGCGAAGGTGCAGGAGCTGTTCCTGGCCGGCGACCGCGAGGCCGCGATGCGCGCCGTACCCGACGACCTGGCCGACGGCATCGCCCTCTGCGGCCCGGTCGAGCGGATCAAGGAGCGCCTCGACCTCTGGCGGGCCAGCCCCGTCACGACGCTGCTCGTGGGCGGCGTACGCGACCCGGGCCAGATCAAGCTCCTCGCCGACCTCGTCCACTAGCCCCAACCCGCGCCGAGTGGAGATCTACCGCCAGAAATGGCGGTAGATCTCCAC
>CAZYXZ010000067.1:11692-18700 GCA_964651395.1 uncultured Frankiaceae bacterium
GTTTGTATAACGCCCCACCGTGTGGGTTTTCCACCCCCCCCCGCCGCGGTGGGGGTGAGATCTGTCCACAGGCCGGCTACGCACCCAGCTGCTCGTAGCTGAGCTCTTCGCCCTTGCGGACCCAAACCGCGTCGGAGCAACTCCAGGCTTCGGTACGGAGCTGGCGTACCAAGACCTTGCTGGTCTCCGTCGTCGGGAGCTCCGGGGAGATGCGAACGTAGCGCGGCGCCCACTTGGTGCCGAGGTCGCTCTGCGCGCCGAGGAAGTCCGCGAAGCCCACCGGGTCGAACGACGCGCCCTCGCGCAGCTGCAGCGCGGCCATCACCTGGTCGCCGGTGACCTCGTCCGGTACGGCGTACACGACCGCGAAGAGGACGTCCGGGTGACGCTGCAGGATCCGGGCGTCCGGCGCGGCCGCGAAGTTCTCGCCGTCGACGCGCAGCCAGTCGTAGTCGCGGCCCGCGAAGTAGAGCCAGCCGTCGGCGTCCGCGTAGCCGAGGTCGCCGGTCCAGTAGATGCCGTCCCGCACCCGCTGCGCCTCGGCCTCGTCGTTGTTGTAGTAGCCCTCGAACGCCGCGGCGCCCGCGCGGTTCACGATCTCGCCGATCGCCTCCTCGGCGTTGAGCAGCTGGCCTCCCTCGTCGAAGACCGCGACCGGGCACTCCGCGCCGGTCTCGGGATCGAGCACCGCCACGCCGTCGCCCACCCGGCCGAGCGCCCCGCTCGGCAGGCCGGGAACGCGGGAGATGCTGGCGCCGCCCTCGCTCGAGCCGTAGCTGTCGACGACGACGCAGCCGAAGCGGTCCGCGAAGCGCGCGATGTCCGCCTCGGCCGCCTCATTGCCGAAGACGCGCCGCAGCGTGTTGTCCGCGTCGTCCGGCTGCACGGGCGTCGCGAGGATGTAGGAGAGCGGCTTGCCGACGTAGTTGAAGTACGTGACGCCGTAGCGACGCACGTCCTCGAGGAACCCCGACGCCGAGAAGCGTCGGCGTAGCGCGACCGTGGAGCCCGCGGCCAGCGCCGGAGCCCAGCCGGCCATGAGCGCGTTGGAGTGGAACATCGGCATGGCGGCATAGCAGACGTCGTCCGGAGTGAGCTGGAACATCTCGCCCACGCGCGTCGCGATGTGCCACAGGCGGGCCTGCGAGCACTTCACCGCCTTCGGGCGGCCGCTCACGCCCGACGTGAAGACGAGCAGGTAGAGCGCGGTGGGGTCGACGTCCTCCGCCGGCAGCGCGGCTCCGTCGTGGGCCGCCAATGCCTCGGCGTACGCCGGACCGTCGACGTCGAGCACCCGCTCCGCCGGTACGCCGAGGTCGAGCTCGTCGAGCAGCGGCGCGTGCCGGGCTTCGGTGACGACCACCTGGCAGTCGGTGTGGCGTACGTCGCCGGCCAGCTCCTCGCCGCGGCGGGTGTGGTTCAGCCCGACCGCGACCGCGCCGCTGGCGGCGGCCGCGCCCAGCCAGAACGCGAAGTCCGGCACGTTGTCGAGCAGCAGCCCGACGTGGAACGGGCCGGGCTGCCGCAGCTCCGCCAGCAGCGCGGCCCGGCGGGCGCACTCGGCCACGTACTCGGCGTACGTCCACGCCTGGTCCTCGAACACCAGCGCGGTCGTGTCGTCACCGGCCCGGGCGCGGACCAGCGCCGCGACGCTGCTCACTCGTGGGGGGAGAAGAGGCCGTAGCCGCCGCGGTAGAACAGCAGTGGATGCGTGTCCCGCTCGATCGCGAGGTCGACGACGCGGCCGACCACGATCACGTGGTCACCGGCCTCGGTCTCGCTCTCGATCTCGGCGTCCACCCAGGCGAGGACGTCGTCGAGGATCGGCGCCCCGGTCTTCGGCGAGGGCCGCCACCCGACCGAGGCGAACTTGTCGGCGCCCGACCTCGCGAAGGTCGCGCAGACGTCCTTCTGGTCCGCGGCCAGCACGTTCGCGCAGAAGTGGCCGGCCGCGCGGATCTTCGGCCAGCTGCTCGACGTACCGGCGGGGGAGAACATGACCAGCGGCGGGTCGAGCGACAGTGACGAGAACGACTGGCAGGTGAAACCCACCGGTGGGCCGTCGGGAGCGATCGCCGTGATGACCGTGATGCCGGTCGCGAAGTGACCCAGCACGGAGCGGAAGTGGTCGCCGTCCCACGCCTGCTCCACGGACATCGGTGCAGCACACCGGATCCCTGACGGTGCGTCAAGCACAGACCTGACGCGGCGTCAGATCCGGTGTAGCCTGCCCCGGTGACGCCTGACCCGACGAGCTCGGTGCACACGTTCGGCGAGCTGCCGAAGATCATCAGCGTCGACGACCACGTCGTCGAGCCGGCGCACCTGTGGACCACCTGGCTGCCGGAGAAGTTCCGCGACCGCGGCCCGCGCGTCGAGCGCCGGGGCATCGGCAGCATGAAGCACGTCGGCGGCGGCACCTACGAGCAGACCTTCGACCCGAGCGGGCCGCAGGCCGACTGCTGGGTCTACGAGGACCTCGTCTACATCAACAAGCGGCACGTCGCCGCCGTCGGCTTCGACCGCGACGACATGACGATGTCACCGATCACATACGACGAGATGCGCCCCGGTTGCTACGACCCGAAGGCGCGCGTCGAGGACATGGAGATGAACTGGGTCGACGGCTCGCTGTCGTTCCCGACGTTCCCCCGGTTCTGCGGCCAGACCTTCGCGGAGGCGAAGGACCGCGAGCTGGCCATGGCCTGCGTCCTCGCCTACAACGACTGGATGGTCGAGGAGTGGTGCGGCGACAGCGGTGGCGTCCTCATCCCGCTGTGCCTGATCCCGCTCTGGGACGTCGAGGCCGCGGCGGCCGAGGTACGCCGGAACGCCGCCCGCGGCTGCCGCGCCGTCTGCTTCAGCGAGATCCCGCCGCACCTGGGCCTGCCGAGCATCCACTCCGGCTACTGGGACCCGTTCTTCGCGGCCTGCGAGGAGACCCGCACCACGGTGTGCATGCACATCGGCTCGTCGTCGAAGATGCCCGCGACCTCCTCCGACGCGCCCTCCGCCGTGGCCGCCTCGCTGAGCTTCAACAACGCGATGGCGTCGCTGTCGGACTTCCTGTTCTCCGGCGTACTCGTGCGCTTCCCGACGCTGAAGCTGGCCTACTCCGAGGGCCAGATCGGCTGGCTGCCCTACATCCTCGAGCGGGTCGACGACGTGTGGCGCGAGCACCGCGCGTGGGCCGGCGTGAAGGACATCGTCCCCGAGCCGCCGTCGACGTACTACTTCCGCCAGGTCTTCGGCTGCTTCTTCCGCGACCGGCACGGCCTGGAGTCGCTGCACCGGGTCGGCATCGACAACATCACCTTCGAGACCGACTACCCGCACACCGACTCGACCTGGCCGGACACCAAGAAGGTGGCTGAGGAGATGTTCGCCGGGCTGTCGGCCGAGCAGGTCTACAAGATCGTCCGGGGCAACGCCATCCGGATGCTCGACCTCGACCTCGTCTAGCCTCGGCGGCGTGGACTTCACCTTCACCGGCGAGCAGGACGAGCTGCGCCGCGCCGTCCGCGACGCGCTGAGCCACCCCGACCCCTGGCCGGTGCTCCGCGACCAGATCGGCGTGACCGGGCTCGCTGTCGCCGAGCAGTACGGCGGTCACGGCGCCACGTGGGTCGAGCTCGGCATCGCGCTCGAGGAAGCCGGGCGCACCCTGCTCCCGGACCCGCTGCTCGCGACGACCTGCGCCGCCGCGGCGTTGGAGCGGGCGGGCGCCGTCGAGCACCTGCCGGCCCTGGCCGGCGGGGAGCTGGTCGCGACCATCGCGGTGGCGGACGCGACGACCGGCTCGGCGGCCCCCGTCATCCACGGCGACGCGGCGCAGCTGTTCGTCCGGGCCGGTGCGGAGGGCTTGCACCTGCTGCGCGCGGAGTCCGCCGAGATCGTCGCCGCCACGACGGTCGACCAGACCCGCAGCCAGGCAGTCCTGCGCTTCGCGCCGGGCGACGCGACCCAGGTAGGTGATGCGGCCGCCGCCGCAACGGCGGTGGACCTGCTGCGCGTCGCCCTCGCGGTCGAGTCGGTGGGCGCGGCCCGGCGCTGCCTCGAGCTGACCGTCGAGCACCTCAAGACGCGCGTGCAGTTCGGCAAGCCGATCGGGTCGTTCCAGGCGCTCAAGCACCGGGCGGCGGACATGGCCGTGGCCGTCGAGGCGGCGACTTCGGCGGCGTACCACGCGATGTGGGTCGCGGCGGCCGCGCCGCACGAGCTGCCGGTGGTCGCGCCGCTGGCCATGTCCTACTGCACCTCGGCGTTCCAGCGGGTGGCCGGCGACACGATCCAGCTGCACGGCGGCATCGGCTTCACGTGGGAGCACGACGCGCACCGCTACTTCAAACGGGCCGCCGGCAACGCCGCGGTCCTCGGCAGCCCCGCCGCCCAGCGTCGCGTCCTCGCGGAGCGCGCCGGCTTCTAGCGCGCTAGTGCTTGGGGACCTTGGGGCCGGTGACGCCCCAGAAGACCAGGCGGGTCATGGCCTCGCGGACGTCGGTCATGTGGATGTCCCAGGACTCGAAGCCGCTCTGGTGGGCGGCGACGTGCGCGAGCATCGAGACGAGCGCGCCGGCCATCGCCATCGGGTCGACGTCGCCGGCGCCGTTCTTGCCCTGCACCTCGCCGATGCACGAGGCGAGCGCACGGGTCAGTGCGTTGAGCATCCGCACCCGGGCCCGGCGGAAGCGCTCGTCGCCCTCCTCGGTGAGCAGGTCGACGACCCGCAGCACCGGCTGGTGGCCTTCCCAGAACGTCAGGAAGCTGTCCACGAGCCGCTCGGCGCTGTTCCATCCCGACGTGCCGCGCCACTGGCCGCCGTCGATCAGGTCCGCCAGATGGGTGCCCTCGTCGGCCGTCGCCTCGGCCAGGGCCAGGACCGCCGCCTCGATGTCGACGAAGTACTGGTAGAACGTCGCGGGTGAGGTCGACGCCTCCCGCGTGATGTCCGTGACCTTGAGGTCGCGGTACGGCGTGGTGGCGAGCATCGTCGACACGCAGTCGAGCAGCTTCTGCCGCGTGGCCAGGCCACGTCGCCCGGGCACGCGGCCGTCAGCCGCACGCGGCACGGACACCGCCTCGGACTTACCCACGGTCGCCTGCCCCTCTATTGTGGCTTCGCGGACCTGACTCTCTATCAGAAACCGAACTTCTACCAGACAACGGAGTGTCGATGGGCATCTCGAGCACGACCGCCGACGGGGTCGCCGAGGTCGTCATCGACGTACCCCCGGTGAACGCGCTCGATGTCGCGGGCTGGTTCGAGCTGGCCGAGCAGGTCCTCGCGGCGGGCCGCGACCCGCAGGTCCGGGCGGTCGTCCTGGCCGCAGAGGGCCGCGGGTTCTGCGCCGGCGTGGACATCAAGGAGATGCAGGCGACCGAAGGCTTCACCGCGCTGATCGGGGCCAACCGAGGGTGCTACGCCGCCTTCGCCGCCGTCTACGAGTGCGCCGTGCCGGTCGTCGCCGCCGTGCACGGGTTCTGCCTCGGCGGCGGCATCGGGCTGGTCGGCAACGCGGACATCATCGTCGCGTCGGAGGACGCCACCTTCGGGCTGCCCGAGGTCGACCGCGGGGCGCTCGGCGCGGCGACCCACCTGGCCCGGCTGGTCCCGCAGCACCGCATGCGGGCGATGGTCTACACGACCGAGACGGCCACCGCGCAGGAGCTGCACGCCTACGGGTCGGTCTACCGCGTGGTGCCCAAGGACCAGCTCCGGGCGACGGCTCGCGAGGTCGCGGCCGGCATCGCCGCCAAGAGCGGCACGATCATCCGCGCGGCCAAGGAGTCCCTCAACGGCATCGACCCGGTCGACGTGAAGCGCAGCTACCGTTTCGAGCAGGGCTTCACCTTCGAGCTCAACCTCAGCGGCGTCTCCGACGAGGCCCGTGACGCGTTCGTCGACAAGCGACGTGACAGCTAGACATGCCTGACAAGCGCGCCACGATCGACGAGGTCGTCGGGGAGCTGCGCGACGGCATGACCATCGGCATCGGCGGCTGGGGCTCCCGCCGCAAGCCGATGGCGCTGGTCCGCGCGATCGCCCGCTCGCCGCTCAAGGACCTGACCGTCGTCTCGTACGGCGGACCGGACGTGGGGCTGCTCTGCGCCACCGGCCAGGCGAAGAAGGTCGCGTTCGCGTTCGTCTCGCTCGACTCGATCGCCCTCGAGCCGCACTTCCGCAACGCGCGCCAGGCCGGCACGGTCGAGGCGCTCGAGCTCGACGAGGGCATGTTCCTGCTCGGGCTGCAGGCCGCCGCCTGGCGCGTGCCGTTCCTGCCCACCCGGGTGGGTCTCGGCTCCGACGTCGTGGCGCGCCAGGACGAGATCCGCACCGTCGTCTCGCCGTACGACGACGGCGAGGAGCTGGTCGCGATGCCGGCGCTCGAGCTCGACGTGGCCCTCGTGCACCAGAACCGTGCCGACGCCGCGGGCAACGCGCAGTTCCTCGGCCCGGACCTCTACTTCGACGACCTGCTGTGCCAGGCCGCGGAGCGCGCCTTCGTCACGTGCGAGCGGATCGTCGAGACCGCCGAGCTGAGCAAGGAAGGCAGCCACCACACCCTGCGGATCAGCCGGCTCTGGACCGACGGGGTGGTCGAGACGCCCAACGGCGCGCACTTCACGTCCTGCGTGCCGGACTACGAGCGCGACGAGGCCTTCCAGCGCGAGTACGCCGCGTCGGCCGCGTCGGAGGACGCGTGGGCCGCGTGGCAGACCGCCTGGCTCGACCTCGACGAGGCGGACTACCAAGCCAAGCTGGCCGCGCGATGAGCGGCGACGTGACCCGCGCGGAGGTATGCGTCACCGCCGTGGCCGAGTGCTTCCGCGGTGACGGCGAGATCGTCGCCAACCCGATCGGCACGATCCCGCGGCTGGGCGGGCTGCTGGCGCGGCTGTCCTTCGAGCCGGACCTGGTCATGACCGACGGCGAGGCGATGCTGACCAACGCCGACGGCGAGGTCGAGGCGTGGAACCCGTACCGGACGATGTTCGACGTCGTCTGGT
>CAZYXZ010000068.1:0-18514 GCA_964651395.1 uncultured Frankiaceae bacterium
GGCGTAGTCGCGGCCGGTGGCGACGGTCAGGTAGCGGGCGGACGCCGCGGGCAGGCCGTGGCAGGGGTCGAACGGCATCGCGACGGCGTGGTCGGCGTGTGGCACGACGACCTCGACCCAGGCGTGCGTGCCGCCCTGGCCGAGCAGGTGGCCGGAGACGTAGCGCGCGGGCAGCCCCAGCAGCCGGCACAGCGCGAGCATCACGTGGGCCGCGTCCTGGCAGACGCCGCGTCCGCCGGCGAGGGCTTCGGCCGCCGTCGTGTGGATCGACGTCACGCCGTACTCGTAGGTCAGGGCGGCGTGCACCGCCTGGCAGATCCACGCCGCCCGTTCGACGGGTGCGACCTCACCGTGGCCGAGATCGTGCGCGAGCTCGCGCAGTCGCGCGTCGGGCGCCGTGAGCCGCGTCGGGCGCAGCAGGCGTGGGTCGGTGAGCGCGCCGGCCGGCAGCCGCACCGGACCGCCGCCCTGCACGCGCTCGAGGAGGGCGCCGATGCGGAACTGCACGCTGCGTTCCACCCGCTCGGCCCGCAGCTGGACGACGGTGTTGCCGCGGGTGTCGCGCCGCACCATGCGCCGGGCCACCGCGCCGTCGACGTCCAGGCGGTGCGCGCGCAGGTGCTGGGCGCCGTGCTGCGCCGGGGGGAGGACGACGAGGCGCTGGCGCAGCTGCTGCACCGGCGCCGGGTAGTCGTAGCGGAAGGTCTGCTCGAGCAGGTACGTGACGCGGTCGGCGCCGTCGAGGTCGACCTCCCGGTGGTCGAGCACGGGGACCGGCAGCAGCTGCTGGTCGAGCATCACGCCGGCACCTCCTCCGCGCGCACCGTCATGTTCTCCAGTCGTGGACCGCCGAACGTCGTGGCCATGGCCACGTCCGAGGCGTCCCGCCCCCGGCCGATCAGCACCCGGCCCTTCCGCCGGACATTGTTGCGCGGGTCGAAGGTCCACCAGCGGTCATCGAGCCAGACTTCCATCCACGCGGCGAAGTCCATCGCCACCGGCTCGACCGGAATGTCCATGTCCGGGAGGTAGCCGAAGACGTAGCGGGCGGGGATGTTCAGCGCGCGGCAGAACGAGATGGCCAGGTGCGTGAAGTCCCTGCACACGCCGAACCGGGACTGGTTGACGTCCGCGGCGGTCGACAGCGGGGTGGAGCTGCCGTACTGGAACGTGAGGTGGCCGTTGACGTGGTCGCAGATGGCCTGCACGCGGCCGTAGCCCGGCGGGTGCGACCCGAACAACGCCCACGCCTCGGTGCCCAGGACGTCCGGGAGGCAGTAGCGGCTGGGGAGCGTGTAGATCAGCGTGTCGTCCGGCAGCTGCTCCGGGGTGAGCTCACGCGCCGACTCGTCCGCGTCCTCCTCGGCGTCGGGCACGTCGCCCACCGCCTCGTAGCGGAAGGTGGACTGCCCCGCCGGCAGCACGACCCGCGTGCACGGGTTGCCGTACAGGTCGTCGTACGAGTGCAGGCTCAGCTCCGGCGTCGAGGACCAGGTCTCCGCATGGCGGAGGAAGGTCGGGGAGACGCTGGGCTGCACCTGGAAGATGGCCGGCGTCGGCACGTCCGCGGCAAAGGTGAACTCGCACCCGACACGCACCCGCCGCGACTCCATCGGCACAGCGTGTCATGCGCGTGTTTCGTCAGGAGTTCTGGGGCCCGGGTCCGCCGTAGATCCGGATGGCGTTGTGGGAGCCGGCGACCCAGTGGTAGCGGACGCCGTCGCGTTCGACGAGCAGGCCGACGGTGACGTGCCGGGACCCTGGCGTCTGGGGCTGGAAGCGCCGGCAGCCCTGGTACGGAACCGGGACGTCGAAGGTCACGGACTGCCGCGCCGGCACCACGGTGGTGACCGGCGCGGGCGGGCTGCCGTCGGTCTCCGACCAGCCACCGAAGAGCTTGCCCGCGCTCGTCAGGTACGTGAGGCGGCGGTCGTGCTCGACGACGCTGAGGGCGCGCGCGGTGTGGTTGGTGATCACCACCCGGCCGATCAGGTCCGTGTCGGGAGTCGGCCGGGGACGGCTCTCGGCGGTCGGCGCGACCGCCTCGACCGTCATGGACAGTCCGTCGACCGGAGGCGCCTGCTGGAGCACGGGCTCGTCGAGGCAGGCGCCGCCGGCCGGGTCGACGATCCACCCTGGTGGGCCCCCGGCGTCCCACTGCCCGCGGTCGGTCTGGAGGAACACGCGCGGCAGGTAGCCGCCGATCGGCAGGTCGACGCCGCCGGAGGACGCGCAGCCGCGCGCAGGGATGCGCACGACGCGCGACCAGGTCTCGTCCGGCAGCAGCTCGTGCTCGCCGGTCGCCGGGTTGGTGTCGGTCTCCGTCCCGACGATGTCGGCGGGTCCGGTGCCCGCCCCGACGGCGTAGATGGCCAGCAACGGCGCGCCGGTCTCGGTGAAGCTCTGCGGGATCTCGGACACGTTCGTCACGCTGACCTGCCAGGTCCACACCCCGCCCGGGGAGATGGTCTGGGCGTCCGCGTCGGGCAGCGTCTCGACGTGCAGCCGAAGGCCGTCGGGGAAGCGCGGGGTGCTCTCGTCCGGGTTGATGCGCGCCTCCTCGGCCTCCGTGCAGGTCGGCTTCTCGACCGTGGCGCGCGCCGGCTGCGGGCCGAGGATCGGGCGGACCGGGACCGTCGCCGCGCTCACGGCGGGAGACGGACCCGAGGTCCGGGTGCCGGTCGGCGTGCCGCCGGGGGTGGCGGTGAACTGCGGCGACCCGCCCGGGTTGAGCGCGCCGAGCACGTCCTGCGGGTCGGTGGCCTTGCCGCTGGTGAGGGCGACCACGGCGACGAGCGCGAGGACGACGACGGACGCGGTCCCGCCGACCAGCTGCGCCTGCCGCCGGTGCCGGAGCGCGCGACCGCGGGCCACCGCGGCCGCATGGTGCTGCTCGCCGGCGCGGGGCGGGCTCGGGTCGTCGAGGTCGTCGAACATCTCAGGCTCCCGTCAGTCCGGCGCGCAGCGCCGCGAGCCCGCGACTGGCATGTGTCTTGACCGACCCGACCGACACGCCGAGCGCGGCCGCGACGTCCGCCTCGGGAAAGTCGGCGACGTAGCGCAGCACGACGACCTCACGTTGGCGACGGGGGAGGCCGCGCAGCGCGCGCTGGAGATCGACCCGCTCGTCGAGGTACGCCGGCTCGCCTGTTTCCTGGATGCGAGGCAGCTGCCGCGCGCGACGCCGCACGACGTCGAGGGCCAGGTTGGCGGCGACACGACACACCCACGGTTCGGCGTAGTCGCGGACTTTGCTCCATCGCGCGTACGCCCTGGCGAGCGTCTCCTGTGCGGCGTCCATGGCCTCTTCCCGCTCCCCCAAGATGCGGAACGCCGTGCGGTAGGCACGCGCGTGCAGAGCAGCGAAGGACTCGTCGTAGTCCTCCATGCTCTGCCCTCCCTGCCCTGCTAACGCGGGGCGGCTCCGGCGCGTTGACAGCCAGTTTCCCCTGTCAACGTCCTCGACCGGCCCACCGTTAGGTAGGTGTTGCGGGTCGAGAGGGGTGGGCCACATGGACAGCTACGACGAGTCGTTCCCGCGGTTGCACGGTGCGGCGTACCGCCTGGCCTACCGGCTGCTCGGCGACCGCGAGCAGGCGATGGGCGTCGCGCGCGAGTCGATGGCTCGCGCGTACGCGCGCTGGTCCGCTGTCCACGACTACGCCGAGCCTTGGGTCTGCACGGCGGCGGCCGACCTCGCGGTCGACGTCGCGCGCAAGGGCCACAGCACGCTCGTCGACGGCGACGTTGCCGACGACCGGCATCAGGAGGAGCGGCTCGACCTGCAGCGCGCGCTGGCGAGGCTGCCCCGACGGCAGCGCCAGGTCGTCATGCTGCGCTACTTCGCCGAGCTGCCCGAGGAGGCCGTCGCGACCGCGCTCGGCTGCTCGGTGGGATCGGTGCAGAAGCAGGGCTCCCGAGCGGTGAGCTCGCTGCGCACCGCGCTCACCTACTCCGCGGTCTGGAGCTGACCGTGAGCGAGCGCCTGGACCACCTCGACGACCCGCGCCCTCCGCGCGTGGGTGACGCAGAGCACGCGGCGGCCATCATCCGCGGCCGCGCACTGCGCCGTCGCCGGCGTACCACCTGGGCCGGATCCTTCGGCGGCGCGGTGACGGTGGCCGTCGTCGTCGCGCTGCTGGCGACCGGCACAGGAGGAGCGCCGGTCGCCGACCACCTGGCGTCGTCGGATGGGTTACCCACGCCGGCGGAGTCGGTGGTGGACGAAAGTGTCTCCCCGAGCCCGGAGCCGAGCACTTCTGCGCCGACCTCAGTGACGGAGCCCGACCCGCCGGACCGTACAGCGGCGGCCGGACCACACGTCCGGCCTGTGCTGGCGCCGCAGCCGGTGCGGCCGAAGGTGACGCCACCGGCGTGCACCCCGGCGCAAGAGGCGGCCCTCATGCCGCCGACTGTCCCGATGCCGGAGGGCATGCAGGTGACCGGCTTCTACCCGGAGCCGGGGCAGGCGACGATCACCGAGGGCGAGGAGTGGACGACCTACCTGGCCGTGCACAACTGGGGGTCCACGCCGTTCACCTTCACCGAGGTCGCGCCGGTGCTCGGCTTCGCGGCGGACATGGGCGTGCATCCCGACAACGCTCGTCCGATTGGGGGCGATCCCGACTCGAACACGGAGACCAAGACCTACACCGTCCCGCCGCAGAAGGGCATCCAGGTTCCGGTCCGGATCTCGTCCATGAGCTGCACGGCAGGTCAGCCGCTGCCGTACGCCAGCTACCGGCTCTACGGCCTGCTGCGCACCGACAAGGGGAACTGGAAGGCGGACATGTACCCCGGTGGGTGGGTCGTGGCGCGGGACGGCGGGGGTTGCTTCGCCGAGCCGGAGCTGCAGGACGTCCCGCCGATCGACGGGCTGAAGCTCTCCGCGGGTGCCAGCCCGGTGGGCGGCAAGGACGACTTCCTCTTCCCCGACTCGTCGCCGTACGCCGACATCACACTGACCAACACGACGGGCCGCGACATCACGCTCGTGCAGCACGGGCCTCCACTCGCCTACTTCCTGCGCGACGGCAAGGTGACGGGGGGCTGGCTGCCACCTGGCAACAACGAGCCCACGCCGGAGCCGATCAAGGTCTACGCCCACGAGTCGTTCACGTTCCATGCCATGACCTTCGCCGCTGGGTGCATCGAGGGGCAGCCGCAGACGCCGGGGATGCGCGACGTCGTCGTGGCTCTGCTGGTCGAGCGGGACGGCGTCCGCTACCACTGGAAGGGCCGAGGTAGCGCCGTGATCCGGTGGCGCGGGGGGTACGAGGAATGAGACTCGAACACCTCGACGACGTCACGCCGCCGGCGCTGGTCGTCCGGGAGCGCGTCGCAGCCATGTCCCGCGGCGTCACGCTGCGCCGGCGCCAGCGCTCGGTGTGGCTGGGCGCGACCGCCGCCGTAGTCGCGGTGGCACTGGTCGCCTACGTCGCGGTCCGTGACGCAGGCGGTGAGCCCAACGGACTGGCCGCCGTGCCCGAGTCGTCGCCCTCGGCTTCGGCCGAGTCGGACCCTTCTGCCGAGCCGACCCCGTCGGGGGAAGCGAGCGCCCTCCCTGTGGCGCCGGCGCCGGCGGAGCCGCCGCGCCTGCAGGCACTCCTCGGTCCGCGCCCGGTCCGGCCGCACCCGCGCATCGCGAGCTGCAGTGCTGCGGAACAGACCCCGATGAAGGACGGCGGTGACCGGCGCGAAGGGCTGGCACTCCAGGGCGCCTTCGTCGGCCCTGGCGCCGTCGGCCCGGGCGAGAGCATGGTCGTGGAGATCACTGCCGAGAACACGTCGGCTACGACGACCACCTTCCGCGAGACCGCGGCCCCGCGAACGTCCCTGTTCTTCGTCGCCGATCTCCTCGGGGACGCCCGGGTCGAGCAGCCGTCCGGAGAGCATCGGCTCGCGCCGGGAGAGAAGTGGGCCCGGACCGTGCGCATCCCCACCGTCTCCTGTGCGTCGACGGGTGGCACCCGGTTGCCGGTCGGTGCGTACAGCCTGGCCGTCATGCTCGAGATCGATGGAGTGCTGCTCCGTGCCTTCTCCACGTCGGCGTGGGTCGTCGACCCGGCCGGCGGTGAGTGCTTCCGGCGGCCGCACCTGCAGTCACAGCCACCGGTCGACGGGCTCGAGCTGCGGATCGACCCGTTCTACCGGGGCGAGTCGTGGGAGCCGTGGCCCGTGCCGCACAGCAACATGCTCGCGAACGTCATCCTGACGAACACCACCGCGCACGCCATCGAGCTGGTCGAGTACGACTATCCGCTCGCCTACCTGCTCCACGGCGACCAGGTCACCGGCGGTTGGTTCGAGCCGGGTCGCGTACCGGAGGCCGACCGGGTGCCGCCGGGGGGCCTCAAGACCGCCATTCCCGCCGGCGAAGCCGTGCGGCGAACCGTGTTCGTCTACTTCGAAGGCTGCCAGCAGATCCAGCCGCAGACGCCCGGACCGCGTCAGGTCATGGTCGCGCTGCTCGTCGAGCGGGGCGGCGTCCGCTACCACTGGGCTGCCTCGTCGCCGGAGACCCTCACGTACCTCGACCACCCGCACCCTGCGGCGTACAACTAGTCCGCTCTACGATCGGGCCCCCGTTCGAGGAGGTCCCGTGAAGCAGTTCCGGACGTTCATCCTCCGTGGCAACGTCGTCGACCTCGCCGTCGGTGTCGTGATCGGCGCCGCCTTCGCCGGCGTCGTGACCGCCTTCACGACCGGTGTCGTCAGCCCGCTGCTCGGCCTGTTCGGCGACGCGAACTTCGACTCCCTCGACGCGTGCCTCAAGGGCCCGTGCGGGGTCGCGGCGGACGGGTCCCGGACCGGCAGCGTCCTCCTCTACGGCAGCGTGCTCACGGCGCTGCTGGCGTTCCTCATCACAGCCGCCGTGCTGTTCTTCTTCGTCGTGCAGCCGGTCAACGCGCTCATGAACCGGCGCCGGACCGAGCCGGACGTCGACGCCACGACGCGTGACTGCCCCGAGTGCCTGAGCAGCATCCCCCGGGCAGCCACGCGTTGTGCCTTCTGCACGGTCGAGCTCGCGTCCGCCTGACGTGGTGGCTCAGACCAGGAAGTACGTGCTCGTCGCGCGGAGCGAGCCGTCCTCGAGCACCGCGAGCACCGTGGCCAGCTGCGCGCCGGGGGAGTAGTCGCCGATCCGGGCCTCACCGGTCTCCGCGTCCGGCCCGTCGGAGTGCTTCACGGTTCGGACCGTGCGGTCGACGACCGCGTGCAGCTGCAGCACCGCCGGTCCGGGCGTCCACAGGACGAGGTCGCCGCCGTCGACCTGCGCGAACGGCTGGACTGGCGTCTTCCAGGTGAAGCCCTCTGCGGAGTTCACGAAGTCGACGCGCCAGCCGCCGGTCACCTTGCGCACCGGGAAGGCCATGACGGACGTCTTCTGCTGGCCGTCCTGGGTGATCTCGCCCCACACCCCCACGACGCCGACCGCGTCGAACGACTTCGACTCGTACCGCGCGGTCGGGATCGCCGAGTACGCGCCGAGGCCGGTGACCAGCGAGGTCTGCTGCGCGAACTTCTCGTACGACGCCCAGTGCTTGCGCGACCGCGCGTCGGTGAGACTCCAGGCCGTCTGCATCTTCTTGGCCGCGAGGGCGTCGAGGAAGGCCGAGACCGCCTTGGTCGGCGTACTGCTGTCCACCGCCGGCGGAACCGGTGCCGGGGCCAGGGACTTCGGGCCGGCCGGCTTCGGCGCCTGGGGCGCCGGCGCGCTTGGCGCGGGGTTCGTGGGGGCGGGCGCCACCGTGGTGACGGACGGGCTCGGGGCCGGGGGAGCGGCGACCGGGCCGGCCTTGTCACCGCAAGCGGTCAGGACGAGCGCGGCACCGGCCACCGCGAGCAGCAGGGTGCGGGGGGCGGTCGTTGTCGCAGGCATGGCGGGGGTTCCTTCGCGGACGGTGCGCCCAGGTCGTCCCAGGCGGCTCTTCCCCAACCATCGGCGCTCCGGGCAACCCCAGACGTGAGGGGTTGTCCCTCATCTCTGCGCGAGCTGCTCCAGGACTCGGCCCAGGGCGAGCTCCGTGGCCGCCGCGTCGAAGTTCGGGGCGCCGGGCTCGGCGAACCAGTGGCCCGCGCCCTCGTAGGTGAACACCGTGACGTCCGCGCCGGCGAAGGCCTTCTCGGTGTCCGCAACCTCCTCGTCGGTGAAGAACTCGTCGTCCGGGGCGCAGTGCAGGGAGACCCGCTTGGTGCCGATCTCGCCCTCGCCCGGCGGCCGGCCGCTGTAGAAGAGGACGAGGTCGTCGGGGGAGGCCTTCCCCCGCGCGGCGAGCGGGCAGGCCTGGAACGCGCCCATCGAGAAGCCGACGACGGCCCACGGCTTCCATTCGGCGGCGAGCTCGTCGGCGCACTGGGCGATGACGGCGCGGACCTCGGCCATGTCGAGCGCGTCCTGGAAGGCCTCTGCATCCTCCTCCGTCGTGGCGATGCGGCCGTCGTAGCGGTCCGGCATCACGACCCGGTGACCGGCGGCGACGAGCTGGTCGGTCCACCACCACATCGCGTCGGTGACGCCCCACCACGGGTGCAGCAGCAGGACGGCCGGGAGGTTGTCACCGCCTCGACGATGGATCACGCCGGCGACTCTAGCGGCCGGGGGTTACGGGACTTGGGGCGCGTTCTCGAGCGCTTTGGCCAGGCGTTCGAAGGCGTTGCGGAGGTCGCGCTTGATGGACCAGGTCAGCATGACCCGGTCGTAGAGCCCTTTCACGCCGGTGCGCGGCCACAGGGACACGACGACGCGGTAGCGCGACTCGGTCGGCGCGAGGTCGGCGAAGTGCAGCTCGAACAACCCGTCGGGCAGGCCCGGCTGGTTGCTGTAGTACATGAGCATCCGGCCCGGCACCACCTGGTCGACGCTCGTGTGCAACACCCGCCGTACGCCGAGCATGACCATGTTGACGTCGCACGTGGCGCCGACGCTCGGCCAGTCGTCGCTGGGGATCGGGGCCTCTTCCACTCCGGACCAGTAGTGCCGCCAGTTGCGCGGGTCGACGATGAAGTCCCACGCGGTTTCCCGGTTCACGTGCAGAGTGCACGCGGACTCGATCCGAACCGGGCGCCCCTGCTGCGCCGGACGCCGGTCTGCTGAGGCCACGCGAGCAACTCCCGACACGAAGTGGATGCCGTCCAATGTAGCGGGCCGGTCAGCCGACGCCAGGGCGCTGGAACTGGGTCGTCAGGAGCGGGCGCTCGAAGCCGCGGCCGTAACGCTCGCCGGTCTCCCAGTCGCCCTCACCGGGCAGCATGACCATCCGCTGCTCGGCGACGATCTGCGTGACCGGCACCGTCAGCCGCGCGTTGTCGCTCTCGACCACGGTGAGCAGGTGCAGTCCGTAGGTGCCGATGGAGCCCTGCAGGAACCGCTCGTCGCCGTCGGTGGTGGGTCCGTCCGCCGGCGTCCAGCACTGACGTGGGTAACCCTCGACGGTGAACAGCGTGTTGCGGCCGCCGTACGGCCCCTCGTCACCACGGGGGCGCAGGTGCGGCCCGGGGTTGAGACCTGTGCCGTCGTCGAAGCAGGCGTCGTCCCGGTAGTAGGGCAGGGCCAACGTCTGCTGGACGGCGCCGCCCGGGGTGATGTCCTGCGGGTAGACCTGGAACCGGCTGACGATGGTCCCGTAAGGGCCGGTGATCTCCGTCCAGTTGAGGGCGACGTTCGGGTCGAACTGCGACGGGTCGCCGGCGTCCACGCTCGGGTGGTAGTTCTGTTCGCAGATCGGTGTCGACCCGGCGAGGTTGCGGTACTCCGTGTCGATCTCGCTGCGTCCGTTGTCGTCCCAGCGCGGGTTGCACGGGTCGTCGAAGTTGCCCATGACCTCGTCGTTGACGCCGTCGACCGGCACGCCGTCGGGCAGCCGTGGGGTGATGAACTTGGTCACCACGCCCGCGTTGTGGTCCCACTGCGCGTAGATGCCGTCGACCGGCGGGATCGGGTGGACGCGCAGCCAGGTCTTCTGGCGCATCTCGCCGCGGTAGAAGGTCTCGCGCCGGATGACGTTGGTGCCGGAGTCGGCGCCCCACGTCTCGCGGATGGTGCGCACCGGACCGGACCGCTCGCCGAGGAGGATCGAGGAGCCGCCCCAGTTCACGTCCTCGTCCTCGTAGCCGCAGCACGGCGTCTCCGAGCCCGGGTCCTGGGCGAAGGCGCGCGCCTTCCAGCGGTCGACCAGGTCCGGGCCGTACGTGACGCCGTTGTCCGGCGAGATGTTGATCCCCGACATCAGCCAGCGGCCGTCGTACCGGAACTTGTAGCGGTCGGTGGTGATGGTCGCCGTGTCACGCGGGCGACGCTGCTGGATGTCCGGCGAGCCGTTGCTGCGCAGGACGATGTTGCCGTTGGCGTCGCAGTACTCGCCCTTGGGTGCGTTGCCGTAGTTGCCGTAGCTCGACTGGGAGTAGGCGAAGGTGTCGGCGTTCGCGTCGCGCTCGTAGCGGACGTAGCCGTTGTTCGCGTTGAAGCTCGGCGCGCGACCGACGCCCACGTAGACCCATCCCGTACCGGCCTCCGGCCGGGCCGGGTCGAGCACCTCGATGCCACGCATCTGACTGACGTCGACCGGCCAGATCGTGGCCCCGGACCCATCGGTTCCGACGTCGGAGGCCATGAAGACGATCTCGTCGTTCGTGTCGAGACCCTGGACCGGGTCGGACTTGCCGACGCCCGGGTGGTTCGGGTCCTCGACCGCGGTGCACGAGCCCGGCGCGTTCTTCGTGTACCGGAAGCCCTCGCGGTCGCCGTTGCCGTCGTAGGCGTAGGTGGTGTGCTGGTCGTTGCCCGAGTAGAAGGCGAAGCCCGACTCGCTGTTGTCGAGGTAACGGGTCCAGACCTCGTCGATCTGCAGCGGGATCTCGACGAAGGTGGTGCCGTCCCACTTCCATCCGGTGATCTTGTCCAGCGGCAGGCCCTCCTGGTAGGTCGGCTCCACCTCGGGCTTCTCGTAGTGGCTGTGGCCGCACTGCCCGCCCAGAGTCAGAGGCGTGTCGGGGAAGCCGTTGGCCTCCGCGTGGCACCACAGGTCGGTGAACGGGGCCTTCACGGGGGCGTCGTGGGGGACCGCCCAGTTGCCGAGCGCGTTGCCCGTGACGATGACCGGCTCGGTGTCACGCGCAGGCAGGACCGTGGGGTCGAAGGCCGGGACGGGTGGCGCGGCGGTGGCCAGGGTGGTCACGCCCGGCGCCACCAGCGCGGCGCAGGCGACCAGCAGCACCAGACGGCGCTTGGACATGCTGGGAGGGTCCTCTCGTCGACTGTCAGGGGGGCCGCGGGACCTGGCGGCATCCGACAATTCGACGCAACTTCCTACAAATCCTTCTTACCGCTCGGCCAGGCTGGGCTACGGGCGGTAGACGCAGAGGTAGTAGCCGCCCGTGGGCCACGGCACGCAGGCCTGCGGGTTCTGGTAGCGGTCGAAGAGGCAGACGTCCTCGCTGTTCACGACGGCGCAGCGGTTGGGGATGGTCACCGCGACGCCCGGGACGCATGTGTCGTCGCCGGCGACCACGACGCAGGGTTCGGCAGTGGCCGGCTGGGCCGCGACCGCCCCCAGCGCGCCGAAGAGCAGGACAGGAATCAGCAAGGCACGTCGCACGGTGCGCTCCCCCCGAGCACTAGGCCGCGACTGCGGCGGAGCCAGGGTGCCACAGCGGCGGACGCCCTGTCATGGACGGCGCGGGCCGCCGGATGAGCTGCTCCGCTGCCACGCGGCGAGCTGTGTAGCGACGATCGCGACCTGTCGCTCGAGGCCGTAGTTGACGTCGATGAGGTGCGTGCCCCAGCCGGGCTCGGGGAACCAGTTGGGCCGACGCGCGCCGTCGACCGGGTCGTAGCGCAGGACGTTGGCACCGTTGATGCTCCGGCAGCTGCCCTGGAAGCGGTCCGCCGGCTCGACCCACGTGGTGGACGCGGACGGCGGCGGGCCGCCGTTCGTCACGATGATCCCCGCCCAGATCGGCCCGTACGCGAACTGCTCGCTCGGCAGCGTCACGCCCACCGGTGCACGCTGGCCGCTGAGGACGCCCGGATCGGTGCAGGCGACCTCGTAGCCCGGGCCGGAGGGCAGCCCGAACGGGTCGTTGGTCGGCTCACCGGTGCGGCCGAAGCGGCTGTCGTCCGCCGGGTCCTCGGCGTAGGTGGAGAAGGCCACGACGCAGCCGTACTGGCCACGGCGCGTGCACACCGGCGTGTGCCGGAAGTCGCCACCTGTCGTCCTGCCCTGTGCCACCGTGACGTTGCCGCCGAGCAGCACCGCGCCGACGAGTCGTCGCCGCAACGCGGGGTTGGGATCGATCTCGAGCCGGAGCAATGCGCGCAGCATGCGCGTCCCCTGGGAGTGGCCGATCAGCACGAAGCCACGGCCGCGGTTGTCGTTCTTCAGGTAGTCGCGCCACGCGGCGACGACGTCGCCGTACGCGATGGTGCGCACGCTGTTGGTGTCCTGCAGTCCGGCCTGGCTGATGGCGATCGAGGCGAGCGTGCCCTGGCGGTAGATCGGCGCGTACATCCGGCAGAGCGGGGAGAACGGCGCAGCCTGGTACTTCGCGATCGACTCGAGCTCCGGGTCACGGCTCTTGTCCGCGTTGGCGGAGAGCTGGTTGGACACGGTGGGGTAGACGTAGAAGCAGTCGATCGGCCGGCGCTCCTGTGGTGGCCGCTGCGGGATGCGCAGAACGATGTCGTCGCCGCTCTTCTGCTCGACTGTCGTGTCGAGCGGGATCTCGCACGGGTCGTCGGCCATCCCCGGCCGGCACAGCCAGACGGTGGGTTCGGCGGCGTGCACGGTGGTGATCGCCGGCACGACGGACGCGACGACGACAAGAAGCGCGAGCAGCCGGCGGCCGATGGTGGTCATGCCGCAGTCGTCTCAGCGGCCGCCGGTCATCAAAACGTTCCGGGCTGCCCGATCGGCAGGTTCAGTAGTGAGGCGAAGGTACGACCTCCGGCACCGACGGTGATTTCGCCGATCTGATTGGGGACTCCCGGCTGACCGAGGGTCAGGTTGAGCAGCGATGCGTGCGTCCGACCTGATCTGACGGAGATCTCGCCGATGGCGATGACACCGGGCTGCCCGATCGGCAGGTTCAGCAGCGAGGCGTGCGTGTGACCCACGTCGATGCTGATGTTCGGAATGGCCGGCCCGGTGGCAGCGCTCGCCGGCGCTCCGAGCGCGGCAACGCTACCCACTGTGGCGACGGCAACGATCGACAACTGTCTGATCATCCTGCGTGACCTCGACATCGAGCCTCCTCATGCAGGCGGCAACGAGATGGTGCGCCGCCAGGGACTCGAACCCCGAACCCGCGGATTAAGAGTCCGCTGCTCTGCCAATTGAGCTAGCGGCGCCGCTGCTCATGCGAGGGGGCACGATACCAGCGCGCGCAACAGCCAATTGCCGCTCAACCGTGGAGGATTCTGGCCGGCATACGGCCAGCAGCCTCCACTGTGGAGGAATTGGGCTGGTGGGCGAGGGCCGCGGTGAGGCCGAGGCCGATGTAGATCAGGCCGCTCGCGCGGTCGGTACGGCGGGCGAAGCGCGGGCTGCGCCGCAGCCGCTCACCGAGCGCACCGGCGGCCAGCGCGTAGCAGCCGTCGCTGACGATGCCGAGCAGCACGAAGGTCAGCCCGAGGAGCACGGCCTGGCCGGCCACCGGGCCACGGTCGGGATCGACGAACTGCGGCAGGAAGGCGAGGAAGAACAGCGCGGTCTTCGGGTTGAGCACGTTCACGACGATGCCCTGGACGTAGAGCCGCCGGTTGCTGGTCCTGGTCAGGGCCGGGGCGTCGGTGAGGTCGAGGGAACGGCGCGTGAGCCGGTGGACGCCGAGCCCGACCAGGTACGCCGCGCCCAGCAGCTTCACGACGGTGAACGCCGCGGACGACGCGACCAGCAGCGCGGAGACTCCCGCCGCCGCGAAGACGATGTGCACGAGCGTGCCGGTGTGCACGCCGAGCATCGAGGCGATTCCGGCCGAGCGGCCCTGAGCGATGCTCCGCGTCACGATGTAGAGCACGGACGGGCCGGGGATCACCAGCAGCAGCAGTGCGGCGAGCCCGAAGACGAGGAACGACGACGCGGTCGGCATGCGTGCTACTTCAGCATGCGCCGCACACGGCCGCTACGGATTTCAGTCCGGCGTGAACCAGCCCATGACGTCCACGACCAGGTGGGTCGAACCGCCGGAGTTGTAGAAGGCCACCTTGCCGTCGCCGGACAGCCGGACGACCACGAGGTTGGGCACGACGTCACCCGGCACGAAGTTGAGGTTGCTGGTCTCCGGCTTCGAGGCGTCCGGCGGGTACGCCGTGAGGTAGCCGGCCGCGGTCGGCAGCACCGCCGTCACGTTGAGTACGACGGCCGACGCGTCGAGCGGGATGCCAGGGGTCCCCGCCGGCTGGATCACGCGGAAGCCACCGGGACCGAGTGGCTTCGGCGTCCCGACCCGCGTGTCGAGCAGCCGGGCCGGGCCGACCGGCCGGTAGCGACCTCGGGCGACGGTCGACGGTCCGCCGTGCCAGCCGACGACGTCGACGGCGACGTGCGTGTAGCCGGCGGCGTTGTAGAGCCTGATGACGCCGTTGCCGCCGACCTTCACCAGGACCAGGTTCGGCTTCGTCCGCCGGGGCGCGAGGTTGAGGTTGCTCGTGTCGGGCACGCCCGCACCGTCGGGATAGACGGTCAGGTAGCTGGCCGCCGTCGGGCTGATCGCGGTGACGTTGACCAGCACCGCATCGACGCCGCTGGACGGGAGCCCACCCGCGCCGGTCACCGTCAGCGACCGGCTCTCCCCGGGAGTGATGGCGCCGCCCGTGAGGCGCGAGTCGAGCAGGCGCGCCGGTACGACGGGCTGCAGCCGGCTGGCGGCAGGCGCCGACTCGTCGTCGTACCAGCCGACGACGTCGGCGGCGACATGCGTGGCGCCGCCGGAGTTGTAGATGTTGACCAACCCGTTCTGCGGAACGGCGACCATGACGAGGTTCGGCACGGTCTGGCCGGCGACGAAGTTCACGTTGCTCGCCTCGGGCCGCGTGATGCCGTCGGGGTAGACGGTGAGGTAGCCCGCGGTCGTCGGGTCGATGGCGGTGACGTTGAGGACGACCGCGCTCACGCCCTGCGACGGCACGCCACCCTGGCCGCGGACCTGCAGCGGCTGAGCCGAGCCGCCCACGACCGGACCGGCGAGCGGACCCTCCCGCGTGTCGAGGATGCGCTTGGGCGTCACCGCCTGGAGCCGGCCGGGCCCGACCAGGCGCTCCTGCACGGCGGTGCGGATCGCGGACAGCCCGGCGTAGAAGTCACCGCCCGGGCAGGCGGTCGCCCCGACATCGCGGTGACCGACGATCGTGCCGAGGGTGACCTGGCTGCCGCTCTTGGTCCACGTCGCCGTGCCCGTCGGGTCGATGCCGTGCTTGCCGGCCTTCCACGCCAGCACGTCGACCAGGCTGTCCTTCATCACCTGCGGCGCGTCGCCGCTGCCGCCGCTGACGACCGGCTCGAAGTTGCCGATCAGCGAGACGCCGACGGAGCCGGTGTTGTTGTCGGCCGCGTGTGCGCCGACGACGCCCTTGCCGTTGCTGTTCTCGCCGTCGTGCAGCTCGCCCGGAAGGTACGCGCGGGCCCACCTGCCTTCGAAGACCCGGCCGTCCGCGCCGATCAGGAAGTTGTAGCCGATGTCCGACCAGCCCTGGCCGGTCGGCTGCGGCGCCGTGTGGTACGCGTACACGCCGCGGATGTACTCCTCGGTGGACTGCGTGCCGGTGGGTCCGCCGGCGGTGTGGTGGACGACCAGCTTGCTGATGGTGCCGAAGCTCGGCGTACCGGTGCGCTTCGTCTCGTCGGCGCCCCACTCGGCACGCGTGCGGATCTCGGGCGCGTTGACGGCAGCGGCCGCGGAGCGCTGGCCTACCGGCTGACGCACGACGCGCGGCGCGTCGTCGGCGATCGCGACGACGACGACGTCCTCGAGCGGCCGGTCGGCGGTCAGCCGGACGGCACGCGCGTCACCGGCCGAGAGCAGCGCACCCCAGGTGCGGCCGTTGTCGGGGCCGACCTCGTCGTGCCGGACGCGCACCGGCGTGCCGTAGGCGAGCCCGTCGCCGGACATCGCGACGGTGACGACGGCCTCGTGTTGGCCGAGCCAGTGCACGGCGACGCTGTCCGCGGTGATCGGCAGCACGACGGTCGCGCTGTGGTCGAGCGTGGGCAGCCGGCGCTCGCGGACGACCGGCGGGAGCACGCGCACCTCGGCGTACGCCGGGGTCGGCACGACAAGCCCGAGGGCGACCAGCCCCAGCACGACGAGGACGTCGGCCACGCGGCGCACGGCGGGTCGGGGAAGCACGACAGCCTTTCGGGGCGACCCGGCCCGGCCGGGAGGGGGAAGTCCACCGATGGTCGCACACAGCCCGGCCGCCACCAGGTAAGGCCCGGGTGGCGGGACCGGGAGGAATGCGACACCGCAACGCGAAGACTCGCGTGGCCTGCTCGTCAGCGGCGTGCCGCCCGAGGACCGAGGGGACGCCCATGTCCGTCCGACGCCTGCCGCTTCTCGCTGCCGCCGGGGTGCTGGGCGCGGCCCTGGTCCCGGCGCTGGGCGCCCCCGCGACGAAGCCCGGTCCCGCACCGGCGCCGCTGACCATCGAGGTGCTCTCCAACCGCGCCGACCTGATCTCCGGCGGGGACGTGCTGATCCGGGTCACGCTGCCGCGCCTGGCCTCGGCGGCCGACCTGCGGCTCGACGTCGAGGGACGCGACGCGACGAAGCAGCTCGTGTCGCTCCCCGACGGCACCCTCGAGGGGCGCCTCACCGGCCTGCGCCTCGGCGACAACACGCTGACGGCCCGGCTGGCCGACGGCCGCGGCGCGCGCCTCGTCGTCCGCAACCACCCGATCGGCGGCCCGGTGTTCGCCGGCCCGCAGATCCAGCCCTGGACCTGCGACCCGGGCGGCACGGACACGCAGTGCAACCGCGCGCCGACGTACGAGTTCCAGTACATGTCGACCGACCCGACGCAGACCGGCTTCCAGCCCTACGACCCCGAGTCGCCGCCGAGCGACGTGGCCGAGACGACCACCGACCACGGCGTGACCGTGCCGTTCGTCATCCGTCTCGAGCGGGGCGTCATCGACCGCGACAACTACTCCATCGCGGTGCTCTACGACCCCGAGCAGCCGTGGGAGCCGTGGGCGCCGCAGCCGCAGTTCAACCACAAGCTGCTCATCACCCACGGTGCGAGCTGCGACACGGCGTACGAGATGGCCGGCGCGCCGAGCGTCACCGGCGACCAGGTGGCCGGCAACAGCCCGACCCTGGCGCTGGGGCGCGGCTTCGCGGTGATGTCGCACGCGCTCAACAACGCCGGGCACAACTGCAACATCGTGACCGAGGCCGAGGCCATGGTCATGACGAAGGAACACCTCATCGAGACGTACGGCACGTTGCGCTACACGATCGGCACCGGCTGCTCGGGCGGGTCGCTCGCGCAGCAGCAGGTCGCCAACGCCTACCCCGGCTTCTACCAGGGCATCCTGCCGGCCTGCAGCTTCACCGACTCGTGGTCCTCCGGCATGCAGAAGGAGGACTACATCCTGCTGCGCCGGTACTTCGAGAACCCGACGCTGTGGGACCCGACGTCGCCGTGGACGCCGGCGCAGATGTCACTCATCTACGACCACCCGAACCCGACCAACCCGATCACCTTCACCGAGGTGATCCCGCCCAACTCCGACCCGAGCCGCGACTGCCCCGGCGTCGCGCCCGAGGACGTCTACAGCGCGACGAACCCGAAGGGCGTCCGCTGCTCGCTGCACGACTACATGGTCAACGTGTTCGGCCGCCGGGCTCAGGACGGCTTCGCCGGCCGGCCGGCCGACAACGTCGGCATCCAGTACGGCCTCGACGCGCTCCTCGGCGGCCTGATCACCCCGGCTCAGTTCGTCGACGTCAACGCGAAGATCGGCTCGCACGACATCGACTACGAGCACCAGCTGATCCGCCGCGAGGCCGACCGTCCCGCGCTGCAGCGTGCGTTCCGCAGCGGTGCGGTGAACATCGCGACCCACCTGGACCAGGTCGCGATCATCGACCTGCGCGGCCCGGACCCGGGTGCCTTCCACGACGTCTACCGCACGTACGCGATGCGCGAGCGGCTGATTCGCGAGCACGGACACGCGAACAACCAGATCCTGTGGCGCGGCCAGATCCCGCTCTTCGGCGACACGACGTTCACCGAGGCCGGGCTGCTCGCGATGGACGAGTGGCTCGCGGCGATCGAGGCCGACACGCGGCCCATCCCGCTCGCCGACAAGGTGGTCGCCGACAAGCCCGAGTCGTTGACCGACCGCTGCACGAACGGGAGCGGCGTCGAGCTGCCGGCCGCGGTCTGCGACGCCACAGTGCAGAGCTACGGCGCTCCGCGGTTCCAGGCCGGCATGCCCTTGGCGGACGACACCATCAAGTGCCAGCTGCGCCCTCTCGACCGGGCCGAGTACCCCGCGCTGCTCAGCGACGC
>CAZYXZ010000069.1:0-1590 GCA_964651395.1 uncultured Frankiaceae bacterium
GGTGGATCGGCGGGCGGTAGACGACGTCGAAGCCCATGTCGGCGATCGCCGGCAGCCGTTCCGCGGCCGTCCGCAGCGTGCCGCTGGTCGTGGCGGTGGCGCCTTCGGAACGCGGGAAGAACTCGTACCAGGCGCCGAAGAGCGCTCGCGGCCGGTCCACCCAGATGGCCAGCCTGTCGCCGCTGGTCACCAGCCGGCGCAGCGGTTGGCGCTCCAGCACGTCGAGCAGCTGCGCCGACCCGGCCACCGCGACCCGCTCGTCCAGGTCCGCGGACTCGTCGCGGAGGATCTCGATCGCCTGAGCTGCGATCTTGCGTTCGCTGGTCGAGCGGGTGCCACCCGGGAGCCCGGCCAGGACTTCCTCGAGCAGCAGCGCGCCCTCCTCCAGCTCGAGGGCGACGTGCTGACCAGCGGCGTGCTTCACCTCGATCGCGTGCCGCCACGTGGCGACTGGATCCGCCCACCCCTCCACCTGGAACTGCCAGCGGCCCATCCGGTCGGTCGTGATCGCGCCCGTGAAGCGTTCGAAGCCGGCGTTGTGCAGGGGCACGCGATAGGTGCGGCCGCCGGGAGGGCGTACGGCGACGTTGGCTCCGACTGCGTCGTGGCCGTCGCGGAACACGGTGGCGCTGATCGGCACCGTCTCGCCGACCACCGCGCGCGCGGGCCACCGACCGCATGCGACCTGCGGCCGGACGTCGGTGATGACGATCCGCCCGATCACACGGCCAACCTACCCGGAGTCTTGAAAGGCAAGCCGCCTGGATACGCTGCACTCATGAGAGCGCTTCGGCGGTTCACGGTGCGGGCCCGGTTGCCCGAGCCGCTGCTGCCACTGGGCGAGCTGGTCATGAACCTGCGCTGGTCCTGGCACCATCCCTCGCAGGATCTCTTCGCCGCGGTCGAGCCGGAGCTGTGGGAGGAGTTCGGCCACGACCCGGTGCGCATGCTCGGCGAGGTGACAGCCGACCGGCTGGCCGAGCTGGCCGCCGATGGTGAGTTCCTCGCCCGCCTGCACGAGATCCACGACGATCTGCAGCGCTACCTGACCGAGCCACGCTGGTACCAGGGTCTCGAGGACGCCCCTCAGTCGATCGCCTACTTCTCTCCGGAGTACGGCATCACCGACGTGCTCCCGCAGTACTCGGGCGGCCTCGGCATCCTCGCCGGTGACCATCTCAAGGCGGCGAGCGACCTGGGCGTGCCCATCGTCGGCGTGGGGCTGCTCTACCGGCGGGGGTACTTCCGCCAGACGCTGTCCACCGACGGCTGGCAGCTCGAGCAGTACCCGCCGCTCGACCCGCACGGCCTGCCGCTGACGATGCTCACCCGCCCCGACGGGACTGCCATGCGCGTGTCGGTCGCACTGCCCGGTGGCGGCCGGCTGCACGCGCAGGTCTGGAAGGTGCAGGTCGGACGGGTGCCGCTGCTGCTGCTCGACTCCGACGTTGAGGAGAACGCGCCGTCCGAGCGGGAGGTGACGGACCGCCTCTACGGCGGCGGCTCGGACCACCGGCTGCTGCAGGAGATCCTGCTCGGAGTCGGCGGCGTGCGTGCGCTTCGCGAGTTCGACGTGCGGCCCGAGGTGTT
>CAZYXZ010000069.1:1600-18209 GCA_964651395.1 uncultured Frankiaceae bacterium
TCCACACCAACGAGGGGCACGCCGGCTTCCTCGGCATCGAGCGGTGGCGCCGGCTGGTCGAGGAGGGGCTCGACGTCGACACGGCGCTCGAGCTGGTCCGTGCGGGGACGGTCTTCACGACGCACACGCCCGTGCCCGCGGGCATCGACCGCTTCCCGCGCGAGCTGGTCGCGCAGTACTTCTCAGCCGAGGACAGCCCGGTCCCTGTCGAGCGCCTCCTCGAGCTGGGCGCGGAGCCCAACGGCGAGGAGCCGATCTTCAACATGGCGGTCATGGGCCTGCGCCTCGCCCAGCGGGCCAACGGGGTGAGCCGCCTCCATGGCGACGTCTCGCGGGCCATGTTCGCCGGTCTGTGGCCCGGCTTCGACCCGGACGAGGTGCCGATCCGGCACATCACGAACGGCGTGCACGCGCTCACGTGGGTCGCGCGGCCCGTCCTCGAGCTGGCCGCCCGCGAGATCGGCCCGGAGCTGACCGAGGGCGCGAAGTCGTGGGACGAGATCGAGCACGTGGCCGACGAGAGCGTCTGGGCGGTCCGTCGCGAGCTGCGCGAGAACCTGATCGGCGAGGTACGCCGGCGGCTGCGCCTCTCGGGCGTCACGCGAGGCGCCGACGAGGCCGAGCTGGGCTGGATCGACACCGCCTTCGACCCCGACATCCTGACCGTGGGATTCGCCCGGCGTGTCCCGTCGTACAAGCGGCTGACGCTCATGCTCCGCGACCCGGAACGGCTGACCGCCCTGCTGCTGCACCCGCAACGGCCGATGCAGCTGGTCGTGGCCGGCAAGTCGCACCCGGCGGACGACGGCGGCAAGACGCTGATCCGCGAGATCGTGCAGTTCGCGGACCAGGCCGAGGTGCGTCACCGCATCGCCTTCCTCCCGGACTACGACATCTCGCTGGCGCGCTTCCTGGTCTCGGGCTGCGACGTCTGGCTGAACAACCCCCTGCGGCCGCTCGAAGCCTGCGGGACGAGCGGGATGAAGTCCGCGCTGAACGGCGGGCTCAACCTCTCCATCCGCGACGGGTGGTGGGACGAGCTCTTCGACGGCGAGAACGGGTGGGCGATCCCGTCGGCCGCCGGTGCGGTGGACCCGGACCGTCGCGACGAGCTCGAGGCGCAGGCGCTCTACGACCTTCTCGAGGGCTCCGTGCTGCCGCGCTTCTACGAGTCCGACGGAGACCAGCCTCCGCGGCGATGGACGTCGATGGTCAAGCACACCCTGAAGAGCTTGGGCCCGGCGGTCCTCGCGTCGCGGATGGTTCGCGACTACGTCTACCAGCTCTACGTGCCCGCGGCGCGCACGAGCCGGGTGCTCGGCGGCGACGACGCGAAGGCAGCCCGCGACCTCGCCGAGTGGCGGCGCGCGGTGCGCAGCGCGTGGCCGGGCGTGCGCGTCGCACACGTGGATGCGGCCACGCCGTCCGACAGCCCCGAGCTGGGACAGCAGCTCACGATGCGCGCGATCGTCACGCTGCCCGGTCTGACGCCGGACGACGTGGAGGTACAGGCCGTGTACGGGCGTGTGGACGAGTCCGACCAGATCAGCCGCGCCGGCGCAGCGGTGCTGCGCCTGGTCGAGTCGGTCGGTCAGGACGCCTACCGCTACGAGGGCGAGATCCCGCTGGCGAGCACGGGACCGTTCGGCTACACCGTGCGCGTCCTGCCGCGGCACCCGCTGCTCGCCGACCTGGCCGACCTCGGGCTGGTCGCCAGCGCCTGACCCGCGCAAATCGGGGCAAGTCGCCCAATGGGTTGCCCAACGCCCGCCTGCGGCTACCATCCAGGGAGCCACCTTGTCTCGGGGGAGGGGGTGGAACATGAAACGACATCGTGGCGAGCGCGGCTTCACCCTGATCGAGCTGCTTGTCGTCATCCTCATCATCGGAATCCTTGCGGGGATCGCGATCCCCATGTATCTCAAGCAGCGACGCAAGGGGTACAGAGCCGCCGCTACGGCGGACATGAAGAACGCTGCGCTCGCAGTAGAGACCTACTCCACGAACGACGGCTCGTTCCTCGGCATGAATCTCGCGGACGAGAACTCCGCGTTGCTGAAGTCGGAGGGCTACAACCTCAGCCCGTGGAGCGACCTGATCGTGTACGCCAGCGCCACGGAGTTCTGCATCCGGGGCAAGCACAAGGACCTGCCCGGCCTCGAACTCGTCTTCACGAGCCAACGGGGTGCGGTGGAGGTGGGCACACCGGGGGAGTTCCCCTGCGCGCCGTACCCCTAGGCCGATCGCTCGGCGGCCAGTAGGACGACACTGCGCCCGGTCACGGTGATCTCCGTGGCCGGGCGCAGTCGTGTCCCCCCGGCCCCCTCGTCGAGCGCCGTGCCCGCGTGGGCCGTGTCCAGGAGCAGGCGGTAGCCGTCCGCCCACGGCGGGCCGGGCAGGACGACGGGCACCGGGTCGGGGCCCGCATGCAGCAGCACGAGGAAGCTGTCGTCGCGGACCTGCTCGCCGCGCGGACCGCGGGTGTGGATCTCGTCGCCGTCGAGGAACATCCCGATCGTCGCGACGTCCGGCGCCGACCAGTCGGCGTCGTCCATCTCCCGGCCGCTCGACGTGAACCACCCGATGTCCTTGTGTCCGGACCCGAACGACTGCCTGCCGAGGAAGAACGCCCGGCGCCGGAAGACCGGGTGCGCCTGCCGCAGCTCGACGAGCCGTGCGACGTAGTCGTGCAGCTCGGTGTCCGTCCTTGCCCAGTCGACCCACGACACCTCGTTGTCCTGGGCGTACGCGTTGTTGTTGCCGAGCTGGGTGCGCCCGATCTCGTCGCCGGCCAGCAGCATCGGCACGCCGGCAGAGAGCAGCAGCGTGGTGAGCAGGTTTCGCCGCTGCCGGGCCCGCAGCGCCACCACGGCGCTGTCGTCGGTCTCGCCCTCGACGCCGCAGTTCCAGGACCGGTTGTCGTCCGTGCCGTCCCGGTTGTCCTCGCCGTTGGCCTCGTTGCGCTTCTGCTCGTACGTGACGAGATCACGCAAGGTGAACCCGTCGTGCGCCGTCACATAGTTGATGCTCGCGTACGGGCGCCGGCCGTCGTCCTGGTAGAGATCGCTCGAGCCGGTGAGCCGGAACGCCAGCTCGGCGACGCCCGTCCGGCGCCCGGCCCAGAAGTCGCGGACGGTGTCGCGGTACCGGCCGTTCCACTCGGTCCACAACGGCGGAAAGCCACCGACCTGGTATCCGCCCTCGCCCAGGTCCCAAGGCTCGGCGATCAGCTTCACGCGGGAGACGACCGGATCCTGCTGCACGATGTCGAAGAACGTGGACAGCCGGTCGACGGCGTGGAAGCCGCGCGCGAGTGCGGCCGCGAGGTCGAAGCGGAAGCCGTCCACATGCATCTCGGTCACCCAGTACCGCAGCGAGTCCATGATCAGCTGCAGTGCGTGCGGGTTGCGCACGTTGAGGGTGTTGCCGCAGCCGGTGTAGTCGGCGTACCGGTCCGCGGCGTCCTTGTGCAGCAGGTAGTAGGCGCCGTTGTCGAGCCCGCGGAAGGACAGCGTCGGGCCGGTCTCGTCGCCCTCCGCCGTGTGGTTGTAGACGACGTCGAGGATGACTTCGATGTTCGCCGCGTGGAGGGCACGAACCATGGACTTGAAGTCGCTGACCTGCTGTCCGCGCCGGCCCCTCGCGCTGTACGCGGCGTGCGGCGCGAAATAGCCGAGGGAGTTGTAGCCCCAGTAGTTGGTCAGGCCGCGCGACACCGTGGCCGGCTCGCTGACGAAGTGGTGGACGGGCATGAGCTCCACGGCCGTCACGCCCAGTCCGGTCAGGTACTCGAGCACCGCGGGATGGGCGAGACCGCCATACGTGCCGCGCAGCTCGGCGGGAACGTCGGGATGCCGGTGCGTAAAGCCCTTCACGTGCAGCTCGTAGATCACGGTGTCCGCCCACGCGACGTCCGGCCGGTGGTCACCGGTCCAGTCGAACTCGTCGTGCACCACGACGGCCTTCGGAACGAACGGCGCGCTGTCCGCAGGGCCGCCGAAGACGGACTCGTCGTAGGTCAGGTCGCCGTCGATGGCCCGGGCGTACGGGTCGAGGAGCAGCTTGGCCGGGTTCCACCGCGCTCCCCACGGCGGGTCGTAGGGACCGTCGACGCGGAAGCCGTAGCGTTGCCCCGGACCGACCTCCGGCGCGTAGCCGTGCCAGACGTGGCGCGTCACCTCCGTCAGCGGCATCCGGTGCTCGCGGTCGTCGTCGTCGAACAGGCAGAGCTCGACCGCCGTGCCGCCGTCCGTGAAGACCGCGAAGTTCGTGCCGCCGCCGTCCCACGTCGCGCCCAGCGGTTCGGGACGCCCGGGCCAGGTGGTCAGGCCGGGCTCCCGGCGTGCAGCACGCTGACCCGCCCGCGCCGCCGGCGCTCGGCCGGGACGAGAGCTCCGTCGGCCGGGACTGCGGAGAGGCCGCGGGCGCCGGCGCGCCGCGACCGCTCCAGCATGGCGTGGACGACGAGGGCGTCGTGCAGGAGGTCGCCGAACGCGTCCGGCTCGGTGAGCAGCCAGCCGTGCCGCCCCTGGACGACCTCCGGCGGGAGGACGTGCGCGAGCTCGGCGAAGGCGCCGGGGAGGACGCGGCGGTCTCGGTCGCCCCAGACGAACAGGGTGGGCAGCCCGGCGGCCATGACCGCCTCGGCCTCCTCGGTCAGGTCGGCGGCGAGCGCGAGCAGCCCGGTCAAGGTGAGCGTGACCGGCCGGCGCACGACGTTGGGCACGAGGTCGCGGGCGAAGCCCTGGGCGAGGTTGGCCAGGTGCGCCGGGCGCATGCGCAGCAGCCCGCGCGGGTCGGCCTCGGCGCCGGCCGCGATCGCCCACTGCCACCACGGCCGGGACGTGATCGTGCCGCCCCGCGAGGGCGAGCCTCCGACGCTGTTGAGCAGGGTGAGCGACCTGGCCAGGTCCGGGCGGTCGTGGGCGAGCTGCAGGGCGACGCCGCCACCGAAGGAGTGGCCCATGACGAAGGCCGGCTTGCCGAGGTCGAGAGTGTCGACGAACGACGCGACCTGCGCGGCGTACGCCGGCATGGAGACGGCCGACCAGGGCAGGCGCGCGCTGGCCCCGAAGCCGGGCAGCGTCGGCGCCACGACGCGGACGCCGGCCCGGACCAGGCGCCGCAGAGCGGTGGCGTACGTGCGCGGGGACAGGCCCCACCCGTGCAGGAACAGCAGTGGATCGCCGCTGCCCATCGACAGGTAGGACATGCGGGTGCCGTCGACGCGGACGCTGTCCCACCGCGGGACGACGGGTGAGCGAGGCACTGTGGCAGCGTAGCTGCGGATCTGGTCGTGGGAGGGAGTTCGGCGCGATGCCTGTGGTGGTCACCGGTGCGGACACCAGGCTGGGTGCGCTCGTGCTCGCACGGCTGGTCGGCGGTGGGCTGGACCTGCGCGCGACGGTGGACGACCGCAGCGCGGTTGCCCCACTCGTCGCGCAGGGCGTCAAGACCGCGGTCAACGACCTCGCGGACACGGAGCGCCTCGGCGCGGTGCTCGACGGCGCGCACACGGTCATTCACCTCCGCGGTGCCGACACCGGCGCGCACTCCGTCGTGGACGGCGTCGCGGACGTCCTCGCTGCGGCGGAGGACAGCGGGGTCGAGCGCATCGTCACGATGGCTCCCCTGCGCTCGCAGGCGACGATGGCGGACGGCGGCGTGGGCGCGCTCAAGGCGAGCGGTTACGACGTCGTGCTGCTCGGCATCGGCGCCGTCCTCGCACCGCTCGACCCCGGGCAACGACCGCCCTCGTGGCCCGCGACGCAACGCCTCGCGCCCTTCTGGGTGGACGACCTGGCCGCGGCCTTCGTTGCCGCGGACCGGCTGCGTGGCCTGCACGGTGTGGTCGACGTCGACGCCGTCGGCAGCGACGTCGTGACCGGCGCCGAGCTCGACCGGCTGCTCGGCGTGCGCGGGTGGCGGCGCCACCGCGGACCGGCACGCGACGAGCTCGACCTGGTGGGCGACGCGGGCAGCTCCGTTCGTGCGGTCCTCGGTATCGAGCCGACGCCGCTGAGCGCGCAGGTCGAGGCCCTGCGTCGCGGCTTGTAGGCTTCCCCCGCGGGCTGGACCCGCCGGGGTGTCAACGGGAGGACCTGCCGTGCCGGAGTTCGTACGCCTGGACGTCGATGCCGGCATCGGTACGATCCGCCTCGAGCGGCCGCCGATGAACGCGCTCAACTCCGTCGTGCAGGAGGAGCTCCGCGCCGCCGCGCGCGAGGCCACCGAGCGCGACGACGTTCGCGCCGTCGTCATCTACGGCGGACCGAAGGTCTTCGCCGCCGGTGCGGACATCAAGGAGATGGCCGGACTCGGCTATACCGACATGGTGCGGCGGTCCGGTGCTCTGCAGTCCTCCTTCACGGAGGTCGCGCGGATTCCGAAGCCGGTGGTCGCGGCGGTCACGGGCTACGCGTTGGGCGGCGGCTGCGAGCTCGCCCTGTGTGCCGACTTCCGCGTCGCGGGCGACAACGCGCGGCTCGGCCAGCCGGAGATCCTGCTCGGCATCATCCCCGGCGCGGGGGGCACGCAGCGGCTGCCGCGGCTGGTCGGCCCGGCGCGCGCGAAGGACATCTGCTTCTCGGGACGTTTCGTCGGCGCTGAGGAGGCGCTGGCCATCGGCCTCGTGGACAAGGTCGTGCCGCCGGACGACGTCTACTCCGCCGCCGTCGAGCTGGTCTCGCGCTACGCCACTGGTCCGGCGATGGCGCTGCGCGCGGCGAAGGAGGCGATCGACGAGGGCCTCGACGTGACTCTCGACGTGGGCCTGTCCATCGAGCGCAAGCTCTTCGCCGGCTTGTTCGCGACCGAGGACCGCACGATCGGCATGCAGTCGTTCATCGAGAACGGCCCGGGCAAAGCCGAGTTCGTGGGGAACTAGTGTCGATGGACCCCAAGCAGGCGAACGTCCTCTACCACGACTTCGAGGCCGAGCAGTACGACGAGAAGTGGTCGATCAGCTACGACGAGCGGTGCATCGACTACGCGCGCGGCCGCTTCGAGAAGATGGCCGGCCGTGCCGGCTGGCCCTATCCCAAGGTGCTCGAGATCGGCTGCGGCACCGGCTTCTTCACCCTGAACCTCGCCCTCGCGGGCGTCATCGGCGAGGCGTGGGTCACCGACATCTCCTCGGGGATGGTCGCGGTGGCCGAGCGCAACGCCAAGACGCACGGTCTCGAGGTGCACGGTCGCGTCGCGGACGCCGAGACGCTGCCCTTCGACGACGCCGAGTTCGACCTCGTCGTCGGGCACGCGGTGCTCCACCACATCCCGGATGTCGAGCTGGCCCTGCGTGAGGTCCTTCGCGTCCTCAAGCCGGGAGGGCGGTTCGTGTTCGCGGGTGAGCCCACGTACTGGGGCGAACGGGTCGCTCGCCGACTGGCCGGCGCGACCTGGGCGGTCGCCACCCGGGTGTCGCACCTGCCCGGCCTGCGCGCTGCGTGGAGCCGGCCCGTGGACGAGCTCGCGGCATCCAGCGAGGCGGCGGCACTCGAGGCGGAGGTCGACCTGCACACCTTCCGGCCCGCGGACCTGGCCCGGCTCGCCATCGCGGCCGGCGCCGTGGACGTCCGCGTCGACACCGAGGAGCTCACCGCGTCCTGGGCCGGCTGGCCGATCCGCACGATGGAGTACGCCGTCAACCCGGACCGGCTGGGCACCGGATGGAAGCTGTTCGCCTTCAGCACGTGGCGGACGCTCAGCGCGCTCGACGAGCGGCTGCTGTCACGGTTCGTGCCCCGCGACCTCTTCTACAACGCGCTGGTCACCGGCTTCCGCCCATGAGCGCCGGCAAGACCCGGTTCCTGACCTGGGCGTCGCTGCGGTGGGTGTGGCGGCACCGGGCGTTCACGCCGTGGTACCTCATCCGCTACTGGCGCTTCTTCGTCTTCAAGCTGCGCAACCCGCACATCATCACGGACGGGTTCGTGTTCCTCGGCAAGGACGTCGAGCTGTACTGCCGGCGCGGCGCCGGCCGGATGCGGATCGGCCGCTGGGTGCACATCGGCAGCGGCAACAAGATCCGCTGCCACGAGGGGAACCTGCGGATCGGCGACAAGTGCGTGTTCGGCAAGGACAACACCGTCAACTGCTACCTCGACATCGAGTTCGGCGAGGCGGCGCTCGCGGCCGACTGGGTCTACATCTGCGACTTCGACCACGTCTTCGACGACATCCACGTCCCGATCAAGGACCAGGGCATCGTCAAGTCACCTGTACGCATCGGTCCGGACGTCTGGATCGGGGAGAAGGCGTCCGTCCTGCGCGGCGTGACCATCGGGCAGGGCTGCGTCATCGCGTCGCACTGCCTGGTCAACAAGGACGTGCCGCCGTACTCCATCGCCGTGGGAGTGCCGGTCCGTGTCGTCGGCAACCGCCTGGAGAAGTACGACGCGCTCGAGGCCCAGCGTGCGGCGCACGCGGACATCGCGCGCAAGGTCGCCGCGGCGGCCAGCGAGGTCGTCGCGTCGTCAGGCCGTCATAAGTGAGTCCGTACGTCGTCCTGCCCGCTCTGTGTCTCGCGCTCTGGACGGCCGCGCTGCACCGCCGCGGCATGGGCCGACGGGAGGCGCTGCTGACGGCCGCCACCGGCCTTGCTCTCCTGGTCGTACTGGTCACCGAACTGCTCTCGGTCGAAGGGCTGCTCAAGCGTCCGGGCGTCGTCGTGACGTGGGTTCTGCTGCTGCTCGTGAGCGGGCTCGTCCTGCGCCCGGACCGGTGGGGGCTGACCCGTCCGAAACTGGCACGACCCCCACTACGCGAGCTGCCCCGCTCCTTCACGGCGTTGGTGCTGGCCGTGCTGGCCGGGCTCGCCGGGGTGACCTTCGTGGTCGCAGTGCTGGCGCCGCAGACGTCGAACGACTCGATCGTCTTCCACCTGCCGCGCCTCGAGCACTGGCTGCAGCAGGGCTCGGTGGCGTTCTATCCGACGACCATCCAGCGGCAGCTCTGGGAGGCGCCGTTCGCGGAGTACGCGATGCTCCACCTCCAGGCTCTGGGTGGTGGACCCGCGCTGGTCAACCTCGTGCAGTGGGCTGCCGCACTCGGCGCCGTCGTCGGCATCACCCTCATCACACGCAAGCTGGGTGGCGGGCGGCGCGCCCAAGCGTTGGCGGCGCTGGTCTGGCTCAGCGCACCGATGGTGCTGATGCAGACGGCCGGCACGCAGACGGACATCGTCGTCAGCTTCTGGTGCGTCGTGGCGGCTTACTCGATCCTCGAGGACCTCGAGCGTCGGAGCACACCGACCCTGCTCCGGCTGTCTGCCGCGGTCGGTCTGGCGTGCCTGACCAAGGGCACGGCATACCTCGTGCTGGGACCGGCAATCATCGTCTGGGCCCTCCTGCGCTGGCGGCGCGCGCGACAGCCGGCCCTGCGTGCGTTCGCGGTGCTCACCGTGGTTTTCCTCGCATTGAACGGCACGCACCTCGTCCGGAACCAGCGGTGGTACGGCCACCCCCTCGGGGACGTGGCCGAGCGGAGCATGATCACCAACGAGCGGATCGGCGTGCGCATCACCGCCTCCAACCTCTTGCGCGACGCGGGCAGCAACTTCGTCGTGCCCAGCGAGACGTGGGGAACCCGCGTGCACGACACGGTGGTCAACCTGCACCGCGTGATCGGGATAGACGCGTCCGCACCCGAGTCCACGTTCTTCCGTACGCGATGGCGCACCGAGTTCTTCGGCGAAGACCTCACCGCCGGGAACCCGGTGCAGGTCGTGCTGGTCGGCCTGGCCCTCGTCGCGCTCGTCGCGCTGGACCGTGACAGACGACGACTGCTCTACGGCTTGAGCGTCGTCCTCGGCATCCTTGCGTTCGCCACGCTGGTGCGGTGGCAGCCTTGGGTGACGCGTCTGGAACTGCCCTTTTTCGCAGTGGCCAGCCCGATCGTGGCGATGGCCGCGACCCGGTTCCGTGATCCGGTGGCCTGGGCTTGTGCGTTGCTCTGCGTGGCCGTGGCCACGCCCTGGCTGCTGGTGAACCGGCAGCACCCGCTGGTCGGCAGCAAAAGCGTGCTGCACTCGCGGGGGAACCAGCCGGCCTGGGAGCTCCCGTACTGGCTGGCCTACTTCAACGGTCCCTACGAGGGTGCCATGGGCGCTGTGCGCATCCGCGAAGCGCGGGTGGTGGGGCTGGTCCTCGACTGGGAGGCGGTCGAGTACCCGTTCTGGAGAGGGTTGCCCGGCGTCCGGCTGGAGTCGGCGCGCACAGCGGACTGGACCGACCACGGTCTGGCCCCTCCGCACTTCGACGCGATCATCTGCGTGGACGTGACGGCGCCGGAGTGCGTGCCGGGACCTGGCTGGGCGGTCGTGTACAACCAGCTGGTGAAGGTGCTCGCGCCGCTGCCGAACTAGGCGGCGGCGAGGAATGCGGCCAGCAGCGGTCCGACCAGCTCCGGGGCCTCGAGCTGGGGCCAGTGACCGACGCCCTCGAGCACCTCGACGCGTGCGCGGGGCAGCCGCTCGCGCAGCCGGCCGACGACGTGCCCGCCGCTGACCGGGTCCTCGGGGCCCCAGACGAACAGCGCGTCGCCGGCGAAGGCTTCGAGCGCGCCGACCCAGCGCTGCTCGTTCTCCCGGCGCTCGGCCATGTAGGCGAGCAGGCCCGGCCACGCGTGCATCCCGTCGCGGCGGGACGCACCGGCCCAGAGGTCGTCGAGCAGCGTGTCGGGGAGTTCCCGGCCGAGGACGGCGCGCAGCCCGGCGGCGAACATCTCGCCCGTGATCTGCGGCGCGAGTGCGGGCCCGTCCGGGCCGACCAGCGCGGTCTGCAGGGCGGTCGGCCTGTGCAGGTCGGGGTACAGCCCACCGTTGAGCCAGGCGACGCGTGCGAGCTCGTTCGGCCGCGCCAGGAGCTCCTGCGCCACGGACACGCCGTAGTCGTGGGCGACGAGCAGCGACCTGCGCTGCACTCCGAGCAGGTCCCAGAGCTCCTCGACGACGTCGGCCTGCTCGACGAGGCGATAGCCATGTCCTCGCGGCTTGTCACTGTCCCCGTAACCGAGGAAGTCGAGCGACAGCACGCGCAAGCCGGCCCCGGTCAGGTCGCCGAGGACCGGCGACCAGTCATGGGAGGAGGTCGGGAACCCGTGCAACAACGTCACGACGGGTCCGTCGACGGGTCCGTCCCAGCGGGTGAAGACCGTGTGGCCCACGCCCGGCAGCCGTACGCGCGCGCCGCCGGCCAGCCAGGCGTCGTACGTCACGCCCCGTCGCCGGTGTCGGCGAGCAGGGCGCTGCGGCTGTAGAGGACCCGCAGTGGGACGCGCGCCTCCGCGGCGAAGCCGGCCTGCAGCGTCTGCTCTTCACGTGCCGCGCGCGCGTACACATCGTGAGTTCTGCGGGCAATCGCCTCCCACGCGTAGTCACGGGCGAGGGTCGCGCGGGCGTCGCGGGCGAGCTTGCGTGCCAGCACCTCGTCGGTCAGCAGACGCGTGACGGCATCAGCCAGGGCCGCGTGGTCGCCGGGCTGGAAGCGCAGACCGGTGAGCTCGTGGTCGACGAGCTCGCGCAGCCCGCCTGTGTCGGCGACGACGAGCGGCGTGCCGGCCGCGGCGCACTCGAGCGCCACCATGCCGAACGGCTCGTAGAGCGACGGCACGAGTGCGCAGTCCGACGCGGCCGCGAGCACCGCGAGGTCCTCGGCGCCCATGAAGCCCATGAACGTGACGGCCTTCGCCACACGCAGTGTCTTGGCGATGGCGCGCAGCTCCTCCTCGTGCGTGCCGACACCGGCCACCACGAGCTTGAGCCCGGGATGACGGCGGCGCAGCCGCGGCAGTGCCTGCAGGACCGTGTGCACGCCTTTCTCGTACTCCAGGCGGCCGGCGTAGAGCAGCAGCGGGGCGCCGTCCGGGGTCAGCTCCTCGCGGAGGGCGGCCACGCGCTCCGGGTCGGCGTACCAGTGGGCGAGGTCGATGCCGTTGGGGACGACGTCGACCTTCTCGTGCGGGAGGGCGAAAAGGTTGAACACCTCGTCGCGCATGTACGCCGAGCAGGTGATCACCCGCCGCGCCTCGTAGGTCAGCCACCACTCCACGGAATGGATCGCGCGGTTCACGGGTCCCGGCAGGAAACCCTGGTGCCGGCCGGCCTCGGTCGCGTGGACGGTCGCGACGACGGGCAGGCCGGCGTGGTCCTTCACCGTCTTCGCCGCGTGGGCGACAAGCCAGTCGTGCGCGTGGATCACGTCGGGACGGAAGTCCTCGAGCACCGACAGGGCGCGTCGTGCGAGTGAGTGGTTGAAGGCCATGACCCAGGCCAACAGCTCCTCGAACGGCACGAGCGGCGGGTCCTCGGTCACGCGCACGATGCGTACGCCGTCGACGACCGCGTCGGGCGGCGCGTCGGGATGGTCCCGCGACACGACCACCACTTCGTGTCCCTCGCGCACGAGGGCGGTGGCCAGCGCGTGGACGTGCCGGCCCAGACCGCCGACGACGCGCGGTGGGTACTCCCAGGACAGCATCAGGACGTTCATGAGGGCGAGATCGTCCCACGAGCCAGGCGGCGGGCGTCGGCGTGGCCGAACAGGCCGTCGCGATCCCTCAGTTCCGCGGCCAGGTGGCGTGCTGCGTCCGCGCGGCGCGACTCCAGCGCGTGCGCCAGCGCGTGGAACCTCGCCACGTGCGTCGCGTGGCGGTCCCGCGCGTAGCCCGCGGCCGAGTCCTTCGTCACCATGAAGGCCCAGTCGCTCGACATGACGAGCATCGCCTCGCGCCAGAGCTGGTCGAGCTCCGCCGAGCGACCGGTGCGCGGCTCGACCAGCTTGTCGACGACGTCGAGCAGCCGTTGCTGGACCGCGCGCGACTCCTCGAGCATCGGGGCCACCTGCGGTCCGGCCCAGACCCGGTCGTCCTTCCCGGAGCCCCACGAACCCTCGCGCAGTGGCGTGCTCGCCTCGACGTGACCTCGCTCGATCGCCGCGCTCAGCGTGCTGACGTCGACGCCGGCCTCCGGCAGCATCCGCACGACGTGGTCCAGCCATTGCGGGCCCTCGTGCCACCAGTGACCGAACAGCTCGGTGTCGTAGGCCACGACGACGAGGCCCGGCCGTCCGCGCTCGCGGGCCAGCAGGTCGAGCCGCTCCCGGACGCAGCGGACGAAGTCCTCCGCGTCCGCGCGCACCGCCAGGGATGCGCGAGCCGGGTCGTAGGGGGCCTTCGCGTCGTCGGCGACGCGCTTGCCCGTGACGCGGAACGCGCGAAAGCCGCTGTCGTGGTCGAAGTGGTGGAAGTCGCGGTACCAGCGGCCGCCGGGGTAGCCGGCCTTCGGCGACCACACGCGGTAGGTCACCTCGAGGTCGCGCCCGAACGCCACGACGTCGCTGCCGTCCACGCGCCATGCCGCACCCGTGGCTCCCGGTCCGGCGGAGCCGAGCAGCGTGGGTCCGTCGACGACGAAGTGGCTCACCCCGGCGGCGGCGTACTGCTGCTCGAGCCCCGGGGTGTAGCCGCACTCGGGCGCCCAGATGCCGGTCGGCCGACGGCCGAGGCGCAGCGCATGGTCGTCGAGACCGACGGCGAGCTGCCCCGCGACCAGGCGGTCGTCGACGACGTGCGGCTGGAACGGGTGGGTCGCCGGGCCGCCGAGCAGCTCGACGACGCCGCTGTCGGCGAGGTCGCGCAGGACGGCGGACCCGCCGTGGGACCAGTCGCGCTCGAACAGCGCGAGCGCGTGCCCCGCACGCCGGTGCTCGTACGCCGCGAGCCCGGCGAAGCGGTCCCGCCGGGCTCCGAGCTCCCACGCGCGGACCTGCCAGTTGCCGAGCCACGAGTGGAACTCGTCCAGCAGGTACGCGTCGTCGAGCATGGCCGCGGTGACCGGGGTGACGCCGACGGTCAGCACGTCGCGGCGGCCCTCGTCCGCCCACTGGGCGAGCAGCTCGGCCATGGGCAGGTACGACGCGCTCCAGGCCTGGTGCAGCCACTCCTCACCCACCGGCCACGCGCCGGCGTGCGCCACCCAGGGCAGGTGGGTGTGCAGCACGATGCAGCACGTGCCGGTCATGGGCGTCGTACCGCGACGCAGACCAGGTCGAGGCTGCGGTTGACCTGGTCCGGGCCGACGACGAAGTCCTCGGCGCGCACCGCGCGGACCAGCCGCTGCACGTGACGCGGCCAGCCGTCCGGCTCCGACGCGAGCTGCGCGCCGATCGCTGACCCGTTGCGCTTCTCCCAGCCGCGGATGAACCGGCCGTGGTGCAGCCCCCACATGCGTGCGACGTCGAAATGCGGCTCGAGCAGGTCGGTCAGCTCGTGCTGGTCCAGCTCGCGGGTGTGGAACGGGTTGAGCGGCGTGTCCCGGCCGGGGGAGAAGGTGCGGCGGTTGGGCGTCGTGATGAGCAGCGTCCCGGCCGGGCGGAGGACGCGCGCGCACTCCGCGACGAATCCGGGCTGGTCGTGCAGGTGCTCGACCACCTGCAGGTTGGCCACGGCCTCGAGGCTCCCGTCGCGCAGCGGCAGATGTTGCAGGTCTCCCTGGACGACGTCCACGTCGGGGTACCCGCGTCCGGCGTGCGCGGTCACGTCGGGGAGGTAGTCGAGGCCGATCACGCGGGCTGCCGACCGTCGCAGGAGCGCCGCGCCGTAGCCCTCGCCGCAGCCCGCGTCGAGCACGACCGCACCGGCGCAGAACGGCGCCAGTGCGAGGTAGGCCGCCTCGTGCCGGCGGAACCAGTAGTTCTCCACGGCGATCCCGGGCAGCGTGCGCTCACCGGTCAACGTCAGGCCACCCACGCTCAGCGACGCTACTGTGTCGCTTCCCCGGGCGGGGCCCCAACCCCGCCCTCGTCCGCGAAGCGGGGCCCCCAACCCCGCCGCGGCTGTCCTGCCGGGCAACCTGACGCCGGTGTCGAGTTGACCCGCTAGCGCGGAGCAAGCGAATCTGTCCGGCACGCCGCGCACCGAGCGCACCCCACCCTGCAACGAGAGGGCCGTCGAACGCCCATGAACATCGTCGTGCTGGTCAAGCAAGTCCCGGACACCTGGGCGGAGAAGAAGCTCGACCCCACCGACAAGACGGTCGACCGCGCGAGCGTCGACGGCGTCATGAACGAGATCGACGAGTACGCCGTCGAGGAGGCGCTCCGGCTGAAGGAGGCGCACGGCGGCGAGGTCACCGTCCTCACGATGGGTCCGGCCAAGGCGCTGGAGACCATCCGCAAGGCGTTGTCGATGGGCGCGGACAAGGCGGTGCACCTCAGCGACGACGCGCTGCACGGCAGCTGCGCGGTGTCGACCAGCTACGCGCTCGCGCAGGCGCTGCGGACCCTCGAGTACGACCTGGTGCTCGCCGGTTCCGAGGCGACGGACGCCCGCAGCGGCATCCTGCCCGCCCTGGTCGCCGAGCAGCTCGGGCTCCCGCAGCTGACGCTCGCGCGCAAGGTCGAGGTCGACGGCACATCCGTGAAGATCCAGCGGCAGACGGAGAACGGGTACACCGTCATCGAGGCGAACACGCCGGCCGTCGTCAGCGTCGTCGAGAAGATCAACGAGCCGCGCTACCCGAGCTTCAAGGGCATCATGGCGGCCAAGTCCAAGCCGCTGACGACGCTGACCATCGCGGACGCCGGCATCGAGGCGGACAAGGTCGGGCTGACCAACGCCACGAGCGAGGTGCGTGAGTTCGCCGCGCGCCCGCCGCGCTCCGGCGGCACGATCGTCAAGGACGAGGGTGACGGCGCGCAGAAGCTCGCGGAGTTCCTCCAGCAGCAGAAGTTCATCTAGGCGACGAGAGACAGGAGACGACCCATGGCCGAGATCCTCGTTCTCGTCGAGCACACCGACGGGACACCGAAGAAGGTCTCCCTCGAGATGCTGACCAAGGCACGGCAGCTGGGCGAGCCCAGCGCGGTCTTCGTCGGCACCGGCTTCGCCAACGCCAAGGACAAGCTCGCCGAGTACGGCGCGGCGAAGGTCTACGTCGCGGAGGGCGAGGACTACGCCGGCTTCCAGACCGCGCCGGTCGCGGAGGTGCTCGCCCAGCTGGTCGCGGACAAGTCGCCGGCGGCGGTCTTCGTCGCGAGCAGCCCCGACGGCAAGGAGACGGCCGCGCGGCTGGCCGTGAAGACCGGCTCCGGCGTGCTGACCGACGCGGTCGACGTCCAGGACGGCTTCGTCGCGCGCCAGGACATCTTCGGCGGCGCGACCATCGTGCAGTCGGCGGTGACCAAGGGCACGCCGATCATCTGCCTGCGCCCCAACAGCACCCCGCCGGAGGCCAGCCCGGCCACGCCCGCCGAGGAGCAGGTCAGCGTCACGCTGTCCGACGCCGCGAAGAGCGCCCGAGTCGTCGAGCGGGTCGTCGAGGAGAAGGGCGGACGGCCCGACCTCACTGAGGCGTCCATCGTCGTCTCCGGCGGCCGCGGCCTCGGTGCGGCGGAGCACTTCACGCTGATCGAGGGCCTGGCCGACTCGCTCGGCGCCGCGGTCGGTGCCTCCCGCGCTGCCACCGACGCCGGCTGGTACCCGCACCAGAACCAGGTCGGCCAGACCGGCAAGACCGTGTCGCCGCAGCTCTACATGGCGATCGGGATCTCGGGCGCGATCCAGCACCGGGCCGGCATGCAGACGTCGAAGACGATCGTCGCGATCAACAAGG
>CAZYXZ010000070.1:0-17855 GCA_964651395.1 uncultured Frankiaceae bacterium
CGGCGAGTGCCACCGCGACGGCGACGCCGCGGCCGACCGCCTCGGCCAGCCCGCGGCCCTCGGCACGGCCGACGGCATCGACCAGCCCCGTGGCCGAAGAAGAGGTCACGACCGAGGACCTGCTCGCCCTCGACTGCAACGACAAGCAGCAGGCGGCCCAGATCGCCGCCAAGGACGACCCGCTCAAGCCGATCGTCGCCTGCTCGCGCGACGGCCAGTTCAAGTACCTGCTGGGCGCCGCGGAGGTGGTCGGCAGCGACGTCAAGGACGCCGAGGCGACCATCCAAGGTCAGGCCGGCGAGTGGCAGATCGACCTCAAGATGACCGACAAGGGCAAGGTCGCCTTCGCGAAGGCCACCAAGGCGCACGTCGGCCAGTTCCTCGCGATCGTCCTCGACGGCGTCGTCCAGTCCGCCCCGACCGTCGAGGCCGAGATCGCCAACGGCGAGGCGGTCATCTCCGGTTCGTTCACCTCGCGGGAGGCGCGCGACCTCGCGAACGTCCTCAAGTACGGCGCGCTCCCGGTGGTGTTCGAGCAGTCGCAGGTGCAGAGCATCTCGCCGACCCTCGGCCGCGACGCCCTCGACGGCGGCGTCAAGGCCGGCATCCTCGGCGTCGCGCTGGTCGTCCTCCTGCTGCTCAGCGTCTACCGGGGGCTCGGCATCGTCAGCATCATCGGCATGAGCCTGTTCGCCGCCCTGAGCTTCGCGCTGGTGGTCTTCCTCGGCGAGGAGATCGGCTTCACGCTGACGCTGGCCGGCATCGCCGGCCTGATCATCTCGGTGGGCATCACCGCCGACTCCTACATCGTCTTCTTCGAGCGGATCAAGGACGAGGTGCGCGGCGGCCGGGCGTTGCGGGCCAGTGTGGACCGCAGCTTCAAGGCCGCGTTCCGCACGATCCTGGCCGCCGACTCGGTGTCCTTCCTGGCTGCGGCCGTGCTGTACGTCGTCTCGGTGGGAGCGGTCCGCGGCTTCGCGTTCACGCTGGGGCTGTCCACGCTGCTCGACGTCTTCCTCGCGCTGTTCTTCACGCGACCGATCGTCACGGTGCTCGCCCGCCGCAAGTTCTTCGCGGAAGGCCGCTTCGTCGGCATCGCGGACGCGGTCTCCGGTGGTCCCACCCCCAAGGAGGTCTGAGTGTCCGCCTTCGGGGACTTCATCCACGGCAGCAACCGGTGGGACATCGTCGGTCGCCGCAACAAGTGGTACGCGCTGTCCGGCGTCTTCGTGCTGCTGAGCCTGTTCGGCCTCGGCGTCCGCCACCTCAACCTCGGCATCGACTTCACCGGTGGCGCGGCGTTCACCGCCCCCTCCAACGGTCATTCGATCGACGACGTCGAGACCACGGTCGACGGTCTGGGCGTGGGCGAGCCGCTCGTCCAGGCCATCGGCAGCAACAGCGACGAGTTCCGGATCCAGACGCGCGAGCTCACGGACGCCGAGCTCGAGAAGGTGCGCACCGCCCTCGCGACCACACTGGGTGTGGCGCGCGACCAGGTCAGTCCCTCGACGGTCGGCGCCAAGTGGGGCGACCAGGTCACCAAGCAGGCCGTGAAGGGCCTGGTCATCTTCTTGCTGCTCGTCATCGTCTACATCTCGTTGCGCTTCGAGTGGCGGATGGCGGCCTCGGCCATCATCACGCTCATCCATGACGTGCTGATCACGATGGGCATCTACGCGCTGATCGGGTTCGAGGTGACGCCGGCGACGGTGACGGCCTTCCTGTCGATCCTCGGCTACTCCCTCTACGACACGATCGTCGTGTTCGACAAGGTCAAGGAGAACACCCAGGGCCTGGCCGCCGGCAGCCGGATGACGTATTCCGAGGCGGTCAACCTGTCGCTGAACCAGGTGCTGTTCCGCTCGCTCAACACGTCACTGACCGCGCTCCTGCCGGTCGCGGCGCTGCTGTTCGTCGGCGCCGGGCTGCTCAAGGCCGGAACGCTCAAGGACCTGGCGCTGGCGCTGTTCATCGGTCTCATCGTCGGCGCCTACTCGTCGGTCTTCTTCGCGACCCCGATGCTCGCGCAGCTGAAGGAGCACGAACCGCAGTTCAAGGCGCTCGCGGTGCGCGTGCAGCAGCGGCGGAGTGGAGCGATCCCGAAGACCGGGCGCGCGATCGGCGGCAAGGCGAGCCCGCAGCGCTCGGCGGTGGCGACCCTGGAGCCCGACGCGGACGCCGCCAGTGGTGCCGACGCCGATGTGGTCGGCGCACCGGCCGCGGCGTCGGCCTCCGCCGCGGCGCGTCCGCGCCCCCGCCCCCAGCAGCAGCGCAAGCGCAAGGGCGGACGCGGCGGGCGGCCGAGCGGCAAGAAGCGCCGGTGACGCGCGCGCCGTTCGACGTGACGGCGCTGCTCGCGGAGCGGATCCGCAGCATCCAGGACTTCCCGTCGCCCGGCGTGCTGTTCCGCGACATCTCGCCCCTGCTCGCCGACCACGGCGCCTTCGCGCACATGGTGGACGCGATCGTCGCCCATCACGGCCGCGGGACGCTCGACCACGTCGTGGGCATCGAGGCCCGGGGTTTCATCGTGGCGGCCCCGGTCGCCTACCACGTGGGCGCCGGGTTCGTGCCGGTCCGCAAGGCCGGCAAGCTGCCCGGCCCGACCTTCGCCGAGACCTACGCGCTGGAGTACGGCACCGCGACGCTGGAGGTGCAGCAGGACGCGGTCACCCGAGGTGCTCGCGTGCTCATCGTCGACGACGTGCTCGCCACGGGGGGCACCGTCGCCGCGACCGCGGCACTGCTGACCCGGCTCGGCGCCCAGGTGGTCGGCGTCTCCGTCGTCGTCGAGCTGCCCGCACTCGGTGGCCGCGAGCGCCTGGCCGGACTCGACGTGCACGCCCTCATCGCGTACTGAACACGGCCTGAGCGCTCCTGCCCGCTCGTTATACTGAGAAGTCCCGCGAGAGGACTTCCGCCTTGGCCCCCGACGCCGCGCTGCCGACGTCGGACGAGGCCGCCCCTGTCCTTCCCGGCCCCGAGGACGTCGGCCGCGAATCGGCTGCCGAGGAGCTCGAGCGCGAGGTCGAGGCGTCCGGAGCTGCCGCCACCGACATCGGCTTCGGTCCGGACCAGTCGGGGCCGGCGTCGTCCCGACGAGTGCGCAGCGCGTTCGCACGGCTGACCCCCAAGACGTCGCCCTCGGGGGCACCGGAGCTCGAGCCGCTGCTCAAGACGCTGCGCACCGCGTACCCGAAGGCCGACCTGCGCCCGGTGCAGCGGGCCTATGCCATGGCGGAGGAGGCGCACCGCGGGCAGATGCGCAAGAGCGGGGACGCGTACATCACGCATCCGCTCGGCGTCGCCGAGATCCTGGCGAACCTCGGCATGGACGTCCCGACGATCGTCGCGGCTCTGCTGCATGACACGGTCGAGGACACGCCGGCGACGCTGGAGACGATCCGGCACGAGTTCGGCGACACGGTCGGCCGCGTGGTCGACGGCGTCACCAAGCTGGAGAAGGTCGAGCACGGCACCCGCGAGCAGGCCGAGGCCGAGAGCATCCGCAAGATGGTGGTCGCCATGGCGCGCGACCCCCGCGTGCTCGTGGTCAAGCTGGCCGACCGGCTGCACAACATGCGCACGGTCAACTACCTCGCTCCGGAGAAGCAGGAGCGCAAGTCGCGGGAGACGCTGGAGATCTACGCGCCGCTCGCGCACCGGCTGGGCATGAACACCGTGAAGTGGGAGCTCGAGGACCTCGCGTTCGCGGCGCTCTACCCCAAGCGGTACGACGAGATCGTCCGGCTGGTCACCGACCGCGCACCGTCCCGGGAGACCATGCTGGCCGAGGTGGTCGAGAAGGTTGCGACCGACCTCCGGGCCGCGAAGATCAAGGCGGAGGTGACCGGCCGGCCGAAGCACTACTACTCGATCTACCAGAAGATGATCGTGCGCGGTCATGACTTCAGCGACATCCACGACCTGCTCGGCATCCGCGTCCTGGTCGACTCCGTCCGCGACTGCTACGCCGCGCTCGGGACCATCCACGCGATCTGGACGCCCGTGCCGGGACGGTTCAAGGACTACATCGCGATGCCCAAGTTCAACATGTACCAGTCGCTGCACACGACCGTGATCGGACCGCAGGGCAAGCCGGTCGAGATGCAGATCCGCAGCCACGAGATGCACCGCATCGCGGAGCGCGGCATCGCCGCCCACTGGATGTACAAAGAGGGCACGAGCGACATGACGTGGCTCCGCCAGCTGCTGGACTGGCAGAAGGAGACCACCGACGCCGGGGAGTTCCTCGACAACCTGCGCTTCGACCTCTACGCCAACGAGGTCTTCGTCTTCACGCCGAAGGGCGACGTCGTGTCGCTGCCGTCCGGCGCCACCGGGGTCGACTTCGCCTACGCGGTGCACACGGAGGTGGGGCACCGCTGCATCGGCGCGCGCGTCAACGGCCGGCTCGTCCCGCTGGAGAGCCCGCTCGACAACGGCGACGTCGTCGAGATCTTCACGTCGAAGGCGGCGACGGCCTCGCCGAGCCGCGACTGGCTGACCTTCGTCAAGACGCCGCGCGCGCGCAACAAGATCCGCCAGTGGTTCGCCCGCGAGCGGCGCGAGGACGCCATCGACGAGGGCAAGGACGCGATCACCCGGGCCATGCGCAAGCAGGGCCTGCCGCTGCAGCGGCTGCTCGGCGGCGAGTCGCTCGTGACGCTGGCCCAGGACCTGCGCTTCGCCGACGTCTCCGCGCTCTATGCCGCGGTGGGCGAAGGCCACCTGTCCGCGCAGACCGTCGTGCAGAAGCTCGTGCAGTCCCTGGGCGGGCCCGAGGGCGCGATCGAGGACCTCGCCGAGGTCGCGCGCCCGACCCGGCCGCGCGTGCCGCGCGTGGGTGGCGACCCGGGCGTCGTGGTGAAGGGAGCCTCGGACGTCTGGGTGAAGCTGGCCCGCTGCTGTACGCCCGTACCCGGCGACCCGATCCTCGGGTTCGTCACGCGGGGGAGTGGCGTGTCGGTGCACCGCGACGACTGCGTGAACGCCGAGTCGCTGCGGTCGGAGTCGCACCGGCTGGTGGAAGTGGAGTGGGCGCCCTCAGCCGGTTCCCTGTTCCTCGTCGCGATCCAGGTCGAGGCGCTCGACCGCACGAGGCTGCTCTCCGACGTGACGCGCGTGCTCTCCGACCAGCACGTGAACATCCTGTCCGCCTCGGTGACCACGACCCGCGACCGAGTGGCCTTCAGCCGGTTCACCTTCGAGATGGCCGACCCCACGCACCTGGCGAGTCTGCTGAAGGCGGTCCGCACCGTCGAGGGCGTCTACGACGTCTACCGCGTGGTCGGTTCGAAGAGCTGACGGCTCAGCTGGAGTTCGTCGTGACGCTCCCCAGCGGCGCCTGCGTGGGCAGCGTCGGCGAGATGATCAGGTCGTTGATGTAGACCTTCTGCTTCGGTGGGCCCTCGCGCGGCAGCGTCTGCGCGTCGCTCTGGATGCCCACCTCGAAGATCCGGTCCAGCACCTCGATGCCGCGCACGATCTTGGCGAAGATCGTGTAGCTCGACGCGAGCTTGCTGTCCTTGATCACCATGAAGAACTGGCTGCCGCCGGTCCCCGGGCCGGAGTTGGCCATGGCCACCGTTCCGCGGGGGTAGCTGGCCAGCTTGAGCGCCGGGTCCTCCTTGGGCAGGTTCTCGTCCGGCAGCCGGTAGCCGGGGCCGCCCATGCCGGTGCCCTTGGGGTCGCCGCACTGCAGCACGGTCAGCGTCTGCCCCTCCGTCATCCGGTGGCAGAACGTGCCGTCGAGGAAGCTCTTGGCGGCGAGGAAGACGAAGGAGTTGACCGTCTGCGGCGCGTACTGCGGGAACATCTGCCAGGTGATGTCGCCGCACGAGGTGCGCAGCGTGGCCCACAGCGGCTTCTTGGTGTCGATCGTCATCGGCGGCCGCGCCTTGTACTCCTGCACGGTGGCCGGGCGCGGCGCGTCGGCGTCGCAGGCAACCGGTGCGAGGTCCGGCGTCGGGGTGGCGTTGGCCGTCACGTTGTCGTCGCCCACCCAGTCGGGCACGTAGGCGATCGCCGCGCCGATCAGGGCGATGCCGGCTATGCCGGCCAGGCTCATCAGGACGGCCCGGCGACGGCGCTGCCGGCGGCGCTCGAGACGCCGCGCCTCCTGCCGCTCGGCCCGGCGGCGTGCCAGCTCGCGCTGACGCTTGTTGCTGGTCACAGCTGCCCTCTCGCTGACGTGGCGTAATGACGTCGGCGGAGTCTAGTAGGCGCAGGTAGGGTGGGCGGCCCGCCAGGAAGAGAGGAACACGCGTGCTCGTCGCCGGGTTCCCCGCAGGCGCGTGGGGGACGAACTGCTACGTCGTGGCGCCCGGTCCGGGTGAGCAGTGCGTCGTGATCGACCCCGGCCACGAGGCCCTTCCCGACCTCGACGCGATCCTCACCGAGCACCGGCTGCAGCCGGTTGCGGTGCTCCTCACGCACGGTCACATCGACCACGTCTTCAGCGTGGTCCCGGTCTGCGGCGGGCGGGACATCCCGGCCTACATCCACCCCGACGACCGGCACATGCTCAGCGACCCGGGCATCGCCCTGGGGCTCAGCGCCAACCAGCAGCTCTTCGGCGGCCTCGAGCTGCGCGAGCCGGACGACCTGCGGCTGCTCGCCGACGGGTCGGTGGTCGACCTGGCCGGCCTGCCCTTCACCGTCGCCCACGCCCCCGGCCACACCAAGGGGTCGGTGACGTTCCGGCTGTCCCAGCCCGGCGAGGGCGACGTCGTGCTCTTCTCCGGCGACGTCCTCTTCGCCGGCTCCATCGGCCGCACCGACCTGCCCGGCGGCGACTTCGACGAGATGCTCGCGTCCCTGGCCCGGGTGATCCTGCCGCTGCCGGACGAGCTGCCGGTGCTCTCCGGCCACGGACCGGCCACGACCATCGGCGACGAGCGGGCCACGAACCCCTACCTCGCGCAGGCCGCGCGAGCGGCCGGAGCGCTGGGCGCGGCCGCTGCTGGTGACGTGGATCTCCCAGCCCGTGGAACCGGCTTGTGAGCGGGTTCGGCACCCCGAAGGGCACGTTCGACGTCGTCCCGCCGCGCAGCGAGCACTACCTCGTCGTGCGCGACGTCATGTCGCGGCCGGCCCGCCTGGCCGGCTACGGGTACGTCGAGACGCCGACATTCGAGGACACGTCGCTGTTCGTGCGTGGCGTCGGGGAGTCGACGGACGTGGTGTCCAAGGAGATGTACACGTTCGACGACGGTGGCGGCCGATCGGTCACCCTTCGTCCGGAAGGCACGGCCGGCGTCGTGCGTGCCGTTCTCGACAACGGGCTGCACCGCGGCCAGCTGCCCATGAAGGTGTGGTACTCCGGTTCCTACTACCGGCGCGAGAACCCGCAGGCCGGCCGCTACCGGCACTTCTCCCAGGTGGGCATCGAGGCGCTCGGCAGCGACGACCCCGCGCTCGACGCGGAGGTGGTCGCGCTCGGGGCGCAGCCGTTCCGCGACCTCGGCCTCACCGGCGTGCGCCTGCTGCTCAACTCACTCGGCTGCCGCGAGTGCCGTCCGGCCTACCGCGCCGCCCTCCAGGAGTTCCTCGCCGGCATCGACCTCGACGAGGAGACCCGCCGTCGCGCGGCGCTCAACCCGCTCCGCGTGCTCGACGACAAGCGCGACGAGGTGCAGGGCCGACTGGCCGGCGCGCCGCTGCCGGTCGACCACCTGTGCGCCGCGTGCGCCGCGCACCACGACGCGGTGCGCGCGCACCTCACGCAGCTGGCGGTTGCGTTCGAGGACGCGCCACGGCTCGTGCGCGGACTCGACTACTACACGCGGACGACGTTCGAGTTCCTGCACGACGGGCTGGGTGCGCAGTCCGCCGTCGGCGGTGGCGGTCGCTACGACGGCCTGTCCGAGTCGATCGGCGGTCCCGCGCTGCCGGGCATCGGCTGGGCGCACGGTGTCGACCGCACCCTGCTCGCGGTCGACGCGGAAGGGATCACCCTCACCACGGCGTCGCGCTGCCTCGTCTACGGCGTGCCGCTGGGGGAGGCCGCCAAGACCCGGCTGCTGTCCGTGGTGCACGAGCTGCGTCGTGCGGGCATCGCCTCGGACCTCGCGTACGGCGACCGGGGTATGAAGGGCGCGATGAAGGCCGCGGACAAGTCCGGCGCGACGTATGCCCTGGTGCTCGGTGAGCGCGACCTCGCCGACGGCGTGGCGCAGGTCAAGCAGCTGGCCACCGGTGAGCAGGACGCGGTGCCGCTCGACGACGTCGTTCGGGTGCTGAAGGGAAAGCTGCCGTGATCCGCACGCATGCCGCCGGTTCGTTGCGGCCGGAGCACGCGGGCACCGAGGTGGTGCTGGCCGGCTGGGTCGCGCGACGGCGGGACCACGGCGGTGTCGCGTTCATCGACCTGCGTGACGCCAGCGGCGTCGTGCAAGTGGTCTTCCGCGAGGGACCGCCGGCCGAGGCCGCGCGCGACCTGCGCTCGGAGTACTGCGTCCAGGTCACCGGCACGGTCGGCCCGCGTCCGGCGGGCAACGAGAACCCGGAGCTGCCCACCGGGGCCGTCGAGGTCACCGCTGACGCGGTCGAGGTGCTGTCGGTCGCCGCGCCCCTGCCGTTCCCGATCGAGAGCCACGCCGGCGACACAGACGAGTACACGCGCCTGCGCTACCGCTACCTCGACCTGCGACGTGCGGAGGCCGCGGCGGCGCTGCGCACCCGCGCACACGCGATCCGCGTCATCCGTCAGGTGATGGAGGAGCACGACTTCCTGGACGTCGAGACGCCGACGCTGACCCGATCGACACCCGAGGGGGCACGGGACTTCCTGGTGCCGTGCCGGCTGCAGCCGGGCACGTGGTACGCGCTCCCGCAGTCGCCGCAGCTGTTCAAGCAGCTGCTGATGGTCGCGGGCCTCGAGCGCTACTACCAGATCGCGCGCTGCTACCGCGACGAGGACCTGCGCGCCGACCGCCAGCCGGAGTTCACGCAGCTCGACGTCGAGATGTCCTTTCTCGACGAGGAGGACGTCTACGCGCTCGTCGAGGAGCTGCTCGCCCGCGTCTGGCGCGAGGTGCTCGATGTGGAGGTCCCGACGCCGTTCGCGCGCATGCCGTTCCTCGAGGCGATGGCGCGCTACGGCAGCGACAAGCCCGACCTGCGCTACGGCCTCGAGCTGGTCGAGCTGACCGGCCGCTTCGCCGCGACCGAGTTCCGCGTCTTCCAGGCGCCGTACGTCGGCGCGGTGGTCTATCCCGGTGGCGCGGCATTGACGCGCAAGGAGCTGGACGGCTGGCAGGAATGGGCGCGCGGTCGTGGCGCGAAGGGCCTGGCCTACGTCCTCGTGCAGCCCGACGGCACGCTCACCGGTCCGGTCGTGAAGAACCTGTCCGAGGTCGAGCTCGACGGGCTGGCCGGCGCCGCCGGCGCCGCCCCGGGCGACGCCGTCTTCTTCGCTGCGGGTGAGCGCACCGCCTCGCAGGAGCTGCTCGGCGCCGTGCGCGTGGAGAGCGCGCGCAGGCTGGGCCTGGCGACGGCCGGTGAGTGGCGGTTCCTCTGGGTCACCGACGCGCCGATGTTCGCGCCCACGGACGAGGGTGGCTGGACCGCGGTGCACCACCCGTTCACCGCGCCGGCCCCGGAGTGGGCGCAGACCTTCCACGAGCAACCCGCGGACGCGCTGGCGCGCGCGTACGACGTCGTGCTCAACGGCGTCGAGCTGGGCGGCGGCTCCATCCGAATCCACCGCAGTGAGATGCAGCGACGCGTCTTCGACACCATCGGACTCTCAGAAGTAGAGGCCAAGGAACAGTTCGGCTTCCTGCTCGAGGCGTTCGAGTACGGCCCACCGCCGCACGGCGGTGTCGCGTTCGGTATCGACCGGCTGGCGGCGCTGCTGGCCGGCGCCGAGTCCATCCGCGAGGTCATGGCGTTCCCGAAGACGTCCTCCGGCGGTGACCCGCTGACCGGCGCCCCGACCCCCATCACCACGGTGCAACGCCGGGAAGCCGGCATCGACGCCCCGCTTCCTCCGTGACTCCTGACCGCGATCTGTTCGCGGACGGCCGCGAGGCGGCGGAGGCGCGCGTCGCGCCGCTCGCGGTGCGCATGCGACCGCAGACGCTCGACGAGATCGTGGGGCAGGACCACCTGCTCGGCCCGGGCACGCCGCTTCGCCAGCTGGTGGAAGGCGATGCGCCGCTGTCCCTGCTGCTCTGGGGCCCGCCCGGTTCGGGCAAGACGACGATCGCGCACGTGGTGTCGCGGGCCACCGAACGCCGCTACGTCGAGCTGTCGGCGGTCACGGCCGGCGTGAAGGACGTGCGCACGGTCATCGAGGCGGCGCGCGAGGCACTGGGAAACAGTGGCGCGCAGACCGTGCTGTTCATCGACGAGGTGCACCGTTTCTCCAAGACGCAGCAGGACGCGCTGCTGCCCGCGGTCGAGAACCGCTGGGTCACGCTGGTCGCGGCCACGACGGAGAACCCGTACTTCTCCGTCATCTCCCCGCTGCTCTCGCGGTCGTTGCTGCTGCGGCTCAACGCGCTCGACGACGAAGACGTGCGGACCGTCGTACGCCGGACGCTGGCCGACGCGCGCGGGCTGAACGGCGAGCTGCAGCTCGAGCCGACTGCGGAGGAGCACCTGCTGCGCATCGCCGGCGGTGACGCCCGCCGGGCGCTCACGGCGCTCGAGGCCGCGGCGTTCGCCGCGCGCGCGACGGGCAGCGACACGGTGACCCTCGCGTTGCTCGAGGACGCCGTCGACCGCGCCGCGGTCCGGTACGACCGGGACGGCGACGAGCACTACGACGTGGCCAGCGCGTTCATCAAGAGCATGCGCGGCTCCGACGTCGACGCGTCGCTGCACTACCTGGCCCGCATGATCGAGGCGGGGGAGGACCCGCGGTTCATCGCGCGGCGGATCGTTATCCTGGCCAGCGAGGACGTCGGTCTCGCGGACCCGCAGGCGTTGCTCGTCGCGGTCGCCGCCGCACAGGCCGTGGAGATGATCGGACTGCCGGAGGCGCGCTACAACCTGGCTGAGGCCGTGGCCTACCTGTGCCTCGCCCCGAAGTCCAACGCGACGGCCGTGGCCGTCAACAACGCACTCGCCGACGTGCAGGCCGGCGTGCTCGGCCGCGTGCCGGTCCACCTGCGCGACTCCAGCTACGCAGGTGCGAAGAAGATCGACCACGGGAAGGGCTACCGATATCCTCACGCTTTCCCGGGCGGTGTGGTCGCACAGCAGTACGCACCGGACGCGGTGGCCGGCCGGGAGTACTTCACCCCGTCCGGTAACGGCGCCGAGCGCGACCTGGTCGAACGGTTGCGGCACCTACGTGAAACCCTGGGTGATCTGGGGCCGGACAAGGCAGAGAAGGAGAGCCCATGAGCGCCGGGGACATCGCCGTCCTCCTGCTGGCGGTCGGCTGGCTCGTGCTCGTCGGTTTCATGGGGCTCGTCCTCACGAAGCTGGGCGAGGTGCTCGTCTCCACCGAGGAGCTGGTCGACGGCATCACCGAGAAGACGGTCCCCCTGCTGGGTGAGGTCACGGAGTCGGTCGTGCACGTCAACGACCAGCTCGAGCGCGTGGACCACATCACCGCGGGCGTGCAGACCATCACCACCAACGCCGCCGCGCTGAGCAGCCTGTTCGGCGCGACCCTCGGCGGACCGCTCGTGAAGATCGCGGCCTTCACCTACGGCGTACGTCGGGCGGCCACCAAGCGCGAACGCGCGGACCTCGAGCGCGACATCAAGGCGCACCGCAAGGCCGAGAGAAAGAGCCGGAAGGCGTCGTGATCCGTCGGGTCTTCTGGACCGGGCTCGGCATCGGCCTGGGTGCGGCCGGCGGCATCCTGGTCGCGCGCCAGCTCCGGCGGACGCGTGAGGCGCTCACCCCGTCCAGCCTCGGCGGCGCGGTGGTCGGCGCGCTCAGCGGCCTGACCGAGGTGATCCGCGACTTCGCCGACGAGGTGCGCATCGGCATGGAGGAACGCGAGTTCGAGCTTGCGACCGCGCTCGGCCTGGACACTCCTGGCCCGGACCCGACCAGCGGGGTCTGACCGCATGGAGTCCGCCGAGATCCGCCGTCGCTTCATCGACCACTTCGCAGCCCGCGACCACACCGTCGTGCCGTCCGCGTCGCTGATCGCCGAGGACCCGACGCTGCTGCTGGTCAACGCCGGCATGGTGCCGTTCAAGCCGTACTTCCTCGGTGAGCAGCCCCCGCCCTGGCCACGGGCCACGAGCGTGCAGAAGTGCGTGCGCACCGGTGACATCGAGGTCGTCGGCACGACGACCCGGCACCTCACCTTCTTCCAGATGTGCGGCAACTTCTCCTTCGGGGACTACTTCAAAGAGAAGGCCATCCCCTACGCGTGGGAGCTGCTCACCGGTGAGGCCGGGTACGGGATGGACCCGGAGCGGCTGTGGGTGACCGTCTACCTCGACGACGACGAGGCCGCGGACATCTGGCACAACGACGTCGGCGTGCCCCTCGAGCGCATCCAGCGGCGCGACAAGGCCGACAACTTCTGGTCGATGACCGTGCCGGGACCGTGCGGCCCGTGCAGCGAGATCTACTACGACCGCGGCCCGGAGTACGGCCGCGAGGGTGGGCCGGTCGCCGACGAGGACCGCTACCTGGAGGTCTGGAACCTCGTCTTCATGCAGTTCGAGCGCGGTGCCGGCGAAGGCTACGACTACCCGATCCTCGGCGAGCTGCCGTCGAAGAACATCGACACCGGTCTCGGCCTCGAGCGGATGGCCGTCGTCCTGCAGGGCGTCGACAACGTCTACGAGACCGACCTGCTCGCGCCGATCCTGCGCCGCGGGATGCACGTCACCGGCACGGCGTACGGCGCCGACCCGGCGAGCGACGTGGCCCTGCGGGTCATCGCCGACCACGCCCGGACCGCGACGATGCTCGTCGCCGACGGCGTCATCCCGTCCAACGAGGGACGTGGCTACGTCCTGCGCCGGCTGCTGCGCCGCGTCGTGCAGAAGGCCCGAATCCTGGGCGCGCAGGGCGAGGTCATGCCGGAGCTGGTGGCCAGTGTCCGCGACGCCCTCTCGCCACAGTTCCCGGAGCTGGCCTCGGACTTCGTCCGGATCGAGACCGTGATGCGCACGGAGGAGGAGAGCTTCGCCACGACGCTGCGCAGTGGCACCGTCCTGTTCGAGGCGGCGGTCGCCGACGCGCGCGCGGCGTCGTCGACGGCGCTGCCGGCGGAGCGCGCGTTCGCGTTGCACGACACCTACGGGTTCCCGTTCGAGCTGACGCTGGAGATGGCGGCCGACGCCGGTCTCGAGGTCGACGAGGCGGGATTCCGTGCGCTGATGGCGGAACAGCGTGAGCGCTCGCAGCAGGACCGGCGGGCCAAGGGCATCGGGCATGCCGACGTCTCGGCGTACCGCACGCTGCGCGAGCGGGCCGGGGCGACCGTGTTCACCGGCTACGACGAGGTGGTCACGGAGGTCGTGGTGCGCGGGCTGCTGTCCGCCGACGGCGAGCTGGCCGAGGTGGGCGCGGGCCACGAGGTCGAGGTGGTGCTGGACCGCACGCCGTTCTACGCCGAGTCCGGCGGCCAGGAGGGCGACCGCGGCCGGTTGGTCCTCGACGGCGCCGAGGTCGAGATCCTCGACACGCCGCCGCGCCCGCTGCCCGACCTCGTCGTCCACCGGGTGCGCGTGCTCAGCGGCGGGATCGCGGTCGGCGCCGCCGCGCAGGCCGAGGTCGACGTGGAGCGACGGCGTGCGATCTCGCGCGCGCACACGGCCACGCATCTCGTGCACCGCGCGTTCCGCGGGGCGCTAGGGGAGAGCGCGACGCAGGCGGGATCGCTCAACGCCCCCGGGCGGCTGCGCTTCGACTTCCACTCGCCGGCCGGCGTTCCGGCCTCCGTCCTCGCCGACGTCGAGGACGAGATCAACGCCGTGCTGGTCGACGACCTCGAGGTCCGCGCGTTCGTCACCGACCAGGCGGAGGCCAAGCGGATCGGGGCGCTGGCCCTCTTCGGCGAGAAGTACGGCGACGAGGTGCGCGTCGTCGAGGTCGGTGACTACGCGCGTGAGCTGTGCGGAGGGACCCACGCCTCGCGTTCCGGCCAGCTCGGGGTCGTGAAGCTGCTCGGCGAGGCGAGCATCGGTGCCGGCGTTCGGCGGGTCGAGGCGCTCGTCGGTACGGACGCGTTCCGCTTCCTCGCGCGCGAGCACGTGCTGCTCGCGCAGGTGGCGGAGGCGATGAAGGCGCGGCCCGAGGAGCTGCCCGACCGGATCGCCGCCATGGCCGAGCGGCTGCGCGACGCCGAGAAGGAGCTGGCCCGGCTGCGGGCCGGCGCCGTCCTCGAGGCGGCCGCCGAGCTGGCGGCCGGCGCGACCGACGTCGACGGCACAGCCGTCGTCGCGCACGAGGCGCCCTCGGGCACCGCGGTCGACGACGTGCGCAAGCTCGCGCTGGACGTCAGGGGCCGTCTCGACCCGGGACGCCCGGCGGTCGTCGTCATCGCGGTGCGCGGCGCGGACTCGGCCAACCTCGTCGTCACCGCAGGACCGGAGGCGCGGGCGGCGGGCCTGTCCGCCGGCGCGCTGATCGCGGAGCTCGCGCCGCTGCTCGGCGGCGGCGGCGGCGGGAAGGACGACCTGGCGATCGCCGGCGGGAAGCGGCCGGACGGCGTACCGGAGGCGCTCGCACTCGTGCCTACCTTGGTTGCCAAGCCCCGTTGACCGGAGTGCGGCTGGGCGTGGACGTGGGCAGCGTGCGGGTCGGCGTCGCGGTCAGCGACCCCGACGGGATTCTGGCCACTCCGCTGGTCACCTTGGACCGTGACCCCAAGGGGGAGGCAGACCTGCGCCGGCTGGCCGAGCTCGTCGCCGAGCACGGCGCCGTCGAGGTCGTCGTCGGCCCCCCCCGTCCCCACACCGGCGGGTCCGGAGCGGCGGCGGGGCTGGCCGAGCAGTACGCCGCGCGGCTCGCCGAGCTCGTGTCGCCGGTCCCTGTCGTGCTCCAGGACGAACGGCTCTCTACAGTGAGTGCGCAGCGGACACTGAGCGACCGGGGGGTCCGTGGCCGCCGCCAACGCGCGGTGGTCGACCAGGCCGCGGCGGTGGTCATCCTGCAGACGGCGCTGGATCGGAAGGACAACCAAGAGTGAGTGTCGACGAGGGCCTCATCCCGCTCGACGACGAGGCCGAGCCGGAGCGCTTCGGCGGCAGCCGGCGCGGTGTGGGGCTGGCGCTGGCGGTCCTGGTCCTGCTCACCCTCATCGCGGTGGTCGGTGGGAAGTCGCTGGTCGGGCGGATCCGCCCGGCCGACTACGCCGGGCCCGGCGAGGGCAGCGTCACCGTCGAGATCCCCCGAGGGGCCAGCGCCAGCCGTATGGGGTCCATCCTCGAGGACGCCGGCGTCGTGAAGTCGGCCGGGGCCTTCAAGCGGGCCGCGTCGGCCGAGGCGAAGGCGAGCGGCATCCAGCCGGGCTTCTACGAGCTGCGGCTGAGGATGAAGGCCAGCCTGGCGGTCGCCCTCCTGCTCGACCCGCGCGCCAGGATCCGCTCGCGCTTCACGATCCCCGAGGGGACCACCGTCACCAGGACGCTGGAGATCATCGCGAAGTCGGTGGACCGGCTGCCGCTCGCCGATCTCAAGGCGGCCGCGGCGGCGCCGGCGGCGCTGGGCCTCCCGCCGTACGCGAAGGGGCGGCTGGAGGGGTTCCTCTTCCCGGCGACCTACGACGTGGAGCCGGGGACCTCGGCGGTCGAGGTGCTCACGATGATGGTGGACCGGTTCGACCTCGCCGCCGAACGGCTCCAGCTGGTCGACCGCGCGGCCGAGCTCGGCCGGACGCCGTACGAGATCCTCACCATCGGCTCGCTGGTGGAGGCGGAGACGCCGAAGGCGGACCAGCGCGGCAAGGTCGCGCGGGTCGCGTACAACCGGTTGGCCAAGGGGATGGCGCTGCAGTTCGACTCGACGATCCAGTACGCGCTGAGTGCGCCGAAGAAGCAGCTGTTCAACAGCGACCTCGCGCTCGACTCGCCGTACAACACCTACAAGCACAAGGGCCTGCCGCCGACGCCGATCAACGCGCCCGGTGAGGCGGCGCTGGAGGCGGCGCTCGCCCCGACCCCGGGCCCGTGGCTCTACTTCGTCGTCATCGACAAGGCCGGCAACTCCGGCTTCACGGCCGACTACGCCGAGTTCCAGCGGTTCAAGGAGATCTACAAGCGCGAGGTCCTCGGGCAATGACCCCCGGGGCGGTCTAGTTGGCACAGAGCTGGGCCGGCGTCGCGGGCTCGCCGATCGGGCACTCCCTGTCGCCGGTGCTGCACCGCGCGGCGTACGACGTGCTCGGGCTCGACTGGGAGTACCGCGCGATCGACTGCGCCGAGGCGGGGCTCGCGGCCCTGCTCGAGCGGTGCCTGGCCGACCCGCACTGGCGCGGGCTGTCGATGACGATGCCGCTCAAGCGCGCCGCCGTCGGCCTGGTGCCGGAGCTGGACCCACTGGCCGAGCGGGTCGGCGCGGTCAACACGGTCGTCCCGGGCGGACGGGGCCACAACACCGACGTCGCCGGCATCCTGGGCGCGCTGGGCGAGCTCGAGCTGGCGCCGCCGAGCCGTGCCGTCGTGCTCGGCGGGGGCGGCACCGCGCTGGCGGCGCTGGCCGCGCTCGACGCGCTGGGGCTGGCCGAGGTCGAGCTCGTGGTCCGCGACCCGACCCGCCTCGACGGGGCGGCGCTGCGCCGCGCCGCTGGTTCCGCGCAGCTGACCTCACGGCCGTGGCCGGAGGCGGGGCGGTCCCTGGAGGGGGCCGGCCTCGTGGTGGCCACCACGCCGGCCGGCGCGACCGACGGGCTGGCCGCAGCCGGCTGGCCGGCCGGCGTACCGCTCCTGGACGTGCTCTACGCGCCCTGGCCCACGCGGCTGGCCGCTGCGGCGGCGGAGGCCGGCGCGCCGGTCGCGGGCGGCATGGCCGTGCTGACCCACCAGGCGGCGGCGGCCGTGCAGCTCATGACCGGCCTGGTGGCCCCTCTTGCCACGATGCGCGCCGCCGGGGACCATGCGCTCTCCGGGCGAAGCGCGGGGGGCGGGGAGCTGTAGGCCGTTTGGCCGATTCAAGGATCGGCGAAAGGCGGCCGATGCTCGACTGGGGGAGCGACGCCGACTGTCCGGGCGACGTCGCGCAACAGGTCAGCGAAGGGTGCGTCATGACTGACACGCGCAACGACGGCACGCGCTCCGCGCGCTTGGACCGGGCGATCCGCGAGCTCCTGACCGAGACGCAGGAGCTCGAGGCGGTCGCCATCGTGTCCTTCGACGGGCTGCCCATGGCCTCCGCGATGCCACCGGACATGGACGAGGACCGGGTGGCCGCGATGAGCGCCGCCCTCCTGTCCCTGGGGGAGCGGGCCAGCGAGGGGCTGGGCAAGGGGGAGCTGTCCCAGGTCTACATCGAAGGCGAGGAAGGCACGGTCTTCCTCGTCTCCGCGGAGAACGAGGCGGTCGTCGTCGCGGTCGCGGCCAAGGGCGCCAAGGTCGGCCTCATGCTCTACGAGGTGAAGCGCACGGCGGTCAAGATCGCGCACATCCTGCGCCGCCCCGACGCCGAGACCGAGAACGGCTTCGACTCCGCGCTCGAGGCACTCGTCTCGATGACGCCTGCCACGGACAACGGCGGGATGCCGGAGGGCTCGGGGTGGTCCGCCCCGCAGCCGGTCGAGCCCGGCCTGGACATGAACGGCGCTGACGCAGGGGCGGGCTACTACGGCACGCCGAGCCCGGAGACCACCGGCTCGAGCTGGGCCTGACGGCCGGCTGACGGGACGGGCGGATGAACCTCGAAGGCTCGCTGGACGCGTTCAGCCTGCCCGACATCTTCCAGCTGCT
>CAZYXZ010000071.1:0-17615 GCA_964651395.1 uncultured Frankiaceae bacterium
GAACATGCTCGCCGCCGAGCTGCGCGCCTCCATCGCCCAGTTCAAGGTCGCCTGAGCCCGTGCAGGGGAACGGCCGCGCGTGAGCGCCGACTACTCGGTCCCGCCGGACCCGCGGCCGCTGCCACTGGGGCAGATCCTGTTGCAGGGGGGCCTGCTCACCGACGACCAGCTGGAGGCCGTGCTCGCCATCCAGGCGTCGATGCCCCCGGATGCACCGGGCCGTCGTCTGGGTGCCCTCGTCGTCGCGCAGGGGTTCGCGACGGAGGCGCAGATCAATCTGGCGGTGGCCGGTCGGCTGGACATCCCGATCATCGACCTCGCCGCGATGGAGATCCCTCCCGAGATGCTGGGACGCATCCCGAAGTCGTGCGCGTTGCGCTGTGGGGCGGTCGCCTACGGCGTGCGCGAGGGCCGGCTGCAGGTGGCGATGGTGGACCCCACGAACCTCGCGATGGTCGAAGACGTCCGCGTGTACGCGGGTGTGCGGGCGGTGGACGTCGCCCTCGCGCCCTCTGCGCAGATCGACGCACTGTTCAACCGGATCTACGTGCAGGACGCGGCGCAGGGGCAACGAGCCTCCACCGCGGGGCGAGAGCCGGCGGCGGCCACGTCACCGACCCTGTCCGGCGCGCCCCCCGCCGCGGGCGTGGCGATGGTCGAGTTCCTGCACCGCATCCTCGGGGCCGGCTTGCTGGCCCGAGCCGACCACGTGCAGCTGACCCCCGAGACCGGGGAGCTGTGGGTGCGCTTCCGCGTCGACGGGATTCTCGCGGACCTCGAGAAGGTGGCGAGCGCCCTGCGGGGAGAGACGGCCCTGCCGGGCTAGCTGGAGCTGCTGCTCGAGCTCGCCGTGCCGAACCACCCGACCACGTCGACGACCAGGTCGGTGGACCCGTGCACGTTGCGGATCAGCACCCGGCCGTCCGTCCCCACCTTCGCGATGACCAGCCCCGCCTTCGTACGCCGCGCGACCGCGGCCAGCGTCGCCGCCACCGGGCGCGTCTCGCCGGACGGCCACGTGGTCAGGTAGGTCAGCGCCGAGGGCCGCACCGCGGTCACGTTGAGCACGACCGCGGTGACTCCCGAGGCAGGCACGCCACCCGCCCCGGTCACCTTCAGCGACGCCGTTCCGCCGGGACCGAGCTTGCCGATCGGCACGCCCAGGCCGGAGCGGGAGTCGGCCAGTCGCGAAGGATCGAGGGCCCGCAGCCGCGTGCCCGTGCTGCCCGGCCCGAACCACCCCGCGACGTCCAGCGTGACGTCGACCGACCCACTGTGGTTGTAGATGGAGATGCGGCCCGCGGACGTGATGCCGGAGATCGCGGCGTTGCTGGCGACCGTGTCGCCGGCGTTGACGTTGAGCGTGGACGTCTCGGGCATCCCGGAGCCGGTCCCCCAGACGGTGAGGTGCGTCGGGCCGCTCGCGTTGAGAGCGGTGAGCGTGACGGCCACCGCTGTCACCCCGCTGGAGGGGATGCCGCCGGAGCCGGTCAGCACGACCTCGATGGCCTCGTGCGCGCGGATCCGCCGCTGGTAGCCACCGAGCCCCGAGCGCGTGTCGACCACACGGTTAGGAGACAGCGTGCGGAAGCGGGCGCCACCCGAGCCGGAGCCGAACCAGCCGGTGACGTCCAGCAGCACGTGCGTGGCGACGGGGGAGTAGACGCTCACCTTGCCGCCGGTGCCGACCTTGACCACCGCGGCGTTGGCGATGGCAGTGCCGGCGACGCCGTTGACGGTCGACGCGGTCGGGCGTGCGGTGCCGGTCGGCCAGACGGTCAGGTGCGTCTCGCCGGTCGCGCCGACCAGCGTGACGTTCAGGACGACAGCGGTGACGCCGCTCTTGGGAACGCCACCGAGACCGGTCACCACCACGTCGAGCGTGCCGCCGGCGGGGAGGCGGCCGGCCGGCGCGCCGTGCCCGGAACGTGTGTCGAGGACCCGGCTGGGCTCGGCGGCGAAGAAGTCACTGGCACTCGAGCTCGACGACGACGTCTGCGCGAGAGCCGGCGCGCTGCCGGCGAGCAGGGCCACGGCAGTCACGGCGAGGACGAGTGTGCGACGGGCGATGTCGTTCGGCATGCAGCTGCTCCCGGGGAAGAGGACACGGCGGTCCGTCGACTGTACCCAGCGATGGCCTAGCGAACGCGCAGCACGACTCCCGCGAGGTCGTCGCGGATCTCTTCGGCGGCGAAGTCCACCACCGCCTGCTCGAGTGCGGTGGCCACCTCGACGGCGCTCATCCCGTCGGTCTCCTCGAGGACGCGCTTCAGCCCCTCGGTGCCGAACATGACTCCCGCGCTGGTCCGCTCGGTCACGCCGTCGGTGTAGAGCACCAGCACGTCTCCGGAACCGAGATGCACCGAGCGTTCCACCAGCTCCACGTCCGGCACGATGCCCAGGAGCGTGCCGGTCTCTCCGACCATCTCGAGCGAGCCGTCCGCTCGGCGGACGATGGGTTGCGGATGCCCGGCGATGCAGAAGGTCGCCTGGACGCCCGACGTCCACGGAACGAGCGCGGCGAGTGCGACCGTGCAGAACTGGCCCTCCTCGGCCTGCTCCTGGAAGGTCCCGTTGAGCTGTGCGAGCGTCGCCTCCAGGCCGGCCCCCTGTGCCGTGAGGATCCGGACGACGGTCCGGGCGATACCGGTGAGTGCGGCTGCCGTCGCGCCCTTGCCCGACACGTCACCGACGACGACGCCCCAGCGATCCGCTCCGGCCGCGAACACGTCGAAGAAGTCGCCGCCGACCTCGCCCTCGCCGGCCGCGCGGTAGAACGCCGCGACGTCCACCTCGGGGATCGTGGGGAGCTCGGGCGGGAGCAGCGTGCGCTGCAGCGCCTCGGCCACGACTACGCGGTCGTGGTAGAGCCGGGCGTTGTCGACGGCGAGTCCCGCGCGCCGGGCCAGGTCCTCGGCCAAGGCGCGGTCCGCGTCGTCGTACGGCGCTCCGCTCTCGCGGACCAGTTCCAGCGCCCCGAGCGTTCGGTGACGCGCGGTGAGCGGCACGGCGAGGTAGGAGGACATCCGCATGGCGCGCAGCGCCGCCAGGTGCTCGGGTGACTGGCTCAGCTCCGCGAGCGCGGCGTCCGGCAGATCCTGCACGACATGGCTACGACCGTTGCGCGTCACGGCGCCGCTGCCGTAGAGGTCGTGGAGCTGGGGAGGGAATCGCTCGAAGTGCTCACGCAGCCTGGCCGTCTGGGCCGGGTCGTCGTGCCACACGGCGGCGAGCTGGAGCGCGCCGCTCTGATCCAGCAGATGGATGGCGCACCAGTCGGCAAGCGCGGGCACGGGAATCTGCGCGAGGGTCGCCAGGGTCATCGACGGGTCGAGCGACGCGGCGAGCGCGTCGCTGGCCGCGGCGGCGAAGCCGAGGCGTTCCCGCATCAGCCGCTCGCGCTCGAGCGCGGAGGCCAACTGCTCGCGGCTGTCCTCGAGCTGCTGGTGCGCGTCGATCCGCTCGGTGATGTCGGCGGAGACGATCACGACGCCGACGACGACGCCCTCGGCGTCACGGACCGCGGTGCAGCTGACGACCGCCACGAACGGGGTCCCCGCCCGATGGCGCACGGTGAGCTCCCCGGACCACGCCCGGCCGGCGGCGACGGCCGCGAGCAGGTCACGCCCCGCGTCCGTGTCGTCGTCGCCGACGCCGACCTCGGCCAGCAGCCGGCCGAGGGCACCCTCGGTGGTCCATCCGTAGAGCCGCATGGCGGCGTCGTTCCAGTAGACGACCCGGCCGTGCAGGTCCGCCGCGATGACCGGCTGCCCGAGCGCGTCGAGCAGGCGCCAGCCCGCGGGGTACGGCTGCACGCGGTCTCCCTCCGGTGGCGTGGGTCCCAGGAGGTCTTCGACACTCGGATGGGGGGAACCGTAGCCGCCGCGCGGGTCGGGCACGTTGGTGACATCGGAAAAACCGCTGCGTGCCCCGCCCATCCCTCTGGACTACCCTGCTGTCGTGACAGCTACTCCCACTGTCGCGGGGAGGGGACTCCCGCTCCGCGCCGCCGCCCGTTCGTTCGCCGCCGAGTACACCGCCCGCGTGCTGGCAGTCGCGACGGCCCTGACGCTGGTCCTGCGGTTCGTGCTCGGCCGGTGGGGGCTCCGGGACGCGATCGTGGCCGCCGCCATCGTGGTCGTTCAGCCGTTCACGGAGTGGGTCATCCACGTCTACGTGCTGCACTTCCGCGCCCGGACCATCCGCGGGCGCAAGGTGGACCTCTACCTCGGCTACAAGCACCGGTTGCACCATCAGGACCCCAAGAACGTCCCGCTGATCTTCTTCCCGCGCCGCGCGCTGCACCTCTCGCTGCTCCTGCACGTCGTGCTCTGGGTCACGCTCGTGCCGATCCGCCCCGCCGTCGGCACAGCGCTGCTGACCTCGTTGGTGCTCACGTCGGTCTACGAGTGGACGCACTTCCTCATCCACTCCGACTACGTGCCGCGACATGGCCTCTACCGCGGTCTCTGGCGAGCCCACCGGCTGCACCACTTCCGGAACGAGAACTACTGGTTCGGCGTTACCATGCACCTCGGCGACCGCGTCCTGGGCACCTATCCGGCCAAAGAGGACGTTCCGCTCTCCGCCACCGCCCTGACCCTCGCCAACCTGGCGCAGTAGCCCTTCCGCGCTCAAGAAGGGCGCAATTCGGGTCGATGTGGTCGGGGAACGCTGTGACACCTGTTACGCAACACGCCCCGTGGGTCGTTGAAAAGCGGCCGGCGAGGTCTAGCATTCGAGGCAGTCTCTTCCCCCCGAGAAGGAGTCGACCGTGCGCAGGGCGACCCACATCGTGCTCCACAGCAGCGCCGCGCTTCTGCTCGGCGGTCTCCTGGTCTCGCCCGCGACGGCGCAGAGCCGGACCTGCTCGGACTTCCAGTACCAGGACGACGCCCAGGCCGAGTACGACAGCGACCCGACCGGCAACGCGGCGCTCGACGACGACCACGACGGCGTCGCCTGCGAGAGCCTGCCTCGCCGGGCTGCGGGTGGTGCTGCCGTGACGCCGGTCCAGCCGGCCGCGTCTGCTCCGGCTGCGCCGGTAGGTGGCGTCGCGACCGGTGCCGGCGGCATGGCCGGTCTCGGTGGCAACGGACCGCTCGCGGCACTTCTCGCCGGAGCGGCAGCGCTCGGGGCCGTCGGCCTCGGCGTGCGTTCGCGTCGCGTCTAGCACCCCAGCGGGCCGACCTGGCTAGGCCAGGTGCGCGTAGACCACCACGTTGTCGTTGTACGAGCGACGCCGCACGTCGAACACGCCGCCACAGGTGATCAGCCGAAGCGCGGGACGCGACGTCTTGCCGTACACCTCGTTGGTCGGGAACTTGTCCTTCGCGTAGTGCTGCACGCGGTCGACGATCCACCGCTGGGCCGTGCCGTCGGCGAGCAACACCTCGATCTTGTCGCCGTTGCGCAGCTCGTGCAGCTTGTAGAACACGGCGGGACCCTCGAGCGAGTCGTAGTGGCCGGCGATGATCGCCGGTCCGGGCTCGCCCGGCCGCGACCGACCGGTGTACCAGCCCGCGTCGGCGTACTTCTTCGGCACCTCGAGCGTCTTGTCGGGGTTGATGCCCAGCCGCACCAGGTAGGCCGCGATGCCGTGCGCGGGGATGGCGATCGCCGTCGGCTCGGGCATGCGTCCGGTGCGCTTGATGTTGGTGGGCGACGGGAACGGCGGCAGGGTGGCCACGGGCGGACCGGCCGCGACGGTGTCCGGCTCCTGCCACACCGGCACGGCCAGGCCCGCGGCGACGACGCCGAGCACCGCGGCGGCCGCGAACCAGCCGCGACCACGACGTCGCCGTCGGTCCACGGCCAGCTCGTCGTCGCGGATGCGTTGCAGGGCCGCGCGCATGGCGTCGCGCTCGAGGCTCGAGGCGTCCAACGGGAGCGTGACGACGGTCTTCGGTACGGCGACGGGTGCGGAGAACGCCGGCACCTCGTGGCCGAGCGATCGCAGCATCCCGGCCAGGGCGTCGCTGCCCGGCAGGTGCGTGTCGCGGAGGAACACGGCGAGGTCGGCGAGCGCCGGCTCCGGCAGGAACATGCACATCTCGGACAGCTCGCGCGCGACATGGTTGTGCACGGCTTCGTTGTTCTGGGCGGCGCGGACGAAGTCGAGGAAGCCGCGCAGCGTGCCCGTCGCACTCCACGAGCCGGCGTAGTGGATCTGGTACCAGACCATCCAGAGCACGCAGCCGAACAGGTCCGGCTCGACCTGACGGGATCCCGGCGGTGCCTGGCTGACCGACTGCGAGTACGTGGTGATCAGCTGTGCCAGCGTGCCCCACGCGGAGTGCCGGATCGGCGTGCCCTCCTTGGCACGCAGCTCCGCCAGGATGGCCAGGTCCTGCTCACGGAAGTCGCTTCGACCGCGGATGACGACGGCGGTCATCGCCTCCAGCACGCGGTGCCGTAGGGCTGCGACCTGCCGTTTCTCCACACGGAACAGGGTAGCTCCGGCATCCCGGCCGGCCGCTTAGGCCACGCGCGCCGTTCAGCCCCGGTATCGGTCCAGCCGCGCGAGCACGGTGCCGCTGAGCGCGACGGCCTGCGGGAGGACGTCCTCCGGCTGCGTGTCGCGGAAGGCCAGCAGGGACAGCGTGAAGGTCGTGCCGCCCCGGCGTACGACGAGCGTGCGGGCCTCCTCGAGCCACTTGGCCTCGTCGCCGAGCTTCTTGACCGGCTCGCCGGGTCCACCACCCCGGAACGTCTCCGCCGCGGCGGTGGTGTAGACGGAGAGCACGATCTGTTCGGCCCGCCCCAGCTCGACGTAGCAGACGTTGCTGGCCAGCGTCGGTCCGTTGCTCACGCCGCGCACGTTCTTCTTGGTGGCTTCGCGCACGCCGGTCGCGGTCAGCAGGTCGCAGGCCGTGACGGCGATGCCGCCGCTCGGTGTCGCGGCCGGCGTGATGCCGGTGGGCGGGGCGTCCGTGCCCTCCTCGCCACCGGTGCAGGCCGCGAGCGTCAACGCGAGCGCGCACGTGAGTGCCGCAGCACCTGCCCGCCGGATGTCAGTCATCCGCTGCAGGCTACCGGTCCACTAGCATCACCAGCGTGGAAGAGCTGCTCGGCACCCTCGTCGGCCGGTGGTACGTCACGGTCTTCGGTGCGACGTTCCTGTGGCGGGCGAGCCGGCACATCGGCTGGCGCAACACGCTGATCTACCTGTTCGTCTCGGTCGGCGTGGGCGGGCTGGCCGAGAACGGCTCGGTGCACATCGGCTTCCCCTACACGCGGTACGCCTTCAGCGACGCGCTGCGCGGTCAAGAGCTCTTCCTCGGCGACGTCCCGCTCATGGTCCCGCTGAGCTACGGGTTCATGAGCTACTTCGCGTTCGCGGCCGGCCGCCTGATCGTCAGCGGGCTGCGACACACGCGGGCAGTGCTCTGGCAGGAGTACCTGCTCGGCGTGATCATCGCGGTCTGGGCGCTGTGGATCCTCGACCCGGTGTCCCGGCTCGGAGACCGGTTCTACCTCGGCGAGGTGTTCCAGTACGACGGTCCGGGCTTCTGGTTCGGGCTGCCCGTCGGCAGCCAGCTCGGCTTCACGCTCACCGCGGCCCTCCTGGTCGGGCTGCTCACCTGGCTCTCGCGGGACGAGCCGGACCGGGTGGTGACTCGGCCCTCGCGTCATCCACACCTCACCGCGCTGATCACCTACCACGTCCAGGTCGCGCACATCGCCGTCGTGGCCGTCGTCCTCGGCGAGACGGAGATGGGCGGATCGGCCTTGCTCATGTGGGTCCCGGCCGCGGCGATCACCGCAGTGCACTGGAGCGCGTTGCGCCGGGCCGAGCAGGCCGGCCGGCCGGACGCGCACGAGATGGCAGCCGCGTCTCCCGCGGAGCACCCGGCGGCCACTCCCGTCGCCTAGGTGCGGCACCGCGCCTGGCTGCTCACGCTCCTGCTCTGCGTGTCCGTCGTACTGCTCGGATGGCAGGGCCCCGACCTGCCGGCCCAGACCTACCGCGCCTGGCTGGCGGGTGACCGGCACTGGCTGTGGAGCAACCAGTGGTACGGCGGGCATCCGCTGCTCGGCTACAGCCTGCTCGCGCCCCCGCTCGGCGCCGTCGTCGGCGTGACCCTGGCCGGGACGCTCAGTGCTGTCCTGGCCACAGTCGCGTTCCGGGCCGTCGTCGAGCGGACGCGGCCGGAGTCCGGCCGGCTCGCGACGTGGTGGTTCGCGCTCGGCGCCGCGGTCGGCTTCGCGGTCGGCCGGCACGCCTTCGCACTGGGTCTCGCGCTGGGTCTGCTGGCTCTGGCCGCCGCGCTCGACTCCGGGTCCAAGCGCGCGTTGTCGCTGGCCTTCCTCTGCCCTTTGGGCAGCCCCCTGGCCGGCCTGCTGCTCGTGCTCGCCGCGGTCGCCTGGCTGCCGGAAGGCCGCCGGCGTGCGTGCTGGCTGCTCGGCGGCACGCTGGCCGGACTCCTGCTGATGCTGCCCTTCGCCGGGGGAGGAGAGTTTCCGTTCCCCACGGGCACGGTGCTGGCCTGCCTGCTGGCCGGCGTCGCGGTGCTGGCCGGCGCCGGCGGCGAGAAGACCGTACGTCGTGGCGCCGCGCTCTTCGTGGGTCTCACGCTGGGCCTCGCCCTGGTGCCCACGGCCGTGGGGGGCAACCTCGTTCGCGCCGCGTCCCTGCTCGCCGGCCCGGTGCTCGCACTGAGCGCGCGCGGCACGCGCCGGGTCGTCACCGCGGTCGCCGGGCTGCCCCTGCTCGCACTGCTGCTGCTCCCGGTGGGTTCCGCGGTCACCGGGCACGGGGCACCGAGCAGCAGGCCTGCGTACTACGCCGGGCTGGTCGCGTTCCTGAAGTCGCGGCCGCAGCCGTTGCGGGTCGAGGTGCCCTTCACACGCGACCACTGGGAGGCCGATCTCCTGGCGCGGCACGTCTTGCTCGCACGCGGGTGGGAGCGGCAGCTCGACGTCGCGCGCAACCGGCTCGGCGTACCGGGAGTGGCTCGACGACACCGGCGTCGGCTACGTCGCGTTGCCCGACGCGCCGCTCGACGGGTCCGCGGCGACGGAGGCGGCGCTGCTGCGCAGCCCGCCCGACTACCTCCAGCCGGTGTTCCGGGACGCGCACTGGCAGGTGTGGGCCGTGCGCGGGTCCCCCGGCCTGGCTGTGGGGCCGGGCCGGCTCCGCAGCGTCGGCGTCGATGACTTCGTGCTCTCCGCACCGGCCGGCAGCACGACGGTGGTCAAGGTGCGCTGGTCGGCGTTCTGGCGGCCGACCGGCGACGCGTGTGTCTCCCGCGCGGCGGGTGGCTGGACGGCGGTCACGGTCACGTCGGACACCGTCGTACAGGTCCGCGCCCAAGCCGGCTGGCGCCGGCTCATTGCGTCCGTGCGTGGTACGGACCGATACTGCGCCCGCCGAACCGGGGAGGTCTCATGACTGGCCGCAACATCGTGCTGAGCCTGCACATCCTGTTGGCCGTCCTGCTGATCGGGTGGCTGGCGATGACGTCGATGTTCACACCGGCCCTGATCCGCGGTGGGCGCGCGACGCTGTTGCAGCTGCGCTTCGTGCACCAGGGCAACGAGAAGCTGGGCCGGCTCAGCGGCAGCGTCCTGCTCGTCGGACTCCTCCTCGTGTACATGAGCCGGGACGACTTCCAGTTCAGCTTCCGGCAGGGCTGGCTGGCCGCCTCGCTGGTCCTGTTCATCGGGGCGTCCGTGATCGGTGGAGTCTTCGAGACGAAGGCCATCGACGCGGCAATCGCCCGCATCGAAGCGGACGAGGCGGTCGACGACCTGGTCACGCGGGTGAGGGTGCTCGGCATCGCCAACGCCCTGATCCTCGTGACGATCGTCTACCTGATGGTTGCCAAGCCCGGCTGGCCGTAGACACGTAGTCTGGGCACGTGACCGCGGAGACCCAGACCTCGAGCCAGCGCGCGACGGCGACCGCGGCTGCCCATGCGCTGGTCGGCAACGTCGAGCGGGTGATCCGCGGACAGCGCCCGGCGGTCGAGGCGGCGGTGACCGCACTGCTGGCCGGGGGGCACGTCCTCATCGAGGACGTGCCCGGTGTCGGCAAGACGATGCTGGCCCGCACCCTGGCCCGGTCGGTCCAGGGGTCGTTCAAGCGCATCCAGGGCACCCCGGACCTGCTCCCGAGTGACATCACAGGGACGACGGTCTACGACCAGACGCGGCACACGTTCGAGTTCGTGCCGGGGCCGCTGTTCGCGCACGTCGTCCTCATCGACGAGCTGAACCGCACGTCGCCGCGAACCCAGGCCGCGCTCATGGAGGCGCTCGACGAAGGCGGGGTGACCGTCGACGGCGTCCGGCACGCGCTGCCCGACCCGCTGTTCGTCGTCGCGACGCAGAACCCGCTCGAGCACTACGGCACCTACCCGTTGCCGGAGGGACAGCTCGACCGCTTCCTTCTCGCACTCGACATGGGCTACGTCGACGCGGCCACCGAACGCGACGTCGTACGCGCGCAGCTGGTCGAGCACCCGCTCGAGGCGCTGGGTCCCGTGCTCACCGCGGAGCAGGTCGGGGACCTGCGAGTGGAGACGCGCCGCACGCATGTCGCCGACGCCGTCCTCGACTACGCACTTGCGCTGACCCGCGGCACACGTGAGCACCCGGATCTCGAGCTCGGTGCCAGCTCGCGTGCCTCGATCGCGCTGGTGCGCTGTGCGCAGGCGCGGGCGCTGCTGCACAGCCGGGAGTTCGTCACGCCCGACGACGTGAAGTCCCTCGCGCTCCCGGTCCTCGGTCATCGCGTCGTGCCGGCGACCGGCAGCGCAGGGCAGTGGCGCCGCGGACTTCGCGCCGTGACCGAGGTGGTCGCCCGTACCCCGGTCCCGCTCGGCGGGTAGGGCGGGGTCGGCCGTGAAGGTCCGCCGGCGCCCGACGCGGCGTGCCTTCCTGGTCGGCGGCGCGGGTGTCCTGCTGATCGCCATGGCCAGCACGGCGCAGGCCGCCTGGCTGTTCGTCCTCGGGGCGTTCGTCGTCGGTCTCGTCCTGGCCTCCGTGCTCGCGCCTCGCCGCGCCCATGCGACACACGTGCAGGTGCGCCACGCACCGACCACGACGGTCGGCGAGCACCTCGACGTCGTCGTCGAGGCGCAGAACCGCCGGCGGCGGCCGATGCCGGCGCAGCGCTTGCGCTACGAGTGCGCAGGGCTCGCCCCCTGCGAGGTACTCATCGAGGGAGTGCCGTCCGGGGGGCGGGTCAGCGTCCGCGTCCCGGTGCTCGCGACCACGCGCGGGCGGTGGTCGGCCGGCGACATCGTGTCCACCAACGGAGCGCCGTTCGGATTTCTCAGCGTGCGGCGTACGGCGACAGTCAGCGAGCCGCTCGAGGTATGGCCTGTGCTCTACCCCGCAGCGCCGCCGCGGCCGCGTGCACCGCGCGGTGCGACGTCACGACAGCCGGTCGCGGTGGCCGCGGCCGGTACCGGCGAGGACCTGCACGCCGTCCGCGAGTACCGGCACGGCGACCCGATCCGACTGGTGCACTGGCGCACGTCCGCCCGGGCCGGGCGTCTCGTCGTGCGCGAGATGGAGCGCCCCGTCGAGGGCGCGTTGCTGGCCGTCCTCGGAGGTTCGGCCGGTCCGGCTTACGAGGAGTCCGTCGTCGCCGTCGCGTCCCTCGCCGCGGCCGCGATCCGCGACGGCCGGCATGTCGTCCTCGCGCGGGCCGACGGTGCCGGGACGGACACGACCAGGGTGCGCAGCGTGCGGGAGGTGCTGTCCTGGTGCGCCGGCGCCGATCCGGTCGACCTGCTGCCCACCGCGGCGATGCCGGTGCTGCTGACCCGCCAGCGCGACATCGCGGCCGCGCTCGTCGCGGTACCGACCGGCTCGCGCGCCGCGGCGGAACTCCCGTCCCTCCGCGCGGCGTTGGGCCGGGTGGGCATCGAGCCTCGCGTGCTGGTCGGCGGCGAGTCCGACCTCCGCCTGGAGCTGGGGAGAGCGTGGTGACCATCACGGCGTCCGCCCAGTTGCCGACCCTCGCGGAGGCGGCTGCGGAGCGCGCGGACCGGGCGTTGCTGGGCCTGCGCATCGCCGTACTCGCCGCCGTGGAGACCGCACTCGCCGCCGTCGTGGTGGAGACCGCCATTCCGGTGAGCCAGGGCCTGGTCGCCGGACTCCTGCTGCCCGTGGCGTACGCGGCCGGCCACCGCTGGCGGGCCCACGGTGCGCCGACGGCGGCGAAGCTCGGCTCGATCGTCGTCGCGACGGCACTCATGCTCAGCGTGGTCGGGTCGGCCGGAGAGCTGGAGAGCCTCGACCAGTTCCGCTACCCACTCGCGGAGATGCTCGTCTGGCTCCAGATCCTCCAGGCGCTCGACTCGCCGGCGGCGCGCAACCTCATGGTGGCGCTGGGTTCGTCGCTCACCCTGATGGCCGTGGCCGGTTCGCTGAGCCAGGGCATGACCTACGGCCTGTTCCTGATCGGCTACGGGCTCGCTGCCATCGCCGCGCTGAGCATGGCCCACCGGGCCGACGTCCTCGGCGGCGTCGGGCTGGTGGGCGGCACAGGACCGAAGGGCTGGCGGCCGGCTCTCGGGATGGGGCGCTCGTTCGGGCTCGCCGTGCTCGCCGGCGCGGTGCTCTTCCTCGTCCTGCCACAGCCGGCCGGCGGCAGCTCGCTGGTGCTGCCGTTCCGGATCGGCAGCGGCGGTGGAACCGCCACCGGCGGCATCCTGCGGGCACCGGCCGGGAGTCCCGACAGCGGCGGACGCAGCACGGGCGGGCGCTACTACGGCGTCGCGGACCACATGGACCTGCGGGTCCGTGGCACGTTGCCCACGCAGGTGGTCATGCGGGTCCGTGCGTCGGCGCCTGCGCGCTGGCGCGGCGCGCTGTTCGACAAGTACGACGGCACGTCCTGGGAGGGTGACACGGGCCGGGCCCGCAGCCTCGGCGGCGGCCCACGCTACGACTACCCGTTCACGACACCACCGGGACCGCGCCGTACGGTCACGCAGACGTTCTACGTCGAGAGCGAGCAGCCCAACGCGGTCTTCGCGGCCGGTATCCCGGAACGGCTGTTCTTCGAGGGCGGCGTCGGCATCGACCAGCTGGGCGGGCTGCGTACGCAGTCGACGCTGACGGAAGGCTCCGTCTACAGCGTCATCTCCAGCGTCGGGGTCGCGAGCGCGGAGGAGCTTCGCCAAGCACACGGCGGCGGCCCGCGCGGCGGCCCCGGCCGCTATCTCGCGATCCCGGAGGTGGTGCCCCAGCGGGTACGCGACCTCGCGACGAGCGTCACCGCCGGACTCACCAACAACTACGACCGCGCGAAGGCCGTCGAGACCTACCTGCGCAACACCTACCTCTACCAGCTGGACTCACCCGTCCCACCGGAAGGGCACGACAACGTCGACCACTTCCTCTTCGAGGCCAGGGTCGGCTTCTGCGAGCAGTTCGCGTCCGCCATGGTGGTCATGCTGCGGTCGCTCGGCGTGCCCAGCCGGATGGTGACCGGCTACGTCCCGGGCGACCGCAACCCGTTCACCGGCTACCACACGGTGCGCGGCGACGACGCCCACGCCTGGGTCGACGTGTGGTTCCCCCACTACGGCTGGTACGAGTTCGACCCGACGTCCTCGGTCGCCGCGCCGCGCAGCGGCCTGCTCGGCACGGTCCCGCTCGTGCGGTTGGCACGATGGCTGGCCAACCGCGGGGACGTCGCCATTCCGGTCGCGAGCGGGCTGCTCACGATCCTTCTCGGTGGGCTCGTCCTCACCCTGCGTCGAGGTCGCGGTCCGGCCCGGAGGGCCTTCGCCGGTCCGGCGTACCAGCCGGGACCCATCGGCGCGGCGTTCGCCCGCCTCGACGCGCTGCTGGCGCCGATCGGACAGGGTCGTCGCCCGTCGGAGACCCCGGCGGAGGTGCTCCGCCGCCTGCGGCTGTCCGACTCGGCGCGCACCGGGCTCGACCAGGAGGCGTACGGCCTTCGCCCGCCGGACGACGACCTGACCGCGCGCGCCGCGGCGGAGATCGACCAGGCCGCACAACGCCTGTTGGCGCGGCCGACCTAGCTCGACCGCCCGCCGCTACGGCTGGTGCAGCCGCAGGTTGGTGAAGATCTCGCGGGTCGCGGTCGAGCGGTTCATGGTGATGAAGTGCAGCCCGGGGGCGCCCCGCTCGAGCAGCTCCTCCGACAGCTCCGTGGCGATCTCGATGCCCACCCGCCGTACGTCGTCCGGGTCCTCACCGACGGCTTCGACCCGCTCGACCACTTCGCGGGGAAGTGCGGCACCGGAGAGCTGCGCCATCCGGTCGATGCTGGCCAGCGACAGGATGGGCATCACGCCGGGCAGCACCGGCTTGGTCACGCCGCGCTCGGCGAGGCCGTCGACCATGCGGAAGTAATCGTCGGCCCGGAAGAAGAACTGCGTGATGCCGAAGTCCGCCGCCGCGAGCTTCCGCGCGAGGTAGGTGCGGTCGAACTCGAGGTCGGGGGACTGGGGATGCCCCTCCGGGTAGGCGGCCACCGCCACGGTGAAGTCGGCCACCTCGCGGGCCAGCTCGACCAGCTCGATGGCGTACGCCAGCTCACCGTGCGGCAGGTCGGACCCGACCGGGGTGTCCCCGCCGAGCGCGATGATGTTCTCCACCTCGTTGGCGGCGTAGCGTTCGAGGATCTCGCGCAGCTCCGCACGCGTGTGTGCCACGCACGTCACGTGCGCCATGGGCAGCATCGTGGTGTCGCGCAGCATGCGCACGACGAGATCGTGCGTCTTCTCGCGGGTGCTGCCGCCGGCGCCGTACGTGACCGAGACGAAGGAGGGCTTGAGCGGCTCCAGCTCCACGAGCGCCTGCTCGAGTGCCGCCTCGGCCTCAGGCGTGCGCGGCGGGAAGAACTCGAACGAGAAGGTGCGGCCCGCGTGCAGCAGCTCCGGGATGCGGGTCACGCGCGGGCCCCGCGCCATGGCTGCGACCCGTAGCAGTCCAGATGCGTCACCACGCCGACCGGCTTGCGTGTCGTCGGGCCGTAGCCACCGCGCGGCCAGCCCAGCGGCACGATGCAGCACGGCTCCACGTTCACCGGCAGGCCGAGGATGCGGCGGGCCACGGTGGTGCTCCAGAGCGGCAGCGTGATCAGCGAGGCGCCCAGGCCCATGGAGCGCGCGGCGAGCAGGAGGTTCTGCACGCTGGGGTAGATCGAGCCGTAGTGCGACGTCTCGACGATGCCGGGCATGGGCACGAAACGGACGTGCGAGCCGCGCAGGCACGCGACGGGGATCTCCTCGAAGTGGTCCACCTGCCACTTCACCGCGGCGAGGATCTTCTGCATCGCCGGGTCGTTCCTGGTCACCCGCTCGCCGGCCCGGCCGTAGAGCGCCCAGGCGCGGCGGTACTGCTGCGCGAGCCTGTGCTTGACGTCGGCGTCCTTGACGACGACGAACTCCCAGTTCTGCCCGTTGCCGCCGGTCGGTCCCTTGAGCGCCAGCTCGATGCAGCGCAGCACGATCTCGTCGTCGACCGGGTCGGGCAGGACACGGCGCACCGCGCGCTGGGTGAGCATCGCCTCCTGCAGCGGCATGTCCAGGCCCGCCACGACGTCGGCGTAGGACCGTTCAGTCATGCGGCTCAGGTTACTAGTGCTAGGGCATCGTCCAGCCGCCGTCGACGGGGAGCGTGAGGCCGGTCACGTAGGAGCCCGCGTCGGAGGCGAGGAAGAGCAGCGCGGCGCACAGCTCCTCGGGCTCACCCTGGCGACCCATGGGAGTGCGGTGCTTGATCATCGCGTCGAAGCTTTCGTGCGCCATCAGCGGCTCGGTCATCTCGCTCGCGAAGTAGCCCGGGGCGAGCGCGTTGACCCGGATGCCCTTGCGCGCGGTCCACTGCGCGGCGAGGTCACGCGTGAGCCCGACGACCGCGGCCTTGCTCGCGGAGTAGGCCGCCTGTGGCAGGTCGCTGCGGGTCAGCCCGAGCACGCTGGCCACGTTGACGATGGACCCGCCGTTGCCGGCGGCGATCATCGCGCGCGCAGCGGCCTGCGCCATCCACATCGTGCCGTTGACGTTCACGTCCATGATGTGGCGGAAGTGCTCCGGCGGTTCCTTGTGCGCCGGGTACGACGCCCCGACGCCGGCGTTGTTGACGAGGATGTCCAGCCGGCCCCACCTCTGCACCGCGGCGGCTGCCAACGCCTCGCAGTCCGCCGGGTTGCTGACGTCCGTCGCGACCGCGATGGCTTCGCGACCGTGCGCCTCCACCAACGCCTTGGTGTGCTCCAGGCGATCCGCGCGCCGGGCACCCAGGGCCACGTGGGCACCCGCCTCGGCGAGGGCCTCCGCGAACGCGACGCCGAGCCCCGAGGACGCGCCGGTGACGACCGCGACCTTGCCGTCGACGCGGAACCGCTTCAGGACCTCCATGCGCTCTCCTTCCGGCTCGTGCGCGCGACGGTGACCGCCCAGTAGACGAGCGGGATCTGCAGGGGGAGACGCGCGATCGCCGCCCAGCGTGGCGTGTCACCAGGATGGATGGCCATGTACACGTTGCCGGGGAACACCAGGACGAACAGCGCCGCCGCCGCCCACGCGCCGGCGTACCGAGTCCTGCGCACGGCGACCCCGGCGGCGGCGGCGAGCTCCGCGATGCCACTGCCGTAGACCCACGCCCGCGCGGAGCCGAGCAGCTCGGGGATGAGCCGTTCGTAGAACTCCGGGATCGTGAAGTGCAGCAGGCCGGCACCGGCGAGCAAGGCGGCGAGCCCGTACGCGAGGAGGTCGGCGCGCCGCCCGGTCACGGTTTGCGATGCGTGACGTCGACCACCGTCAGGGCCCGGTCGCGCAGCTGGTCCGAGTAGGCCGTCCAGGCCGATGCGGCCCCGTCGCCCGCTCCCGACATGTCAACGGCCGACATCTCGAAGCGGCAGGTGGCGGCGCCGGACGGGATGGTGCTCATGAAGGCCACGTCGAAGGAGACGTGCGGCCAGCGCTCACGCACCGCATCGAGCATCCCCTGGACCAGGTAGCGCTGGATCCGGCAGTCGAACGCTCCGTAGACGTCCTCGTGCGGGCAGTAGTGGATGTCGAAGCCGGCCCGGTCGCCGGAGACGTCCGGGTTCTCCACCGACGCGTAGCAGACCTCGTTCACCCAGGACGCGAACAGGCTGGCCAGCTCGGCGGAGGACAGGCCCTCCGGCACGTCCACGCCGTCGACCATCTCGCTGACGATGCGGTGTCCGACCCGGACGAGCGCCGCGCGCGCGAGGTCGTGGCCGGCGGCCCCCATCTCCCGTTCCAGCGACAGCAGGATCTCGACCAGCCCCACCGCCATCATCTGCCCCCAGACGAAGGTCGCTGCCGGGTCGAAGTCAGGGTTGTCGAGCGCCTTGCGCCGGTGTCCTTCGACGGCCTCGGCGAACGGCCAGTTCAGTGGCAGCCGCTCGCGGCGACCACCCCACGGCAGCGACTCCGCGCCGTTCTCGCGCGCGGCGTCGTGCGGGCGTACCGGCGTGCCGGTCCATGCGTGGTCGGTCACGGTCCCTCCTCGCTCCGAAGAGACAGTAGGGCACCCGAACCCTCGCGCCGTATCCTGCCGGTCATGACGGCGACTCTGGAGTCCACGAAGACCGCACAGCGCACGTTCGAGTCACGCAGCCCCGGCAGCGGCGAGGTGGTCGGCGTCTT